>NZ_JBVISA010000013.1:0-105519 GCF_055575755.1 Kitasatospora sp. NPDC034035 | reverse complement strand
GAGGATGAAGAAGAGAGAGAGGACGCAACAGGGGCTGAACTCCCTTTTCCCCCCCTCCCGAAGGCCCCCCCCCCGCCCCCGCTCCCCCGGCGGCGGGGCGGGGCCCTTCGCGCACCCGGACGCCCTGGCGTTCCAGCGCGTGGAAAGGGCGGCGGACGAACCGACGGAAGCCCTGGTCAACTGAGGCGGTGAACGCCTCGTGCCTCACGCCCCCCTGAGCCGGCCCTAGATCCACCCGCGCCGGGCCGCGTGCACGCCGGCCTGGAAGCGGCTCTCCGCGCCCAGGCCGGCAGTCAGTTCGGCGACCAGCCGGCGCACCGTGCGCTCCGACACCTCCAGCTTCCGGGCGATCGCCGCGTCCGTCAGCCCGGCCGCCAGCAGTCGCAGCACGGCGCGTTGACGATCGGTCATCTCGCGTTCCTCCGGTCCGAGCTCCGGCGGCGTCCAGGCCGCCGACCAGAAGTACTCGAACAGCTCCGCCACCAGTTCGACCAGCGCCGGCTCGCGGACCACCACCGCCGCCTCGGCGGCCGGAGCGTCCCCGCCCGGTCCCGAACCGGGCGCCGGCAGGATCGCCAGCCGGGCGTCCACCACGATCAGCCAGAGCGGCAGCGAGTGCGCCGCCCTGATCCTGGCCCCGGCCCCGGTCAGCTCCCGCACGTGCGCCAGCACGGCCGGGCGGCGCAGCGCGGCGGCCGGGTAGATGGTGCGCAGGGCGGCGCCGTGGGCGAGGGCGAGGCGTTCGCGGGCGAGTTTGCCGGCCAGGGCGGGTCCGGAGAGGTCCTGGCCGGGGCGCAGGGAGAGGGCTTCGGTGCGGGCGCCGCGGGCGGCGTCCTCGAGCAGGGCGGCGATCCGGTCGGCGCCGCGGACGAGTTCGAGGCCGGTGCCGGTTCCGCTACCGGTTCCGGTGCGGTGGCGCTGTTGGACGGGCAGGTAGCCGGTGTGCAGCCGGTCGACGGATTCGCGGGCGTGACGCAGGGCGGCGACGAGGGCGGTGACCTGGGTATCGGCGTCGAGCAGGAGCTGGCGGACGGCGGTGTCGACCGAGACGGCGGTGCCGGTGGGGGCCGTGTCGGGGGCGGCGGCCGGCTGGAGCAGCCCGAGGGTGTGCAGTTCTGTGGTGGCGGCGGCGAGCCGGGGGGCGTCCCAGTCGAGGCCGAGTGCCTCGGGCGGGTGGCCGGGTTCGGCGAGCAGGCGGGCGTAGAGCCGGGTGGCGTCGGTGCCGGTGGTGCTCTCCATCGGGCGCAGCCTAGTGCGGGTGGGGCGGGGCCGGTCGGGGGTTTCCGCTCCGCGAGACGGCGCGGTCGCCGTCGGCCCGCGGGCCCGGGCGGCCCCGGCGGAGTCCGCGTTGCGGGACGGGTCTTCCGCTCCCGGTCATGGCCGGTTCCGGTCGGCCCGGGTGGGCTGACCTGCGGTGCGGTGGCGCGCAGGATGTGCGGCATGGCTCTTCCCGAAGCTTCGACGATCTGGTTGGACGGCTCCCTGGTGCCCTGGCGGGAGGCCCGGGTGCACGTCCTCACGCACGGCCTGCACTACGGCACGGGGGTGTTGGAGGGCACCCGGGTGTTCGCCACGGCGGACGGTCCGGCGGTGTTCCGGCTGTCCGAGCACCTGCGCCGGCTGGACCGCAGTGCCCGGATGATCCGGATGGAACTCCCGTACGATCTCGCCGACTTGACGAAGGCGACGGTGGACCTGGTGCGCGCCAACGGCCACCGAGAGTGCTACCTGCGGCACTTCGCGTTCCTCGGGTACGGCTCGATGGGCATCGACATGCGGGCGTCGCCGGTCACCGTGTCGATCGCGAGCTGGGAGTGGCTGGGCCAACTCCCGCCCGCGGAGGGCGGGATCACGTTGAAGACGAGCAGCTGGCGGCGGAACGACCCGAACGCGGTGCCGCCCGCGGCGAAGGCCACCGGCCCGTACCTGAACTCGGTGCTCGCCCGTCGGGAGGCGAATGACGCGGGCTACGACGAGGCGCTGCTGCTCGGTCCGGACGGCACGGTGAGCGAGTGCACCGGGGAGAACGTGTTCACCGTGCGGGACGGGGTGCTGCGCACGCCTCCGTCGAGCGCGGGCGCTCTGGAGGGCATCACCCAGGACACGGTGCTGACCCTGGCCCGCGACCTGGGGGTGGAGGTCCGCGTGGAGGGCCTGCTGCGCTCGGATCTCTACGCGGCGGACGAGCTCTTCGTCTGCGGCACGGCGGCGGGCGTCATCCCGGTCCGTGCCCTGGACGACCGTGCGCTCCCCGAGTCTCCCGGCCCGGTCACCGTCCGGTTGCGGGAGGCGTACCAGGCGGCCGTGACGGGCGCCGACCCGCGCTACCGGCACTGGCTGACGCCGGTGCTCTGACCGGGGTCGGCCGCGACACCGTACGGGTCCCGGCAGCGAACGGGCCCCGGCACCGGACGGGCCCCGGCGGGGCGGGGCGGCCCGGTCAGATCTCGTACACCGCGCCGGCGCGGGCGATGTCGACCGGGCCGGTGTAGGCGGCGGCCGCGTCGCGGCGGTTGTGCTCGGCGTCGGTCCAGGGGGGGATGTGGGTGAGGACGAGCCGGCGGGCACCGGCGGCGGTGGCGTGCTCGCCGGCTTCGCGGCCGTTGAGGTGGACGGCCTGGTAGGTGTCGCGGCCGTCGATGTACGCGGCCTCGCAGAGGAAGAGGTCGGTGTCGCGCGCGAGTTCGACGAGTTCGGCGCTCTCGCCGGTGTCGCCGCTGTAGACGAGCGAGCGGCCGCCGTGTTCGAGGCGGAAGGCGAAGGCGTCGACGGGGTGGTTGACCTGGGCGACGTCGATCCGGAACGGGCCGAGGTCGAAGCTGCCGGGGGTGAGGGTGCGGAACTCGAAGACCTCCTTCATGCCCGGGTTCTCCGGCATGTCGTAGGCACGGGCGAGCCGCTCGGCGGTGCCGGCCGGGCCGTACACGGGGAGCAGTTCGGGGCAGCCCTCGGCGCGGTAGTTGCGGGCCACCCAGTAGGCGCACAGGTCGACGCAGTGGTCGGCGTGCAGGTGGCTGAGCAGGACGGCGTCGACGTCGTAGAGGCCGGTGTACTTCTGCAGGGCGCCGAGGGCTCCGTTGCCGAGGTCGAGGACGACGCGGTAGCCCTCCGCCTCGACCAGGTAGCTGGAGCAGGGCGAGTCGGCGGACGGGAAGCTCCCCGAGCACCCCACCACGGTCAGTTTCATCCGAGCCCCTCCACCCCGACACGTCCTGGCTGCTGTTGGAAAACGGCATGGAAAACGGCAGGCCGGGCCGGTGGACCGGCCGGTAGCACTGCGTTGGTGTGTCGAGGGTAAGGGTGGAGCGGCACTTTGCCCCCGTCCCCGTGCCGGGCTGTGGCTGGAATCACCAGAACGCCGGGGACGGGACCGGGGGCGGGAGCGGAGGTGGGGGCAGGGGCGGGGGTGTGGGTGGGGATCAGCGGCGCCGGGGGCGGTTGCGGGCCCAGGCGCGGATGGTGTCGGGGTACCAGCGGGGGTGGCCGTTGGCGTCGGTCACGTCCGGGTCGGGCAGCAGACCGTGCCGCCGGTAGTTGCGGACGGTCTCGGGCTGGACGTTGATGTGGCGGGCGATCTCGGCGTAGGACCACGGTTCGGCGCTACGGCTCATGCGCACCGTCCGGTTGTTCGCTCGCTGCGCTCACTCACGAGGCACCTCCGGGGGGCGGGGGCGGACGTTCGTGACGCAGCCTGTCCGGGCGCGAGCCGGACGTACGGCGCGGAACGGGCACAGTGGCGGTTTCGTGACGAACCGGGAGCAACGCGCGGACAAATACTCAACTGTCACAGCCGACACGGTGGTGGCGTCCGCCCCCGGCCCGGTACGGTTCGCCGCATGAACGGCATGACTGGTACCTGGGTCGTCCTGGCGGTGGCCGGCGTCGCGCTGGTGGCGGCGGTCGTGGCACTGATGGCACGGCGCACCCGCCCGGCCCCGCGCCCGGCGGGGCCGACCGGCCCGCGTCCGCGCCCGAGCACCAGGGCCCGCCCGGAGCCGCAGGAGATCTGGTGGGCGGAGGTGCCGTTCGAGGACGGCCCCGGGTCGAAGGACCGCCCGTGCCTGGTGCTGCGGGTGAACGCCCGGACCGCCACCGTCGCGAAGATCACCAGCAAGCACCACGCCGAGCGCCCGGGCGTACTGCCGCTGCCGCCCGGTTCGGTGGGCGACCGGCAGGGCCGGGTCAGCTGGCTGGAGACCGACGAGCTGCGCGAGGTGCCACTGTCGGCCTTCCGCCGCCGGGCCGGCACGGTGGACCGGCAGGTGTGGGCCCGGGCGCAGCAGGTGCTGAACTAGGGCCTGCCCCGAGGCGGGCCCGCGAGCGGGCTACGCCCAGAGCTGGCCCTGCAGCGCCTCGACCGCCGCCTCGGTGGACTCGGCGGTGTAGATGCCGGTGGACAGGTACTTCCAGCCGCCGTCGGCGACCACGAAGACGATGTCCGCGCGCTCCCCCGCGGCCGCGGCCTTGCGGCCGACACCGATCGCCGCGTGCAGGATGGCGCCGGTGGAGACGCCCGCGAAGATGCCCTCCTGCTGCAGGAGTTCGCGGGTGCGGCGGACGGCGTCGGCGGAGCCGACCGAGAAGCGGGTGGTGAGCACCTCGGCGTCGTACAGCTCGGGGACGAAGCCCTCGTCGAGGTTGCGCAGCCCGTACACCAGGTCGTCGTAGCGCGGTTCGGCGGCGACGATCTTCACGCCGGGGACCTTCTCGCGCAGGTAGCGGCCGACGCCCATCAGGGTGCCGGTGGTGCCGAGGCCGGCCACGAAGTGGGTGACGGTCGGCAGGTCGGCGAGGATCTCGGGGCCGGTGCCGGTGTAGTGGGCGCCCGCGTTGTCGGGGTTGCCGTACTGGTAGAGCATCACCCAGTCGGGGTGCTCGGCGGCGATCTCCTTGGCGATCCGGACGGCGGTGTTGGAGCCGCCGGCGGCCGGGGAGGGGATGATCTCGGCGCCCCACATGCGGAGCAGTTCGCGCCGTTCCTCGCTGGTGTTCTCGGGCATCACGCAGACCATCCGGTAGCCCTTGAGCTTGGCGGCCATGGCGAGCGAGATGCCGGTGTTGCCGCTGGTGGGCTCGAGGATGGTGCAGCCCGGGGTGAGCCGGCCGTCGGCCTCGGCGCGCTCGATCATGTGCAGCGCCGGACGGTCCTTGATCGAGCCGGTCGGGTTGCGGTCCTCCAGCTTGGCCCAGAGGGTGACCAGGCCCTCGGTGTTGCCGGGGACGGCGGCGGACAGCCGCGGCAGGCGGACCAGCGGGGTGTTGCCGACGGCTTCGAGCGGACTGTCGTAACGCAAGGGAGGCCTCCGGCCACGGCGGTGAGGGTCACACGGCGGTGAGGGTCACGAGGGGTGGTTCCCCCGCCGGTGGCGGGGGAACCGGGAGGTCGGCGGGGTAACCGGGATCAGCGGGCGCCGCCGGCCACGGCGGGCAGGATGGTGACGCTGTCGCCGTCGGCGAGGGCGGTGGAGATGCCCTCCAGGAAGCGGACGTCCTCGTCGTTCAGGTAGACGTTGACGAAGCGGCGCAGCTCGCCGCCGTCCAGCAGGCGGGCGGCGATGCCCGGGTGGCGGGCGTCGAGGTCGGTGAAGAGTTCCCCGAGGTTGCTGCCGTTGCCCTCGACGGCCTTGGCGCCGTCGGTGTAGGTGCGGAGGATGGTCGGGATGCGGACCTCGATGGCCATGGGTGCGCTCCTGTGCGAGTCGTGGAGTGGGTGGGCCGCAGCGGGCGCGGCAGGGCGGACGGGTGCCCGGGGCTCGGCGCCGCCGCGGGAGCGGCGGGCCCGGGTGGGGGTGCGGCGGCTCTCAGCGCGAGCGCGCGGGCGTGCCTGGACAGATCGCGCCGGCGTGCCGGCACAGGTCGATGTGCAGGCGCGCCACGAGGCGGGTGCCCGGGGCCTGGTTGCTCACATCGACGGAACGCATGGGCTCATCGTATAGATTCCCGGGCCCGCTTAGACATGCCCGTCTCGGGATCCGGATGTTCCCGTTCCCAGTGCTGAGACGACAGGGGCCCGCCGACCGTTCGCGAGGGGTCGGCGGGCCGCGTCCGGGTGGGTGCCGGTCAGGCCTGGTAGGCCTCGACGACCTGGACGTCTTCCTCTGTGATCTCGCCGTCCACGATGCGGAACGAGCGGAACTGGTAGGGGTCGCCCTCGCCGTTGCCGTCGGCGGTGGAGACCAGGACGTAGTGGGCGAACGGCTCTGAGGCGTAGCTCACGTCGGTGCGCGAGGGGTAGGCCTCGGTGGCGGTGTGCGAGTGGTAGACGATCACCGGCTCCTCGTCGCGGTCGTCCATCTCGCGGTAGAGCTTGAACAGGTCGCCCGAGTCGAACTCGTAGAAGGTGGGCGAGCGGGCGGCGTTGAGCATCGGGATGAACCGCTCGGGCCGTCCGCTGCCGGCCGGCCCGGCGACCACGCCACAGGCCTCGTCCGGGTGGTCGGCGCGGGCGTGGGCCACGATCCGGTCGCGGAGTTCTCGGGTGATGGTCAGCATGCGGTCAGGATAGCCACGCCCCGGCGGCTGTCCGCCGGGGCGTCCGAGGCCCGGGCACCGGGCGTCCGAGGCGCGGTCAACGGGTGTCCGCGGGGCGGTTCCGGTGCCCGTACGAGGGGCGGGTTCAGCCGGCCTGCGGGTTGTCGACGGCCTGCGGGTTGCGGCGCTGGAGGAAGCGGTAGCCGATCACCAACAGCAGCGCCCAGCCCGGGAAGACGTAGAGCGAGATCCGGTTGTCCTCGTCCAGGCCGATCAGCACCACGACCAGGGCGAGGAAGGCGAGCGCGGCCCAGCTGACCCAGGCGCCGCCGGGCGCCTTGAAGGAGGGTGCGGGCAGGTGGCCGGCCTTCCAGGCCTTCCGGTAGCGGATCTGGGAGATCAGGATCATCGCCCAGGTCCACAGGCCGCAGACCGTGGCGACCGAGGTGATGTACTCGAACGCCCGTGCCGGGACGAGGTAGTTGAGCACCACGCCGATGCCCATCAGCAGGCTGGAGACGGTGATCGCGAAGGCCGGGGTGCGGCGGGAGTTGAGCTTGGTGAGCTGCCCGGGGGCCTGTCCGCGCAGGGCGAGGTCGCGCAGCATGCGGCCGGTGGAGTACATCCCGGAGTTGCAGGAGGAGAGCGCGGCGGTGAGCACCACGAAGTTGATGATGCCGGCCGCCGCCGGGATGCCGATCTTGCCGAAGGCGGCGACGAACGGGCTGACGCCGGGCTGGAATTCGGTCCACGGCACGAGCGAGAGGATGACGACCAGGGCGCCGATGTAGAACAGCGCGATGCGCCAGGGCAGGGTGTTGATGGCGCGCGGGAGGGTCTTCTCGGGGTTCTCGCTCTCGCCCGCGGTGACGCCGACGAGTTCGACGCCCAGGTAGGCGAACATGACGATCTGAAGGGTCATCACGGTGGAGCCGATGCCCTTGGGGAAGAAGCCGCCGTCCTGCCACAGGTGGGTGATCGACGCGGTGTCACCGGCCTTGCTGAAGCCGAGGGTGAGCACCCCGACGCCGATCAGGATCATGCCGATGATGGCGGTGACCTTGACCATGGAGAACCAGAACTCGATCTCGCCGAACAGCTTCACCGAGATCAGGTTGGCCGCGTAGAGGACGACCAGGAAGGTCAGCGCGCTGGTCCACTGGGGTATGCCGGGTGCCCAGAACTTCACGTACACGGCGGCGGCGGTGGTCTCGGCCATGCCGGTGACGACCCAGAACAGCCAGTACGTCCAGCCGGTCACGTAGCCGGCGAAGGGGCCGAGGAACTCCCGCGCGTACTCGGCGAAGCTGCCGGAGACCGGACGGTAGGTGAGGAGTTCACCGAGGGCGCGCATGATCACGAAGATCACCAGGCCGGCGATGGCGTAGGAGAGGATCAGGCTCGGGCCGGACTTGGAGATCGCGGTGCCGGCGCCGAGGAAGAGGCCGGTGCCGATCGCTCCGCCGATCGCGATCATCTGGATCTGGCGGCTGCCGAGTCCCCGCTCGTAGCCCTCCTCGTCCGGCTTGGTCTCGACCACATGGTCGGACAACTTCTCGGCCATGATGCACCGTCCTGGTCGTCTCGGGGGTGGAGAAGTCGTACCACGCGACGTCCGGACAGCGGTGCCCATCTGAGCGATATTTGAGCATGACCTGTCAGGGTTTGTCCTATTTTGCATGGAAAGGACCCAGCGAATCGTCCACATGCTGGACGAAACCGCCTGGGCTTGCCCGAAACCGGGCAGGCTTGCCCCGGAAGCGCGAACGGGAGCGGACCGAGCCGCTCCACGTTCACGCAGGAATTGCCTTGAGTTCAGGCCCTGTTCACTTGTCCGGGACTCTGCTCACCCGACCGGGCCCTGCCCACTCGGCCCTACCCCACGCGGCCCGGCCCGTTCGCCCGGCCGACGCCGCTCAGTCGGCCATCGCCTCCAGCAGCGACTCCTGCAGCGCCCCCAGCCACAGGTACGCCATCACCAGCGGCTTGCGCTCGTCGCCGTCCGGCAGCGCGTAGAGGCCCTCCTCCTCGCCCTCGGTGACCTCCAGCCGGACGCCGAGGGCCAGCCGCAGGTCGTTCAGCGCACCCAGCCAGCGCGGGCAGTCGGGGGTGCCCAGCTTGAGCACCCCGTCGCCGCCGAGGCCGTCCAGCGCCCGGATGACGAACAGCGCGTCGCCCCGCTTGCGGGCCCGCAGGTCCAGCTCGGTGAAGCGGCGGAACTCCCCGGACGCGGCCGTGGCCTCGTCGTCGTCCGGCTTCTCCGGGTCCCCGTAGGCGTCCGGGAAGAACCGGGCCAGCACCGGGTCGGCGGGCGCCTCGGTCGGCCCCTCGGCGAACAGCGCGGCCAGCGGGTCACCGCCCTCCCCGCCCGGGCCGGGGCCGATCAGCTCCAGCAACTGCACTTCCAGCGAGCGGAGGATGGAGGCCTCCCACTCGTCCAGCGCGATCGTCGCGCCGCCACCGCCGGTGCTCTCGAACAACCCAGCCATCTGTATCGGTCAGCCCGTCTTCGTCGTCTTCGGTCATCCGGCCGGCGGTCCGGCTCCAGTCGCGCCGCAGCGCCGGTCGTGCCGCAGCGCCGGTGATGCTGCGGCGTCAGTCGTGCTGCAGCGTCGCCCAGAGGCCGTAGCCGTGCATCGCCTGGACGTCGCGCTCCATCTCCTCGCGGGAACCGCTGGAGACCACCGCCCGCCCCTTGGTGTGGACGTCCATCATCAGCTTCCGGGCCTTGTCCTTCGGATAGCCGAAGTAGGCCTGGAAGACGTACTGGACGTAGCTCATCAGGTTGACCGCGTCGTTGTGCACGATGGTCACCCAGGGCGTGTCCGGCTCTGCCACCGGCAGCCCTTCGACCTCAGGGCGCTCGATCTCCGCGGGCGCGACACTCACGCCGGGTCCTCCTCGCTGCACACTCGTCCGTTACTCCTCAAGCCCCATGCTGCCATCCGGGGGACACCCGGGCGATTCCGACCCGGCCCACCGGCCCGAGCCGAAGGGCGCGTCGGGGCCGACCCTCGGCACCGGATCCCGGGCGCCCGGGGGGCCCGCCGACGAATCACTCCGAGAAATCGTCACTCTGACGCTAAGTGGTAGTAGCATCATCCGCATGGACGCCACTTCAGTGCGCGCGGCCGGCTCGACCGCGCTACTCACCGACCGCTACGAGCTCACCATGCTGCAGGCCGCCCTGCGCAGCGGGGCCGCGCACCGCCACTCCGTCTTCGAGGTGTTCACCCGTCGCCTGCCCGGCGGCCGCCGCTACGGCGTCATGGCCGGCACCGGCCGGGTGCTCGACGCCGTCGAGAACTTCCGCTTCTCCACCGCCCAGCTCGACTGGCTGGCCGGCCAGGGCGTGGTCGACGAGGACACCCTGCGCTTCCTCGCCGACTACCGCTTCCGCGGGGACATCCAGGGCTACCCCGAGGGCGAGGTCTACTTCCCCGGCTCGCCGCTGCTCACCGTCGAGGGCAGCTTCGCCGAAGCGGTGATCCTGGAGACGGTGATCCTGTCGATCCTCAACCACGACTCGGCGATCGCGGCCGCCGCCTCCCGGATGACCGCCGCCGCCGGCGGCCGCCCGGTGATCGAGATGGGCGCCCGCCGGGCCCACGAGCAGGCCGCCGTCGCCGCCGCCCGGGCCGCCTACGTGGCCGGGTTCGCCGCCACCTCCGACCTGGAGGCCGGCTTCACCCACGGCATCCCGACCACCGGCACCGCCGCGCACGCCTTCACCCTGGTGCACGACAGCGAGCGGGACGCCTTCCGCGCCCAGATCGCCTCGATGGGCAAGGGCACCACGCTGCTGGTCGACACCTTCGACCTGCGCGAGGCCGTGCGCACCGCGGTCGAGGTGGCCGGCCCCGAGCTGGGCGCCGTCCGGATCGACTCCGGCGACCTCACCCTGCTGGCCCACCGGGTCCGCCGCCAGCTGGACGAACTGGGCGCCGAGAAGACCCGGATCATCGTCACCTCGGACCTGGACGAGTACGCGATCGCCGCCCTGGCCGCCGCCCCGGTGGACGGCTACGGCGTCGGCACCAGTCTGGTCACCGGCAGCGGGCACCCGACCTGCGCCATGGTCTACAAGCTGGTCGCCCGGGCCGGGACCGACGGCGGGCCGCTGGTGCCGGTGGCCAAGCGCGCGGCGGGCGGCAAGACCAGCATCGGCGGCCGCAAGTGGGCCGCCCGCCGGCCCGACGCCGACGGTGTGGCCGAGGCCGAGGTGGTCGGCACCGGGCCCGTCCCGGACGAGCTGCGGCCGCACCTCGTGCAGGTGCCGCTGGTCCGGGCCGGCGAGACGGTCGGCCGGGAGCCGCTGAGCGCCGCCCGCGAACGGCACATCCGCGCCCGGGCCGCGCTGCCCCTGTCGGCCACCCAGCTCTCCAAGGGCGACCCGGTGCTGCCGACCGAGCTGGTCCTGCCGACCGACCCGACCCACTGACCCGTACGACCCACCGAACCGTACGACCCACTGACCCGACCCGACCCACTGACCCGTACGACCCACCGGCCGACGCGGTCCGCCGACCCGGCCCGTCGTCAGTCGGTCGCCACGCGGAGGCCCCGGGTCCGGCCACCGGGCCGGCCCCGGGACTTCCGCCCCCGCGCGGCACTCCCTAGAGTCAGCCGTAGAGTTCCCCGGAGCTCCCCGAGAACCCCCGAGCCCCGCACCGCCGGGCCGAGTACTCCCGAGGGCTCCCCCACCGGGGCGCCGCCTCCCGCGGGCCCCCGACATCCGAGGATGCGAGCCATGCACCGGGCACTGATCGTCGTCGACGTTCAGAACGACTTCTGCGAGGGCGGCAGCCTGGCCGTCACCGGCGGCGCCGAGGTGGCCGCCGCCATCACCGACCTGATCGCCGAATCCTCCCCCGGCTACCAGCACATCCTCGCCACCCGCGACCACCACATCGACCCGGGTGCGCACTTCTCCACCGAGCCGGACTACGTCGACAGCTGGCCGCCGCACTGCGTGGCCGGCACCGAGGGCGTGGGCTTCCACCCGAACTTCGCGCCCGCCGTGATCTCCGGCGCGGTCGAGGCGGTCTTCGAGAAGGGCGCCCACTCGGCGGCGTACAGCGGCTTCGAGGGGCTGGACGAGAACAACCGCGGTCCGGTGGAGTGGCTGCGCGAGCGGCAGGTCGACGAGGTCGACGTGGTGGGCATCGCCACCGACCACTGCGTCCGGGCGACCGCGCTGGACGCCGCCCGGGCGGGCTTCGCCACCCGCGTCCTGCTGGACCTCACCGCCGGGGTGGCCGCGGAGACCACCGCCGCCGCGCTGGAGGAGCTGCGGGCGGCCGGGGTCGAGCTGGTCGGCACACCGGTGGTCCGTTCCTAGCGCCCCCGCCTGACGCCCCCTGACGCCCCGTGATGCCGCGCCGACGGCACCGGGAGGTTCAGACCACCAGAAGCTCCACCACGTCCGTGCCGCCGACCCGATGGGCCTCGCGCAGCTCGCCGCCGACCGCGTCCGGGTCGGCGGCCAGCCGGGCCCCGGAGACGTACACCACGCGGATGCCCAGGTACTCCATCCGGTGCTGGCCGCCGCGCACCCAGGCCGCCTCGCCCTCGCTGACGCAGCGCAGGTCCGAGTCCACCTCCACCGCGACGCCGCGCTCCGGCCAGTAGAGGTCCGGGACGGCGATGTACGTGCCGCGGCGCATCCGCAGCTCGGGGGCGTTCAGCGGGACCGGCAGCAGCCACTCGTCCACCAGGTGACCGACCCGCTCCAGCACCGAGTCCCGCTCGGCGGCGAGGAGTTCGTCCAGCGCGGCGCGCACCCGGGGCTCGTCGGTCAGCCCGGACTCGATCAGCTCGGCGGCCAACTCGCGTACCGTGCAGCCGTTCTCGCCACGGGAGACGGCTTCCCGCAGCACCGCGCGCACCGGCGCCGGAGCCCCCGGGTCCGCCGTCCACTCGCCGAGCGCGTCCGCGACCGCCCGGGCCACCGGCGCACAGGCCAGGCCGTGCACCGAGCGGGCCACCAACTCCCGTTCGGTGCGCCGGATCCGCACCTCGCCGACGTCCTTCAGCCGACGCTGGCGGGGCACCAGGACGTCCACCCCGGTCACCGCGGGCAGTCGGGGCACGGCCGCGAAGCCGTACAGCGCCAGCGCGGCCGCCCCGGTGATCACCGCGCCCTCGCGGCGGCCCTCCTCGCGACCGTTCTGCGCCGCGTACAGCAGCGCGGCCCAGATCCGCTGCTCCGGGGTGGGCTCGTCGGACTGCAGCAGGTAGACCCTGGGCAGCAGCCGCCGCCAGGGGCCGCCCCGGCGGCAGTGCTCGGTGACGACACGAGCCGGCACGCCCCGGGCGCGCAGCTGACTCGCGGTGACGACGTTCTGCTGACGCTTCGCCAGCTCCTCCAGCGACGGCGGAGGCGAGGGAATCCGGTAGCTCATGCCGACACCATCCCCAACCGCCGCGACCCGCGACCGGGAGCCTGACGCACTGTTACGCAACCGTCGCGAAACCGGGACCAGCCCGCACTAAAGTCCTCATACCCTCACTCATTTGGAGTAATTGACGCCCATACAGTTGTCATATCTGATTGAAAACGATCGCCGACCTGGTCGCCTGACCCAGAGTGACCAAGGGCATACGGCGAGGGACCCTCCGGGCGTCAATCCCACCCCAAGGATTGCCTAGGCTTACGTCATGTCACGTGACGAGACCGCCGGCCTCCGCGCGGCCCAGCTCCGCCTCGGCCGCCTGCCCGGATACGTCCGCCGCCCGGACCCCGCCCGCCGGAGCGGCGAAAAGGGCCATACGTACAAGAAGGGCTGGGAGGTCCGCTTCACCGCCCGCAGTGAAGCCGAGATAGCAGAGATCCGCGACCTGGTCGTCGCCGCCGGATTCGCCCCGGCCAGACCGTTCTTCAAAGGCCACCAGCTCATCCAGCCGGTCTACGGCATGGCGGCGGTACAGGCCTACCTGGCCGCCAGACAGGCGGCCGAGGAACACGCCGCCCGGGCCGCGGTCGGCCGACGCCGACGAGCCGCGACGGGACGGCCTCCCGGAGGACACGGCACCACCGGCGGACACACTCCGGCGGTGCACGCGGCCGGGGCGCACGGCCCTGGCTCGCACGCCTCCGGGGCGCACGCGACCGGGGCGCACGCCGTCGGTGCGGCACACCGGTGCGAGCGCGAGGAGGCCGCCGCCGGAGCGGCTGCGGCGGCTGCGGCCGCAGCCGCCACGGCCGCGCAGGCCGCCCGGCGACGGGCCGTCGAGTCCTTCCCCGCCCAGCTCGAACGGGACACCGCCCCCGACCGGCTCTCCCCGTCGGAGGCCGGGACGACCTCCTGACGGACAGCCTCCCGACGGACGAGCTCCCGGCGGGCGACCGCACCACTCGTCCGCTTCGGCCGCCCGCTTCGCCCGTCCGCTTCGCCCCGGCCGCCGAAGCCAGCTTCCGGCCGCCGGGGCGTGGTCGATGTGCACGGGGGCGACCGGCAACCGCAGGACCACCCGGATCAGCGACCCCGCCCCCGACCACGGCCCGGGACGCGGCCCCGGATGCGGCCATGCGTGTGGTCGTACGGGCGGTCGTGGTGACGCCCTCGTCCCTGTCCGCACCCCTCGGCGCGTTGATCGCCGCGGTAATCGTGAGCGCGGTTGCGCGGGTGGTTGTGCGGGCGCGGGTTCGCGCCGGGGGCGTGGACGTCAGCCGTCACAAGCCCTACGGTGGCACATCAACTGCCTTGCAGTCATGGCCGTCCTATACCCCCTGACCAGCTGCGACGCGCTCGCACCTACGCCTCCCCCGCCACTGCGCGGCACCGCCCCGCCGGCCCCGCGCCGGTCCGCCGCCCGGCCGCTCCACCACCGCTCCGCACCCGGTCGTCACCGGAACCGGCCGGGCGGCGGCGGGTTCCGGGCATTCCATCGGATTGGTCACCCAGCGCACCGAGGGCCTACCGTAGAGTGAGCACAGATGATCGACCGCCAAAGACCCATCTCCCTTTCCGAGAAGACGAGATGACCAACCGTCACACGACTTCCGCCGAGCCACCCCCGGGGCCCGGCGAGCCGGAGGACGTACCTCTGGAGTTCACCGCATTCTGCGAACTCCACCGCCCCCGGTACCTCAGCTACGCCCGGGTGTGGCTGACCGAGCGCAGCGACGCGGCCACCGCCGTCCAACAGGCCTTCGCCGAAATCGCGGTGCACTGGCGCGAGTTGATGGGCAGCTCCAACCCGACCGCGCACGCCTGGGAGATCCTGCGCGGCACCGTCGCCCAGCACACCCGGCGGGAGTCGCCGGACCCGGACCGCCACCCCGCCGAGGACGACCTGGCGATCCTGCACTACGTCGTCGGCCTCGCCGCCCCCGAGATCGCCGACGTCATCGGCACCGACGCCGCCAGCGTCGCCGGACGACTGCGCCGCACCATGCTGCGCGAGGCCTCCGGCTGGTGACCTCGCGCCCCGCGCGACCCTCGGAGGGTCTCAGACCCGCTCGCCCGTCACGTCGCACAGGTGGTGCACCGGGTCGTGGATCAGGTACCGGGAGAACGACTCGACCGTGAACCGCGCCCCGTCGGAGCGGCTCCCGATCCGCAGCCACTGCTCGCCGGCCACCCGCTCGAAGGCCGCGGCCAGCGTCTCCGCAGCCTCCGCCAGCTCCCCCGCCACCACCCGCGGCAGCTGCTCCCCGTAACGCTCGGCGACGGCCGTCTCGTCCTGGTCCCAGTTCGCGAACAGCGGGTCGTCCCGGTCGAGCATGAGGTTCAACCGGACGTGGAACAGCCGGAAGACGTCCCGGACGTGGCACGCGTACTCCAGGTCCGACCAGACACCCGGCTCCGGCCGACGGCGCAGCCCGTCCTCGTCCCCGGCCAGCACCGCCAGCCAGCCCTCCGCATTGGCCCTGATCATCCCGGCGACATCCGCGGGCACCACCTTCGGCGTGTCCAACCCACAGTCGGAGCACGGGCGTTCGAGCACCCAGGTCCAGTCCTTGGTGTCGGGGACGATCTCCCCGGCGGCGCCGGAGGCGTTCGTGGCGTCCGTGGCGTTCGCGGTGTCCGTGGCGTTCGCGGTGTCCGGGGCGTTCTCAGAAGTGCTCATGGGCCCAGCATGGCCGCCACCGCAAGCACCCCACCAGCGGCAGGAACGCCAGCGGCCGCCGAAATACTGCCAGCCCCGTCGGGCCCCGCTCAGCGCTCCCGCTCGTACTCCACCCGCGCCGCCAGCAGACCGCCCAGGTGCTCACGGCTCCACGCGCACACCGCGTCCATCGGCCCCAGCAACGTCCGGCCCAACGACGTGAGCGCGTACTCGACCCGCGGCGGATTCCCGCCGTACTCGGTGCGGTCCACCACACCGTCCTGCTCCATCGAACGCAGCGACTCCGCCAACACCTTGGCGGTGATCCCCACCAACGGCACCCGCAACTCCGAGAAGCGGCGCGGACCGCCCTCCAGGCAGCGCATGATCTTCCACGCCCACTTCCGGCTGCCCAACACCGGCACGGCCGGCACCGGGCAGTCCGGGAAGAAGTCCGCCGTCAACGGCACCGCGGCGCCACCCTGCTCCACACTCACTGCCGTACCCCCAGTCATACCCCGACCGTACCCGCCGCCGCCCCGGCATCACCCGACGTCCCCCCAGTACCGCCCCGGTACCGTTGAAGTAACCGGCACCCCCCGGTCTACCGTCACCACACCGGCGGGCGACAACGCCCGCCCCAACGGACGGAAGACCGCCATGACCAGCAACGACACCACCGACGCCACCGCCCCGAAGGACGCCCAGCACACCACGGACGTCATCGTCTACGGCGCGGGCGGCCAGGTCGGCCGCGCCGTCATCGCCGAGGCCCTCCGGCGCGGACTCACCGTCACCGCCGCCGTCCGCCACCCCGAACGCCACACCGACCTCGACCGCGACGGCGTCACCCTCCTGCGCTGCGACGTCACCGACCCCGCCGCCATCGCCACCACCGCCCCCGGTCACGCCGCCGCCGTCAGCAGCATCTACACCCCCGACACCCCCTCCACCGACTTCTACCGTGCCGCCACCACCGCCCTGGTCACCGGCCTCGGCCAAGCCGGCGTGCGACGCCTCGTCCACGTCGGCGTCGCCACCACCCTGCAGACCACCCCCGGCACCGCCATCCACGACGACCCCGACTTCCCCGACGCCTACCGCGCCTTCTCGCTCGGCCACAGCGCCGCCCTCGACCTCCTCCACGCCTCCCCCGCCGCCCTCGACTGGGTCGTCGTCACCCCGCCGATGGACCTCGACCGCACCGCCCCCGGCACCGGCCGCTACCGCGTCGGCGGCCCCCACGTCCTCGGCCCCCGCATCGCCCAGGCCGACCTCGCCACCGCCATCGTCGACGAACTCACCACCCCCACACACCACCGGGAACAGATCGCCGTCGCCGAATGAAACGCGTGGACGAACCGGAACCCCCCGGCCATCCTGAGCCGCACGACCGCCGGCCCGCCCACACCTACGCAAATCCGGCTTCACCCTCGAAGACCGCGCCCGCGAGGCCCCCCTGGGACAACCGCTACTGGGACGTCCTCCACATGGCCGCCCTACGGGAGGAATGGCTGAGCACTCACTGATACGTCCCGCCGGCCGCCGCCCGCTTCCGCCTCCTCGCCCGCACCACGAGTACGACCACAAACACCACACCACAGACAAGCGCAGCCCACAGCGCCAGGCCGATCGCCACCCCGACACCAAATCCAATTCCGCTGCTGCTGCTGCCATCCCCCTCAGGAACCATGACCTCCGCAGAGGGCTCGTCCGTGGCCTCATCCATCGGAGGAGGCGTACCCCGCGATTCCTTCCGCCCGACCAGGGGATTGTCCTGAGACCCGTTGTCCACGGCCGGATTCGCTTCCAGAGCCTTCGCCGGTGCAAGGAGCCCGTACCCGTACCGGTTGTTCGGCACCGCCGACCCATCGGCCGGAGGCGTGGCCGACTTGATCATCCGATTGATCACCTGCCCGGCGGACAGGTTCGGGTACTTGGAACGAATGAGTGCCGCAGTCGCAGAGACATAGGCAGTGGAGTCCGAGGTGCCGTTCCTACGCTCGTAGCCCGTCGATGACTTCAACGCGGAACGGTAGATCCCCACGCCAGGAGCGGTGAGCGTGGTCTCGACGCCCGACGTGGAACGGTCCCATGCTGCCCCGTTGGAGTCCACAGCCCCCACGGCTACAACCCCGGGGAAAGCCGCCGGATAATCAGCGCCAAAGCCAGAGCCGCTGTTGCCGGTACTGGCCACGAGCACGACGTCCTTCGACACCGCATAGTTGACAGCTTTACGCAACTTCGAGTCGAATCGATAATTACCTCCGAGAGAAATATTGACGACCTTCGCACCGTGATCCACCGCAAACCGAATCGCGTCCGCGAAATCGTTCTGCTGGGAATCAGGCGTCGGCTGGGGATCCGAGTCGCCGCTGTCGGTTACCACCTTCACCGGAAGAATCTTCGCCTTCGGGGCCAGGCCCATAACCCCTTCCCGGGAACCATGTCCATGCCCCGCGATCAGGCTGGCCATCCCGGTGCCATGGCCGTCGGTGTCCACGCGGCCGTCTGAGCTCGCACCGGAGAAGTCAGCCCCAGGAAGCACCTGCCCGCTCAGGTCCGGCTGCTCCTGGCTCACCCCGGTGTCAATCACACCTACGACCACGCCGTCACCTTGGCTGATCGGCCAGACCTTCGCTTCGGCCTCGAACGTCTTCAGAGCCCATTGCTGATCCCTGATCTGATCGGCCGACGCCGCTGGCACGGCGAAGCCCACCATCAGTACCCCGGCGGCCAGTGCCGCCGCACCACGCGCCACCCGGCGGCTCGTCAAACCTGGTCACCTCACTCAGCGAGGCATCCCGCAGGTCACCGACCTGCGGGATGCGATCAGATCACCAGTCCGTCCACGGACCGGCTTCATTCCACCACGTTCGGGTTGGCCGGCTTGTCTGACGCCCAGGTCTCGTCGTCCTCGACGAGGTAGTCCGGCCGCTTGCCACCCTTCTCCCGATCCTTCTTACGTCCTTGCGCCCCGCTCAGCGGGACACCGGGAGAGGCACTGTTCGCGCTCGGTGCAACCGGCTCAGCCCGGACCCGGTTTCGTGCTCCCAGCCCGGATCCGCCTTCCGTAAAGGCCTGCTTACCTCGTGCTCCGGCCCCCGGTTTCGCCGCCTCTCCGGCAGCCCCGCCCGGCCGCGCCAGAGACCCTGCCGACTGCTTGCCGCCGGGCACTCCGCGGACTCCTGCGCCGGTACCCGGATAAACCTCGCCGCCGCCGACTCCCCCGTTGCGCGACCCAGGACCCTCCACCCGCGTGACACCACCCGGGATCTCCCTGCTGCCGGAGCCGACCTTGCCCTGGCCAACAACCGGCCCGACCGGCGAAAGGGATGTGTTCGGGCCATTAGAACGGGCGGTCTCATGCCCGCCACCGCCCCCGAACGGCCCGTTGATAGGGGTCCCGGTCTGGACAGTGTCCAGTCCTGAGGTCTGGGTCCCGGCGAGCACGGGACTCGGCAGACTCCCATTCGGCAGAGGCACTGGCCTGCCGGAGATTCCTTCAGCGGATCCTTGGCTCGATGAGCCCGACGACTTCAGGGGAACCTGAGCTGTTCCCCCTTTGATCCCCGAGTCGGCCGGAGCAACAGACGCACTCCTCGATACGGAGCGAGCCTGCATCGAAGGTTGGGAGGACTTCAAACGCTGCGGCGGCGGAACGCTCGTCCCCCTTGTCGATACACCCACCGACGTACCAGACATCATCGCAGCCGCCGTCGCCGCAGCTCCGATCGGATCGTCTTGCGGTCCGTCCGCACGGTCGTCCTTCGGCGCTGGTGGCTTCTTAGGGTCATAGGGCGGCGGAGCCTTCAGAGCCGGGGTCGCGATGCGGTAGTGCATGGCGAGGGTTTGCATGATGGTGGCGGCTTCGGCCTTTTTGCGGTCGGCGATGGGGATGTGTTCGTCGTCGCTGTCGCTGAAGACGGCGGAGACGCCGTCGCCGACGGTGTCCTTGAACTTGTCCCAGTTGCCGGGTTCTTCGGGCATGTCGCGTTTGGCCTTGGCCATGGCCTCGGAGACGTTGTGGAGGATGTTGGCCGCGTCGTTGGCGTAGGCGGCGGCGTTGTTGATGCTGGCGGCCAGGTTGAGCATGCGGGTGTGGAAGGCGTCGCTGGTGGTGCCTTCCCAGGTGGTGGCGGCTTCGGTGCTGGCTTTGGTGAGGGTGAGGCGGATCTGTTTGAGGGTGTCGGCAGCGGTGCGCCAGGGGTCGCCGGCGGCCATGACCGTGCCGGGGTCGAGAGCCTGTGCCATGGCGCGGAGTTGGGCGTGGCTGTATTTGGTGAAGTCGGTGTAGACCACGGGCGGTTCGCCTCCGTTCGTGTCCGGGCGGGCGGCGGTCAGATGGTGGCGTTGCCGCGGTTGGACGGGGTGAGGTTCTTCTCGTACGCGGCTTGGCTGGTTGTGGAGGGTTGTTCGACGGACCAGCCGTCGCCGCCGAGTTTGAGTTTCTGCGCGGTGTGCTGGTCGTGTTCCTCGTACGTGGTGGCGGTGAGGTCGGCCTTCTGCTGGGCTTCGTTCACGGCTTCTTGGAGCTGGTTGAGGACGTCGCGCAGCGCGTCCCGCATGGTGCTGTAGCGGTCGTGGATCTCGGTGGCTTCGGCGAAGGTGCCGAAGGTGTTCTTGCCGACGCCGCTGCGTCCGTGTGTGGCGGTGCCGTCGGCGTGTTTCTGGAAGTCGGCGAGCAGGAGCCGTACTTGGCCGGCGAAGGTGCGGAGTTGTTCGGTTTCGACGCGGTAGCCCTGTCCGGCTCCGCCGGTGGATCCGGTACCGGTGCCGGTACCCGTCCCCTTGCCTGTCCCCGTGCCTGATCCCATCTCGGCGCCCCCCGTGCGTCCGTCCCTGGCGGTCGGGGCCGGGCCCCGGTGTCTCATGTCTAACACACGGGGCCCGAATCCCGCCCGGGGCTTGGTCAGTTCGCGGTCGTCCCGCTGCGCTGGGCTTCGGCGAGGGCGCGGCGGCACAGGGAGTCCGCGTGTCGGGTGGTTTCGGGGAGGCGGTAGCGGTGGGCGAGGTCGAGGGTGGTGCGGACGGCGGTGTCGAGGCCGATGCGGTGGCCGACGGAGACGAAGACGGGTTTGACTCCGGGTCGGGTGCGGACGGCGCGGCCGACTTCTTCGCCGGTGGTGGGGTCGGTGAGCGGGGTCCAGGAGCCGCGGGGTGCGTCGGGTTCGTGGTGGTCGAAGGTGAAGGGGGTTTTGGCGACGCCGAGGGTGCGCAGGCCGGTGAGGACGCCGAGGTGGCTGGCGAGGCCGAGGCGGCGGGGGTGGGCGAGGCCGTAGCCGTCGCAGACGACGGTGTCGGGGGTGTGAGTGAGGGCGGCCAGCGCGTCGAGGACGGCGGGCAGTTCGCGGAAGGCGAGCAGTCCGGGGACGTAGGGGAAGGCGATCCGGCCGACGGCGGTGGCCTGTTCGACGACGTCCAGGGTGTCCTGGTCGAGCAGGACGGCGGCGGCGACGACGAGGTCGCGGTCGTCGTCGTAGGCGACGTCCACGCCGGCGATCAGTCCGCTGGGGGGCTCCTGGTCGTCGTGGGCCTGGACGAGGGGGCGCAGTCGCTGTTGTTCGGCGAGCGCCTCGGCCTCGGTGGTGGGCCAGTCGGCGGGAATGGGCACGGTCGGTTCCCCCGGTGAGTGGTGATGGTGCGCTGCGGCGCGTGGTGGTGCGTAGTGGCGTGTGGTGTCGACAGGTTCCGCTTCACCGTACAGACCGGGGCGGACGACCCTGGGGTGAGCCCGTGCGCCCCCTGTGCCCCCGGGCCGGTGGATTAGCCTGGAGGTAGCGAACTGCCTTGCCGGGTAGGACTTCTGGAACCGGCACCATTCCCGCCCGTTTCCTCCGACGTGCGAAGGACCCCCGCCATGCCGCGTCCCTCCGCTGCCCAGGCCTGCCTCGGCTCGTTCACTGTCGTCGCCGCCACGGTGGCGCTGCTGGCTGTCTCGGGCGCCTCGGGCGTCCTGGCGGTCGCGGTGCTGGTGGTGTTCTCGCTGGCGCTCGGCACCGTGGTGACGGTGCTCTCGCTGTCCGCTTCGGCCACCGCCGGGAAGCCGGGCCCGGCCGGGACCTCCCCCGCCACCCCGGCGTCCGCTGCAACCCCGGCCACCCCCGCCACCCCGGCCTCCCCGGCCGCCCCTGCCACCCTTCCCGCCGCCGCCGAACGCGCGTACGCCCGGCAGCAGTGATCCGCCGCCGGGCGCGGGCGCGTTCCGTGCCGCCGCTCAGACGTTCGTGGTGACCACCACGGTTTTCGCGGCCTTGTCGTGCACGCACTGCCGATACGGCTTGTCGAAGACGCCGAAGATCCCGTCGATGACCCACCAGAGCGCGGCGCAGCAGAGTACGGCCGGGAGGATGAAGACCGCCGAGCGGGTCCAGGCGGCGGACTGGGTGGGGGTGTTGCCGTCGATGAGCATGGCGACGCGGATGTTCATCGCCTTCTTGCCGAGGGTCTGGCCGTCGTGGCTGAGCATCAGGGCGTCGTAGATGAGGTAGATGCCGCAGGCGAGCCAGAAGGCCTCGGCCGAGCCGTTGCGTTCGCTGAGGTCGACGAAGGGCGCCACCACGAGCACGGCGATAGCCTGAACGATGAGGTAGTCGATCAGCCGGGCGCCGATCCGCTTGGGCCAGGTGCCGAGCGGCGGCATGCCGGGGACCGGTCCGGCGCCGGGGGTCCCGTATGCGCCGGGGCCGTAGCCGGTGCCGTAGCCGGACGGGGGCGGGCCGTACGGGTTCTGGCCGTGCGGGTTCTGACCGTGGGCCGGTCCGCCGTACGTGGTTCCTCCGTAGGTGCCCTGGTACGCGCCGGGGCCGCCGGCCGCACCGTCGGGCGGGCCTTCCGACGTGCCTTCCGACGGGCCCTCGGACGGGGTCGGGCCCGACGGCTCGCCTTCCGGCGTGCCGCCGCCCGGCTGCGGGGACTGCTTGTCGAAGGAGGGCTTGCCGCCCCCCTCCGGCTGGGAGCCTGAGGGGTCGTGGGTGCTCATGCCCCGAGTAGAACATCGCACATTCTTGAGGTTCGGGATATTTCGTCCGTTTTGCTGCCTCGGGCACGGAAAGGGCCGAGGGCTGCAGGGCCCACCACCTCAGCTGCGGAGCCCACCGTCTCAGGCCCGCACCACCCGGGTCCGGGCCGCTCGGTCCTGCCACCCGCGCCTCGCCGGACGGTCGAACACCGGCCAGACCAGGCCGAGCAGCAGCACCACGCCCACCTGTCGGACGGCCCACCGGAGCAGCGAGCGGCCGAGGCTCAGCCGGGTCTTGGCGGCGGGGGCGGCGGCGTCCACCACGCGGATCCGGGCCAGCCTCTTGCCGAAGGTCTGGCCGGTACGGGCGATCGGCAGCACCTCGTGGAGCAGGCTGACGAAGAGCAGGATGCCGATCAGCACGGCGATCTTGCCCAGCACCACGTCGTCCACCAGCCAGACCTGGACCTGACGGCGGGTGAGGGCGCTGGCCATCCGGGCCTGGTCGAGCTTCTGCTGGAGGTGCTCGGACACCGAGTTGCCGAGTGGGATGCCGGCTGCGACGGCGACCACCAGCAGCACGGCGGTGTCCACTGCCCGGGCCGCCAGTCGGCGTCCCAGCCCGGCCGGCACGGCGGCGGGGGCCGCGGAGCGACGACGGGCGGCGGCCTGCCGGGCCGGCCGCACGGCGGGCAGCGGAGTGGTGGGGGCGACTGCGGCGGCCGCGACCGGCCCCGTGGACGCAACAGGCCCAATGGACACAGCGGACACGACGGACGCAGTGGGCGCGGCCGGGCCCGACACCGAGATCGCCTGCTCCGAGGCCGCGCCCGAGCCCGAGCGCGTGCCCGCGCCCGTGCCCGCCATCGCTTCCTCGATCACCGACGCCGTGACCGCCGGCGCGACCACCACCGGCACCGCGCCCGAGGCCTCGACGAATGGCGTCGGGGCCGCCCGCACCACCGCCGCCGTGGCGGGCGCGACGGCGGCGGCCAGTTCCACGCCAACAGAAGCGCGCTCCGGTTCCGCGCGCCCCTCTTCCTCCTCGGACGCCCCCGGAAGCACCCCCCAGGAGACCCAGCGCGGCGCATCGCCGGTGTCCATCAGTCCCCGTTGCGCCCGCGGATCGGCCTGCCATCCCGACTCCCCGGGCATCGCCTCGGCCGCGGCCACCGCCTCGGGCGCCGTACCGACCACCGGCTCGTCGATGCCCCCTGCCGTCGGCCCGACGGTCCGGAACACCGGCCCGCCGATCACCTCCGCCACCCGCGGCCCGAGCACGAAGGACGCCCCGCCCGAGGTCTGGTCGAAGTACACCGGCCCGGTGTCGCCCCCGCCCGCAGGTGTCCGCCCCTCCGCCGCAGGCGCCGACACCGGCACCGACATCGGCACGGCCGCCGGAACCGCGGCCACCGGCACCACCGGCGGCGGCACCGCCCGCGCCGGCGGCCCGGCCTGGTTGGGCCGGCGGGTCGCGTACCGGGGCGGCTCCAACACCTCGCCCTCGGCGGGCGAGGGTCGGCTGGTGCCGGGCACCCAGGCCGAGCCGCCCCAGTACCGGACGAAGCCGGGGATGGAGGGGTCGGGGTAGTAGCCCGGCTCGGGTGCGACGGCCGGGTCGCCGTCGGCGAAGGAGCGGTCCGTCATGGGGGTCTTCTTTCCTGGCAGGTCCTGATGAGGGCAAGGAATGGGGGGCAAGGAAGAGGCGAGGAAGGACGAGGGACGGCGACGTAGGCCACGGGGCGGCCGGTGGATCGGCGTGGTTCGACTGCGACGTGTCCGCCCGCGCGCACAACCCGGCGCAGGGTCGGCCCACGGTCGGCGCTCGGCGGGCATGGGGGCGCCACCGATCGGCGGACAGTCGTCGGACAGTCACAAAGGGTAGTACCTCGCCGAAGTCGCGACGGGAAGTTCGCGAATCCCCGGACAGCTGAGGGCCGCTCGCGGTAGAGAACCAGGCGCGCGAGCAGCATGCGCGCGCCATGCAACCGCCCGTTCACCACCCCTCGCCGAACTTCCCAAAGAAATCCCGGAAACGTGTGTAAGAGCCGGTGCGGACCGCCCTCTCAAAGGTCACAGGGCCCGGAACCGGGCACGCCCCGAAGGCGGAGAGGAAGACGATCATGGAACGCCCCGTCAGCGTCGTCGAGCACGAGCTGGAACTCAACCTGGTGCTCTCGCCGGAGCACAGCGTCCCCGTCCCGGCGCGGCTGTCCTACGGCAGCCACGACCCGTACGCGGTCTACATCACCTTCCACCTGGACACCGGCTCCCCGGTGACCTGGGTGTTCGCCCGCGAGCTGCTGGTCGAGGGCACCTTCCGCCCGTGCGGCCAGGGCGACGTGCGGATCTGGCCGACCCGCTCGGGCCGGCGCAGCGTGCTCTGCCTGGCGCTGAGCTCGCCCGCCGGGGACGCGCTGCTGGAGGCGCCGCTGCCGGCCGTCGCGGCCTGGCTGGAGCGGGCGCACCGGCTGGTGCCGCCGGGCAGCGAGCTGGCCGCGCTGGACCTGGACGGCTCGCTCGCCGAGCTGCTCGCCTAGGCGTGCGTCACAGCGCGCACCACAGCGTGCGTCGCGGTGTGCACCGGCACGTGCCCGATCGAGGGGGCACACGACGGAGCACGCGAGGGAGCAGGAGCGGCGCCCCCGCCGGCTCAGCGGGCCGCGGGGGCCTGCTGACGGCCGCGGGCGGCGTCCGGGCCGCCGTCGCGCTGTCCGGGCAGCCGGACTGGCGGAGCGCCGGCGGAACGTCGCCGCGCCCTGATCCGGATCGCGGCGGCGAGCAGGAAGCAGAGTCCGACCCACGGGTAGACCGAGGTCGGCAGCTGGCGCCACGGTGACATGTGGAGGACGGCCGGGCCGAGCGGCTTCGCCGCCCACATGGCGAACGAGAGGAAGGCGACCAGCGTGGCCCAGAAGACGGCCCGCCAGCGCAGTCGGCGGACGCCCGCCGGGCGGGCGTGCTCGACGGAGGCCTCGGCGGCGAGCAGGACGAGCAGCGGTACGCACCAGACCCAGTGGTGGGTCCAGCTGATCGGCGAGATCAGCACGGCGGTGACGGCCGCGCAGCAGACGCCCCAGGCCTCGGCCCGGGGCAGCCAGCGGCCGCTGCGGGCGGCCCAGGCGGCGACGGCGAGGCCGGCCAGCGCGACCAGGCCGGCCCCGAGGGTGGCGACGGTGCCGGGCTCGGCGGTGTGCAGCAGGCGGGCGAAGGCGCCGCGCAGCGACTGGTTGTCGACGATCTGGGTCTTGCCGACCCGGGAGGAGTCGTAGAGGTACTTGGTCCAGAAGCCCCAGGTCGCGTCGGGCAGGACGAGGGCGCCGAGCAGGAAGGTGCCGAGGAAGGTGAGGCCGGCCACGAAGGCGGCCCGGATCCGGCCGGTGATCAGCAGGTAGACGGCGAACAGGCCGGGGGTGAGCTTGATGCCGGCGGCGATGCCGATCGCCACGCCCTTGCTGCGGCGTTCAGCCGGACGGGTGAGATCCCAGAGGATCAGGCAGGCGAGCGCGAGGTTGATCTGACCGTAGCGGAGCGTGGTGAAGACGGGCTCGAGCCAGACCCCGAGGCCGGTCACCAGGATCACGCCGATCGGCCGCAGCTCACGGCGCGGCCAGCCGACCAGCTTGAACGACAGGTGGGTCAGCAGGGCGAGCAGCCCGAGGTTGCCGAGAGTGATCGCGACCCGGAGGAAGGAAACCGGGAACCAGGTGGTCGGCACGAACAGCATCGCCGCGAACGGGGGGTAGGTCGCGGGCAGGTTCCACTCGGTGACGCGCAGCCCGTACAGGTCGGTGCCGTTGGCGACGGCGGCGCCCTCGGCCCGGTAGACGATCATGTCCACCATCGAGGTGTGGACGAAGTGGCGCACCACTGCGTACACGACCAGGGACAGCAGCGCCAGCGCGGAGGCGGCCAGCAGCGGACGGCGGGGGGCCTCCCGCACGGCCTGGACGGGAGCACCGAGCGTCCGGCGCAGCCGGTCCGACAGCGGGGCGGGCGAGGGATCGGGTGCGGTCCGCACCGGGCTGCGCTCGTCTTGCACCGCTGTCACTGCCCACTCCGTCCACCGCTCGGCCAACCAGCGACGATACCGGATGCCTCCCGAACGGGGCCGGACACGTTCGACTACACAGTGTGACAGCAGGGCGCCGGCCGCCCGAGCCCTGCCCGCGGGCAGCTCACGGGCAGGGCACGGGCGAACGGCGTCCCGGCCTCGGAGAGGCCTCAGCCCGTGTACGCCCCCAGGGCCCGGGTGAAGTCCAGCGGCTGCTGGACGACGCTGCTGCAGGTGGCGTCGGCGTAGGCCTTGGCGCCGCCCTCGCAGGCCTTGTCCCGGGTGCCGGACCACATGGCCAGCCAGGCGAGGTGCTTGGCCGTGGCGAAGTCGGCGAGCTGCTTGGCGTCGGCGACGGTGAAGACCTCGCTGGCCACGTCGTTGACGCCGATCATCGGGGTGACCGCGACCTTGCGCCAGGCGGCCGCGTCGTCCAGCCCCAGCACGCTCTTGACCTGGGCCTGGGTGGCGGTGGCCGCGGCGATCGCGTACGTGCCCATCCGGCCCTGCGGGTTGGGGGCGACGCCGTCGCCGAAGTCCATCGCCATGATGTTGACGGCGCCGATCGCGACGCCGTTGGCCTTGGCATCGGCGACCAGGTTGACGCCCTCCTGGGTCAGGCCGGAGGGCAGCGCGGGCAGGGTGAAGGAGACGTCGAGGGCCTTGCCCTCGGCGGCGGCGTTCTTCTGCAGCTGGGCGACGGCCTGGGCGCGCCGGGTGTTGGCGGCGGTGTCGGCGATCGCGCCGCCCTCGACGTCGAAGTCCAGCTTGGTGGCGCCGTACGCGTCCACGACCTTCCGGTACGCGGCCGTGAGGTCGGCGGTGGAGCCGCAGGCGAGGGCGAGCTCGCTGCCGTTGGCGCCGCCGAAGGAGATCCGGACGTCGCCGCCGGTCGCCCGCAGCGCGCCGATCTGGGCGGCCACCGCGTCGGCGGACAGGTCGCTGACGCCGCCCCACTTGGGCACGCAGCCGCCACCGGAGACCACGAAGGCGAGGTTGAAGGTCTTCACGCCGCTCGCCTTGGCGGTGGCCGCCAGGTCGTACGGCGGGTAGAGCGAGGTGTCCACGTACGGGGCGAAGCCGGCGCCGACTGGCGGAACGGGCACACCGGTCGCCGTGGGGGTGGCGGTCGGGGTGGGGGTCGGCGCCGGGGTGGTCGGCTTCGCCGTGGCGGTGGGACTGGGCTTGGCGGTCGCGGTCGCGGTCGGAGGAGTCGTCGGAGAGGCAGTGGCAGTGGCAGTGGCGGTCGGACGCCCCGAGGGGGTGGGCGCGGTCCCGTCGCCCGCCTTGCAGGAGGCCTTGTTGATCAGGCAGTTGGCCGGCTCGGCCTGCGCTGCGCCCGCGCCCTGGGCGACGAAGCCGACCACCACGCTCTTGCCGGGCTCCAGCCGCTTGCTCCAGGCCTCCGGCCTGACCGTGACGTGCTGCCCCTCGGCGGTGTAGGTGGCGTTCCAGAGCGAGTCGATCTTCGCTCCGGCCGGCAGGTCGAAGCTGAGCGTCCAGTCCTCGATCGGGCTGCTGTCCGGGTTGGTGACCAGGTACTGGCCGGTGTAGCCGGCGTCCCAGGTGCTGGTGCGGCTGTAGACGGCGCCGAGCGAGGCCGCGCTGGCCGAGGAGGCGAGGACGACCGTCCCGCCCACGACCAGGGCGGCGGCGACCGCGGCGGCCCCGATGATCGCGCCCTTGCGGCCGCGCCTGCGGTGGCCGGAGCGGCGGGTGGGCTGGATGGTCATGGCGCGTTACCTCCGCGGGTGCCTTCGGTCGGCCGCCGTCCGGGCACGGGGGTGCCTGCGGATGTCCGGTCGGCCGGTCCGGCTCGGTCGGGTGACCGGCGCGACCGACGCTAGCGGCGGCCGGGGGGCCGAACCGGCGTACTGAGCGAGGGGTAGAACTCCCTTAGGCCGCAGTTAAGGAAGACCCCTCGAAGACCCCCACCCAAGACCCCGGCAAGACCCCCGCCAAGACCCGCACCGAGCCCCCGCCGCGTCACAGTCACTGCGTCACCGCGTCACCGCTGGAAGAGCGCTCCCCGGCTGCGCCGCCGCCCGGTCCGCGTGAGCGCCGCCTCCTGCGGCCGGGTGCGCAGCCGTAGCCGGGTCTCGGCGCCGCCGAGGACGGCGGAGCGGCCGAGCGCGAGGTCGCCGCCGGTGGCCTCGGCGAGCTTGCGGACGATGTCCAGGCCGAGGCCGGTCGAGCCCTCCCCGCCGTGGCCCTCGCCGCGTTTGAGGGCGGCGGCCGGGTCGCTGTACCCGGGTCCGGCGTCGCCGACCAGCACGATCACCGAGCTGTCGGTGGCCAGTACGTCCACGGAGAAGGCGGTGCCGATGGCGGTGTGCCGGAAGACGTTGCCGAGCAGCGCGTCGACGGCGGCCGCCAGGTCGCCGCGCTGGACGGGTACGGGTGCCGCCCGTTCGGCGCCGGCCAGCTGCCAACGGCGCCCCTCGTCCTCGGCCAGCGCGGACCAGAAGCCAACCCGTTCGCGGATCACCTCGGCGGCGTCGCAGCCGACCGTGACGGCGGGCGCGTCCTCGGGGGCGCGGCGGGCCGAGCGGATGATCTGGTCGACCTCGCGCTCGAGTTGGGCGACCGCGTGCCGGGTGGCGTCGGCCGCGTCGCCGTCGCCGAGCGAGGCGGCGTTGAGCCGCAGTACGGTCAGCGGGGTGCGCAGCCGGTGGGACAGGTCGGCGGCCAGTTCCCGTTCGGCGGCGAGGAGTTGGACCACCCGGTCGGCCATGGTGTTGAACGCGTGGGCGGCTTCGCGCAGTTCTTCGGGGCTGCCGTCGATCTGCTGGCCCTCCACCGGGACCCGTACGGCGAGGTTGCCGGCGCCGAGCGAGCGGGCGGCGCCGGCGAGCCGCCGGGCGGAGGCGACGATCCGGTTGCCCATCCGGTCGGCGACCAGCACCGAGATGGCGACCAGGCCGAGCGCGACGGCGGAGAGCACCAGCCAGGCGGTGGTGACGCCCCGGGTGAGGTCGCTCTCGGCCACGAACACCTCGACCACGGCGGTCCGCCCGGTGTCCACCGCGACCGGCTGGAGCAGTGCGTAGCCGCCGGGCACCTGCACGGTGAAGGAGCGGCCCTGCCCGCCGGCCGTGGCCACGTCGCCGTCGGCGGCCCGGCCGTCCCCCAGGGTCGGGCCGCCGGGCCCGCCCGTCCCGGGGGTCTCGGGCTGCCCCGCGGCCGGCAGGTGGACCGCCATCCGTCCCTGCCCGCCCGCGTCCGTGCTGGCCAGGGCCCGGGTGACGGCGTCCTGGTCGGTGGTGATCGCCAGGGCCGGTCCGAGTGCCGCCGCCTGCCGGTCGGCGGCGGTGAATGCCCGGTCCCGGGCGGTCTGCTGGACCATCAGGCCGAGCGGGATGAGGAAGGCCAGTGCGACCATGGTGGTCCCGGCCACGGCGGCCTTGATCAGGGCCCAGCGCAGCGAGTGCCCGAACCTCCTCATGTCCGGTGCCCCGCCGGGCCCCTGGTGGCCTCCAGCCGCACCCCCACGCCCCGGACGGTGTGCAGGTAGCGGGGGTTGGAGGCGGTCTCGCCGAGTTTGCGGCGCAGCCAGGAGAGGTGGACGTCGATGGTCTGGTCGCCGCCGTAGGTCTGCTGCCAGACCTCGGCGAGGATCTCCTTGCGCGGCACGACCACGCCGGGCCGGGCGGCGAGGAAGGCCAGCAGGTCGAATTCACGGCGGGTCAGGTCGAGCGGCCGACCGTCCAGGGAGGCCTCACGACGCTGGAGGTCGATGGCCAGGCCGCCGACCCGCAGGACCTGGGCGACGGGTGCCGCGCCGCTGCCGAGCCGGCGCAGCACGGCGGCCATCCGGGCGCTGAGGTGCTCTCCGGAGAAAGGTTTCACCAGGTAGTCGTCGGCACCGTCGTTGAGCAGCCGGACGATCTCGGCCTCGTCGTCCCGGGCGGTGGAGATGATCACCGGCACGTTGGTCAGGCCCCGGATCATCTTGAGTGCCTCGCTGCCGTCCAGGTCGGGCAGGCCCAGGTCGAGGATCACCAGGTCACAGCCGACCTGGGCGACCTCCCGCAGCGCCTCGAGTGCGGTGCCCACGCTGCGGACCGCGTGGCCGGTGTCCGTCAGGTGGCGGATGAGGGCGGAACGTACGAAGGGGTCGTCCTCGACCACGAGCACTGTTGCCATGGGCCTGCACGGTACGCCATCGGCGGACAGTGGTCTGTACCTCGGGGGCCGGTCCGGACATTGTGCAACTGCCCTGAGGAATACCGGGGGTGCCGGTCTCGGACAGGGGGAAATACGGCAGGATGTGCGGACGATGCGGAACGGACTGGTACAGCTCGGCGCCTGGGCGGCGGCCACCGGGGCGGCGGTGGCGCTGTCCTGGTTCGGCGTGCACGCGGTGCTGACCGGCGCCGCGTTCGAGCGGCCCACGGCACTGCCGCTGCCCTCCCCGAAGGCCGACGGCACGCCGTACTCCCCGACCGCCGCCCCCGAGCAGCCGCGCTCGGCGGCGCAGTCCGCGACCCCGGCCCAGCCGACCTCCCCGCCCGCCACCGCGACGCACGGGCCGGCCCCCGTCACGACCGCCCCGCCGCCCACCCGCCGGCCCGCGCCGACGCCCACCGCGACGTCCACGGTCAGGAGCTATCCGATCCCGGGCGGCAAGGTCGCGCTGGACCTCCAGGCCGACCGGGCCTCGCTGGTGTCCGCCACCCCGGACCCGGGCTGGCAGATGCAGGTGTGGGACGGCCCCCAGTGGATGCGGATCGACTTCACCAGGGACGCCCAGGCCAACTCGGTCTTCGTCTCCTGGAACGGGCACCCCCCGACCGTGGAGACGGCCGTCCGCTAGCAACCCGTCCGTTCGGCACGCCGACGGCCCGCCCGGGAGTCGCTGGTCAAGCCGTGCCCCGGGGCGGGAGAATCGGCCGCGCCGCTGTACAGAATGCCCACCGGAGGACGGTGCCGCGATGACCCCCGCCCCATCCCCGAGCTCCCCCAGCTCTCCCAGTTCCCCCGGCCCGGCCGACCCCGTCGCCCCGCAGGGCGCCGTCGCGGGCAGCACGAACGACACCATCGACGCCCTGGACGGCCGGCTGATCCGGCTGCTCGCCGAGGAGCCCCGGATCGGGGTGCTGGAGTGCTCGCGCCGGCTGCAGGTCGCCCGGGGCACCGTGCAGGCCCGGCTGGACCGGCTCCAGGCCAAGGGGGTGATCGGCGGCTTCGGCCCGGAGGTGGACCCGGCGGCGATCGGCTACCCGGTGACGGCCTTCGCGACCCTGGAGATCTCCCAGGGCCAGGGCACGGACGTGCGGGCGCACCTGGCGGGCGTGCCGGAGGTGCTGGAACTGCACACCATCACCGGGATCGGGGACATGATGGTGCGGATCGTGGCCCGTTCCAACGCCGATCTGCAGCGGGTGATCGACCGGGTGGTGGGCTTCGACGGGATCGTCCGCTCGTCCACCGCGATCGTGCTGGAGAACCCGGTGCCGTACCGGATCCTGCCGCTGGTGGACCAGGCCGCCGCCGAGTAGGACGGGGTCCGGCCGTCGGCAGGGCGCGCCCGGTCAGCAGGCGGGGACGCTGCCGCCGCTCTTGAGTGCCTGCAGCACCGAGACCGCCTCGCCGAGCGTGCCGACCGGCACCAGTCGCAGCGACGCCGGCGTGTTCACCTTGGCGTCCGTGCACTCGTCCCTGGGGAGCAGGAACACCGTCGCGCCGTCCCGGGCGGCCGCCTGCGTCTTCAGCGGGACGCCGCCGACCGGGCCGACCGTGCCGTCCTTGTCGATGGTGCCGGTGCCCGCGATCGTGCGCCCGCCGGTGAGGTCGCCGCCCTGGCCGTCGCCGGCGAGCTTGTCGACGATGCCCAGCGCCAGCATCTGGCCGGCGCTCGGGCCGCCGACGTCGCCCAGGTCGACCTTGACCTTCACCTGGTCCGGCGACAGGTGGAGGTAGCTCAGCGCGGCCGCGGTGGCGCTGTCCTGCGACTCGGCCATCTGCTGGGCCGTGACCTCCTCGGCCTTGGCCGGGTTGCCCTGCGGGTAGACCGTGTCGGTCGGGCGGACCGCCTCCTTCGGATTGAACCAGGCCTGCATGGACCGCAGGAAGGTGTTGCGCTGGTCCGGGTTGGTCGCCGTGATGGTGACCATCCGCAGCTCGCCCTCGGTGGTGCGCAGTGGTGCCCCGGTGATGGTGAGCACCGGCTTGTCCTGGTAGCTGCCCAGGGTGTCCGCGGTCAGGCCCGGCCAGGTGACGGTGTACGGCAGCGGGACGAAGGCGGCCACGCCGAACAGCGCGGTGACCAGCGCTCCGCACAGCGCGAGCGCGCGGGTCCGCGGGGCGGTGAGGGCCTTGGAGAGCTTGGTGTCGGACACAAGGGGAATCCAAACACACCCGACGCCCCGCCGTGGTGCGCCCGCTCGCCTCGGGGCGATCGGGAGCGGGGGCGCTACCTCGGGGCGCTCGGGGCGGGGGCGCTACCTCAGGGCGTCGGCCACCTCGGTCGCCGCCTCCACCACCCGGGGCCCGACCCGCTCGGGCACCATGCCGTTGAGCATCACCACGCCGACGCTGCCCTCGATGCCGCTCAGTCCGAGCAGCGCGGCGGCCGCCCCGCACGCCCCGGACTGCTCCTCCGCGCGGGTGATGACGAAGCCCTGCTCGGGCCGCCGCTGGCTGGGGAAGGTGCGGGCCTCCAGGATCGCCCGTCCGGCCGCGCTCTCGGTGAGCGGGTGGCGCAGGCCGGTCCGGTAAGCGACGTGGAAGTCGGTCCAGCTCGGCTCGACCACGGCGACGGCCAGCGCCTCGTTGCCGTCCACCAGGGTCAGGTGGGCGGTGGCGCCGAGGTCCTCGGCGAGGCTGCGCAGGGCCGGCAGCGCGGCCTCGCGCAGCAGCGGGTGCACCCGGTGCGCGAGCCTCAGCACGCCGAGGCCGACCCGGGCGCGTCCGCCGATGTCCCGGCGGACCAGGCCGTGCTGCTCCAGGGTGGCCAGCAGCCGGTAGACGACGGTGCGGTTGACGGCCAGCCGGGCGGCGAGTTCGGTGACGGTGAGCCCCCGCTCGGAGTCGGCGAGGAGTTTGAGGACCCGGACGCCTCGGTCCAGGGTCTGGGAGGTCTCGGCTGTCACGACGGGCAATCCTTTCCGCGGCGCTCGCGGGGCGGGCGGCGCCGGCCGGGGGTCGGTGTCGCGCGCAGGTGGGGGTGGCCGCGCTCGGGCCGTACGCGGTGTCGTCCTTGACGCCGGTACGGTCCTGCGACGCCGTCCCGCGGGGGGGTTGCCCGGCGGAAGAGCGTGGGGGAAAGGTAGTGAAGGAAATGTCGCGGCGGAAGTGGTTGTCCAAAATTCGGGCGTGATCGACTTCAACATCGCCGCAGATTCCGGACAAACGCCCCCAATTCTCCGGGCAGATCAGGGCATGCGTTCGACTCAGGTCCGAAGTCCGGACACTCCCGGACACGGACCACAGAGTCGGACCACAGGGGCGGACCGCAGGGTCGAACCGCGCGCTCCCGCCGAACCGTTACTTCGCCCACTCCCGGATCTTGGCGATCCGCGCCGTGAGCTGGTTGGCGGTGGCCTGCGCGGTGAGCGGCCCGCCGCACTGGCGGCGCAGCTCGTTGTGGATGGTGCCGTGCGGCTGGCTGGTGCGGTGGTGCCAGGCGGCCACCAGCGCGTTCAGCTCCTTGCGCAGCTCGCGGAGCTCCTGGTGGGTGACGACCGGCCGCTGCTCGGCCGGCAGCTCCAGCAGGTCGGCCTCCTCGGCGGGCTTGGTCTTGCTGCGCTGGATCTGCCGGTGCTGGCGCTTCTGCAGCAGCATCTGCACCTGGTCCGGCTCCAGCAGGCCCGGGATGCCGAGGTAGTCCTCCTCCTCCTCGCTCCCCGGGTGGGCCTGCATGCCGAACTCCATGGCGTTGTACAGCACCCGATCGAAGACCGCGTCGGAGCCCAGCGCCTCGTAGGAGAACTCCTCGCCGCCCGCGCCGTCCGGCCCGTCGTTGGCTCGTTCGGCCTCGGCGAGCAGCCGGTCCTCCTCGTCGAAGAGGCCCTCGCCCTCCTTCTTCGGCCGGTCCAGCACGTGGTCGCGCTGGACCTCCATCTCGTTGGCGAAGCCCAGCAGCATCGGGATGGTCGGCAGGAACACCGAGGCGGTCTCGCCGCGCTTGCGGGCGCGCACGAAGCGGCCGACGGCCTGGGCGAAGAACAGCGGGGTGGAGATCGAGGTCGCGTACACCCCGACGGCCAGCCGGGGCACGTCGACGCCCTCGGACACCATACGGACCGCGACCATCCAGCGGGAGGTCCCGGCCGAGAAGTCGGAGATCCGCTGGGACGCCTCGGTCTCGTCGGAGAGCACCAGGGCGACCTTCTCGCCGCTGATCTCGCGCAGCATCTTGGCGTACGCGCGGGCCACGGTCTGGTCGGTGGCGATCACCAGCCCGCCGGCGTCCGGGATCGCCTTGCGGACCTCGCTCAGCCGCCGGTCGGCGGCCTGGAGCACGGCCGGGATCCACTCGCCCTGCGGGGACAGCGCGGTGCGCCAGGCCTGGGCGATCAGGTCCTTGGTCATCGGCTCGCCGAGCCGGGCCTCCAACTCGTCGCCGGCCTTGGTGCGCCAGCGCATGTTGCCGCTGTAGCTGAGGAAGATCACCGGGCGGACGACATGGTCGGCGAGGGCGTGTCCGTAGCCGTAGGTGTAGTCGGCGACGGACTTGCGGATGCCGTCGCCGCCCGCTTCGTACTGGACGAAGGGGATCGGGTTGGTGTCCGAGCGGAACGGCGTACCGGTCAGCGCCAGTCGGCGGGCGGCCGGCTCGAAGGCCTCGAAGCAGGCCTCGCCCCAGGACTTGGAGTCACCGGCGTGGTGGATCTCGTCCATGATCACGAGGGTCTTGCGGGCCTCGGTGCGGTTGCGGTGCAGCATCGGGTTGACCCCGACGCCCGCGTAGGTGACCACGATGCCGTGGTACTCCCGGGACAGCGGCCCGGAGGAGTACCCCGGGTCCAGCTTGATGCCTATCCGCGCGGCGGCCTCGGCCCACTGCTTCTTCAGGTGCTCGGTCGGCGCGACCACGGTCACCTGCTGCACCAGGTGGTTGTGCAGCAGGTACGAGGCAAGGGTGAGCGCGAAGGTGGTCTTTCCTGCGCCCGGGGTGGCGACCGCGAGGAAGTCACGCGGCTGCGACTCGATGTACTTGTCCAGCGCGCCCTGCTGCCAGGCCCGCAGCTTGCCCGCGGTGCCCCAGGGGGCACGGCCGGGGAAGGCCGGCGACAGGTGGTGCGAGCCGACGGGCGCGGCATGGCCGACGGCCCGGACGGGCTCCTGCGGCTCCGACGTGTCGGAGAACAGCGGCATCGAGGAGGCGGCGGCAGTACTCACGGTCTCCGAGGGGGATCATCGCAGGTCAGGGGCGGTTTTGCGGCCCCGCCCCGCGGTCGGGCGGCGATCGGACAACCCGCCCAGCCTACCGGTCCGGCGCCGTTCGGGCCTCCAGGCGAGGCCTCGCGCCCGGCTCGCGCGGCCGGAAATCGATGTGACGCGGCTCACGTCCGATCGCTCTCGAAACCCGGTAATCACGGCGGTCACCAGGACTCTCACCAGGGTGAGGCCGCACCGACCCCCTGCCCCCAGCGCGGCCTCGCACCGAACCGAAGGGACCGCCCGTGCGCACCGTCGAAGAGACCGTCCAGGCCCGCCTGATCCTCTCCCCCCACCGCTCCGCCCGGCTGCGGGTCGTGCTGTCCTACCTGCCGGAGGACCCGCTGGCCGTACGGATGGCCTTCCCGGCCGAGTTCTCGCTGGACGAGGCCGAGGAGGGCCAGAGCGCCGAGGACATCGTCTGGGTCTTCGCCCGCCGGCTGCTCTCGTCCGGCATCGAGCTGCCGGCCGGCGTCGGCGACGTCCACGTCCGGCCCGCGCTCGGCCGCCGCACCATGGTCGAGCTGCGGGCCCCGGAGGGCACCGCGCTGCTCCGGTTCGACACCGGCGACCTGCGCCGCTTCCTGTGGCGCAGCCGGCTGCTCGTCCCCGAGGGCGAGGAGCACCTGCACCTGGACGCCGACCGCGCCCTCGCCCAGTTGCTCGGCTGACGGGCGAGCCGGCGTCCGGGAGCGCCCCCCGCGCTTCCGGGCCGCCTCTCGCCCGCCTGCCACTCGCCCACCCAGTCGCCTGCTCGCCCCTCCCTCAGCCCGACAGCTTGCGCATCAGCCGGACGCCCTGCGCCGCCGTCAGGTGCGGCAGGTACGCCTTGCCGATCGCCCTCGTGATGCCGGGCAGCGCGGCCGGGTCGGGGTAGGCCATGTACATCGGCCGGTACTCCGGCTGGAACTTCGCCTTGAACGCGAGCAGCGAGCGGAAGCCGTACACCGGCTCCAGCGCCTTGCCCATCCAGTCCAGCATCCGCTGCAGCCCGGTGGGCCCCTCGTCCTGCCCGGTGCGGGCCAGCGGCGCGCCCGACAGCGACAGGAAGCGGGCGCCCTCCTCCTTGAAGCCGAGCGCGGCCGAGGCGATCAGGAACTCGCTGACACCGCGGAAGCCGTCCGAGCGCCGGCGCATGAAGTCCAGCGTCCAGCCGACCGGCACGCCGTTCTCGTACACCGGCATCCAGCTGGTCAGCCCGTGCACCACCCGCTGCTCGTCCACCGCGACCAGCACCCGGACGTCCGGGTCGTCCAGCTCCTCCAGCCCGCCGAGCGTGAAGCCCATCTCCGGCAGGCCCTTCTCGGAGACCCACTCCTCGGAGATCGCCCGGATCTGCTCCCGCAGGGCGAGCGGCGCCTCGTGGTACGCCCACCACTCCGCGGTGATGCCCTGCTTGCCGGCCTTGTTGAGGGCGGTGCGGATGTCCTGCCACTTGCGGCCGGTGAAGGCCAGCTCGGGCAGCGGGACCACGGTGTCCTCGGCGACCTGCACCGAGCGCCAGCCGAGCTGCGCGGCGGCGTCCCTGGTCTGCCCGTAGACGCTGTAGAAGCACGGCGTCCAGCCGCGCGCGTCGCAGTACCGGGCGAAGCCGGCCACCGCCCCGGCCCGGTTCTCCGGCGCGCCGAACGGGTCGCCGGTGGTCAGCGCGATGGTGCCGATCACCCGGTAGGCGACGCCCGCCCGGCCCTGCTCGTCGAACCAGTAGTGGTTGCCGTCCCAGGTGGTGATGAAGGACAGCGTCCCGCCGCCGTGCTCGGTCAGCAGCGCCCTGGCCCGGGCCGCCGCCTCCGCGTCGGTGTGCAGCACCGGCCGGCGGAAGGCCGACAGCAGCGCGACCAGCGCCACCACCCAGAACGCCAGCCCGCAGTACGTCTCCAGGAAGCGCGCCACCGATCCGACCGCGATCGGGTAGTCCGGTGTCAGGTCGTTGTACGCGGGCGGCAGGAACTGCGCCGGCAGCCCGTGCAGCAGTCGGCGGACGTTCGCCCCCGGCTCGAACTGGTCGGCCACCAGCCGTCCGAGCCCGACGTACGCGGCCGAGGAGAGGAGCGCGGCGCAGCCCGGCACCAGGGCCAGTCGGCGCACCGACCGGCCGGACAGCCGCACCCGGAACCGCTTGTGGGTGGCCAGCAGCAGGCCGGTGGTCAGCAGTGGCAGCAGCATCGCCTCGACGAAGTACTGGACCACGTCCCGGCTGACCGGCCCGGCGTCCAGGTACAGCCAGCCCAGCAGCGCCACCCAGAGCAGTTCGGTGGCGATGGTGACCAGCCAGGCGAACCGCAGTCCCCTGCGCAGCCCCTCGGCGAGCACCAGCAGCAGGGCCGGGAACAGGGCGGCCATCAGCCGGCCGGGGGTGTCGAAGATCCGGACGACGGCGTGTGCGCGGGCGCAGTCGTGCGCCGAGAGCGAGCAGAAGTCGGCGACCTCGTCCGGGCTGAGCCGGTGGGAGAAGTACAGCTCGGAGAAGGCGTTGAACGGTCCGCTGGCGTTGTCGTACAGCGAGGCGATCAGCGGCCCGAAGGCGGCGACGACCAGGCAGAGCGCGACCAGCACCCGGGTCTCGGAGTGCGAGGAGCGGTGCGAGCGCAGGTACGGGCGGCCGCGGCTGAGCAGCGCGCCCACGCCGAGCCCGGCCAGCGCGGCGGCGCACCGCTGGACGCTCTGCAGGTGGCCGACGTACAGCGTCATGACCAGCGGGACGAGCAGCACGAGCAGGTGCAGTCGGCGGCGCCAGAGCACGGTGAGCCGGTACCCGAGGACCCCGGCCAGCGCGAACAGGCCGACGCCGGGGCCGACCGAGATCTGGTCGGCCACCGAGGCGGTCCACTGTTCCCCGGCCGAGGAGCCGAACGCGATGAGCCCGGCGCCCAGCAGGGTGCCGACGACCTGCCCGCCGACCAGCACCGCGAGGGTGCGCAGGCGGCCGAGCCGGTGTTCGGCGGCCGGGCCGACCAGGAGCAGCAGCAGGCTGGTGAACACGTACGAGCCGCTGCCGGAGCACCAGGCCATCGAGGTGACCGGCGTCCACCAGTGGCCTTCGCCGAGCGTGGGCAGGCCGACCCCGGCCTGCTCCAGCAGCCGGTCGGACGGCCCGCTGCCCAGGCTGCCGGTGGCCGCGCCGACCAGCCAGAGCCCGGCCAGCAGCGCCAGCGTCAGCGGCGCCGCGCGCAGCCGGGAGCCGAGCGCCCGGGCCGCCCGCCGCACCCGCTGCGGGCGCGGCTCCGGCGTCCGGGTGACCGGCGCGCGGTCCGCGCCCCGCTCGGAGTCGCGCCGCGCGCCCCGCTGGCCGACGACCCGTTCGGACGTCTGCGCGTGCTCGCCGGCGACCGCGGTGCCCGCCCCGCTCACCGGGTCAGCCCGGTCTGTTGGGCGATCCACGGGATCTGCCGGACGATGCCGGGGCGGAAGACCACCCAGCCGTGGCCGCCCGGCATCAGTTCGAACTTCGCCTTCATCCCGGCCCCCTGAACAGCCTGGTAGATCTTCTCCATCTGCGGCCTGAACTCGTCGTCGGTCTCGCCGACGAGGAGGGCGACGCTGGTGTCCGGGAACTTCCTGCGGGCCATCACGTGGACCGGGTCGACCGCGTCGAACTTCTTCGCGTCGCCGCCGAACGCGGCCCTGATGGTGCCCTCCCGGTTGCCCAGGGTCGGCTCGTCCTGCCCGGACATGTCCAGGACGGTGCCGTACACGTCGGGCGCGTTGACGCCGAGCTGGAGCGCGCAGGTGCCGCCCATCGAGGCGCCGCCGATCGCCCAGCTCTTCCGGCTGGTGGCGGTCTGCAGGTTCTCGTGGATCCAGTCGGGAACGTCCGACGCCAGGTAGGTCTGCATCTTGGCGAGCTTGGAGTCCATGCAGAGCGTGTTGAACCAGGTCGAGCCGAGCTCGTCGGGCATCACCACGATCGGCGCGAGGCCGTTGTGCTGCGCGGCGAACGCGTCCATCGTCTCGTTGATCTGCCCCGAGAGCACCCAGTCCCCCGGCGCCCCGGGCTGGCCGGTGAGCATGACGACCACCGGCAGCAGCGGTCGCGGGGTGGCCTGGTAGGCGGGCGGGAGGTAGACGTAGGCGTCGCGGGCCTTGAAGCCCGACCTGAGGCCGGGGATCGGCACCACCGAGACGGTGCCCTTGTCGGGCAGGTTCGCCGGGGCCTGCCAGACCTCGTCGAGCACCTTGTCCGGCGGGGCGGCCACGGTCTGCCCGACCTTCGCGGGGACCAGCCCGCTGGTCTTGGTCAGCCACGGCGCCAGCATCACGCGCCCGCTCGGGTACTGCCCGAAGCCGATGTTGACCTCGGAGGCGGCCATCAGCAGCACCAGCCCGCTCAGGCCGAGCGCGATCCCGCGCCGCCGCCAGGTGAGCCGGCGGATGCGGTAGCCGACCAGGCAGAACCCGAGCAGGGCGATGGCTATCCACCAGGTGACGTACTCGGGCGTGCCTTCCGGGAAGGGGTGCCACCAGCCGTCGACCACGACGTCGAGCAGCAGGCTGAGGGCGGCCGCGGTGGCCAGCGCGGCGGGCAGGCGGAACCGCCACCAGCTCCGGTCGCGGCCGACGGCGAGCGCGAACAGCGCCGCCCAGCCGGCCGCGAGCACGGCGTGCGGGATCGGGCCCTCGGTGAGCGGCCAGTCGATCGGATTCCAACGGGTGGCAAGGGTGAGCGTGCTCATGCGGCTATGCCCGGATGGGTGGTGTCGGCCAGGAAACCGTAGGCGACGACGTTGCCGTCGTAGCCGTGTTCCTCGCTGTACGCGCCACCGCAGGTGATCACCCGCAGCTGCGCGTCCGAGGCCTGACGGTAGACCCGTTCGTCCGGGAAGTCCTTTCGATCGTGCACTTCGATGGCGTACAGCTGGTAGACGGCGGTGGCTCCGTCCGCCCGGGCGATCTCGATCCGGTCCCCCCGACGGAGCGCGCCCAGATGATAGAAGACGGCCGGACCCGCCTTGTTGTCGACGTGCCCTGCGAGGATCGCGGTGCCGCGCTGACCGGGGCTGGCCCCACCGCGGTACCAGCCCGCCAGGTTACGGTCCGCCTCGGGCGGGGCCTGCAGGTGGCCCTCGGAATCCAGCCCGAGCGTGGTGACCGGGGCGTCCAGGCGGACGGCCGGGATGCGGATCCGGGTCGGCGCGGACGGCCCCAGCGGCGGGACGACGGAGACCGGCGCGATGCCGGCCTGGGCCTGGCCGCCGTCCGGGGCGGGCGGCAGCACCGGCGAGCCGCCGCCGTGCAGCAGCCAGGCACCGAGCACCAGCGCGGCTCCCGCCGCCAGGGTGCCCGGCCAGGGGCTCCTGCTCTGCTGGACGCCCACGGGCGCTCCCCTCTGCCGACGGAATCCCGCTTCCTGGGAGTTTCCTGGGAACAATTCAACCGGATCGGACTGTAAAGCACGTCCATACGATGGTCATACTGACACCCGCCGATCGGCAGGGCTGCCGGCCGCTTTCCTGCCCGACGTGCGCGGCCGGTCGCGGAGCGCGACGAATACCTCCCGCCGGCGATCACTGCGGGCACCGCGCCCGACACGAGCCAGCGACGGTTCTACGGCCGCGATCGGTTGCGGCGTTCGGGCGATCGGTTACGACCATCCGCTGCGCCTCTTCGACCACTTCCGCCCGCATGCCATGCTGACGCGGTTACGGGTTCGATCCCCCGGATGTCAGATCGGACCCCGCACTCCCGCACGCTGCCGCCCGCCTCACGAACGGAGTGACCATGGACGCTCTCTCCCGCCGCACCCTGCTGGCGGCCGGCGCCGCCACCGCCGCCACCCTGGCGGCCGGCTGCGGCAGCAACCACGCCGCCGGCGGGGAGCGGGCGACCGGTTCCGCCAAGCCCACCGGTGGCGCGGACGCCGGGCAGAGCGCCACTCCCACCCCGGCCCCGGCCCCGGCCCCGGCCCCCAAGCCGCAGGCCGTCCTGATCGGCGACGGCTCCACCTCCGACACCGGTGTCCAGCCGCGCCAGCCCGTCCCCGAGCGGCTGCAGCCCGGGCAGCGCCCGCCACAGTTCGTGGTCTTCTCCTGGGACGGCGCCGGCGAGCTCGACAACGGCCTGTTCGCCCGCTTCCGCCGGCTGGCCCAGGATCACGACGCGAAGATGACCTTCTTCCTCAGCGGCCTCTACCTGCTGCCCGAGTCCAAGAAGGACCTCTACCGCCCGCCGCAGCACAAGGTCGGCGCCTCCGACATCGGCTACCTCAGCGACCGGCACATCCGCGACACCCTGGAGAACGTGCACGCGGCCTGGCTGGAGGGCCACGAGATCGGCACCCACTTCAACGGCCACTTCTGCGGCGCCACCGGCGTCGGCAAGTGGTCCCCGGAGGAGTGGGACAGCGAGATCCAGCAGGCGATGGACTTCGTGACGAACTGGCGCACCAACACCGGCTTCACCGACCTGCCCGCGCTGCCCTTCGACTACCGCAAGGAGCTGATCGGCAGCCGCACCCCCTGCCTGGAGGGCCAGCGCAACCTGCTGCCCACCGCGGTCAAGCGCGGCTGGCGCTACGACAGCAGCGGCAACGGCACCCAGGTGTGGCCGCAGAAGATCCAGGGCGGCGCGCTGTGGGACCTCCCGCTGCAGTCCATCCCCTTCCCCGGGCACACCTTCCAGGTGCTCTCGATGGACTACAACATCATGTACAACCAGTGCGGCCCCAACACCAAGGCCGACCCGGCGCTCCACCCGGGCTTCCAGGCCCAGGCCCGCGACGCCTACCTGATGGGCTTCGACCGCACCTACAACAGCAACCGGGCGCCGTACATCATCGGCAACCACTTCGAGGAGTGGAACGGCGGCATCTACATGAACGCCGTCGAGGACGTCCTCAAGACCGTCGCGGGCAAGTCGGAGGTCCGGCTGGTCTCCTTCCGCCAGCTGGTCGACTGGCTGGACGCCCAGGACCCGGCGGTGCTGCGCAAGCTGCAGACCCTCGCCCCGGGCCAGTCCCCGACGGGCGGCTGGGAGGCCTTCCTCGGCACCCCGGCGGCGGCGCCGGTCCCCTCCTCCGCCGGCACCGCCACCACCGCCACCACCGCCACCACCGCCACCACCGCCGCCGCCGGCTGACCGTCAGGACCGGGTACGGACCCGGCCGGAGAGCAGCGCTCCCAGCAGGGCGACCCCGGCCATCACCAGCAGGATCACCGCGAAGGCGCCGGGCGAGCCGGCGCCTTCGGCCTGTCCGTGGCCGGCCGCCAGGGCTCCGCCGCCCAGCGCCGCGAACAGCACCCCGGCCAGGCCCGTGAGCAGCACATTGCCCAGCGCGTCGCTCATCTGCAGCGCGGCCGAGTTCGCCCCGGCGTCCTCCGGCGCGGACAGCTTCATCATCAGCACGCTGACGCTCGCGATGGCCAGTCCCATCCCGACGCCGCCGATCCCCCAGGCCACCGCCGCCACCCAGGCCGGCACCCCCGGGACCAGCACCAGCGCGGCGCCCGCGATCGCCGCCGCGGTCAGCACGAAGCCGCCCCGGATCATCGCCTCGCGGTAGCGCTCGGCCCCCGGCCGGCCCTGCAGCCAGGAACCCAGCGCCCAGGAGAGCCCGCCGCTGGTCAGGGTGAGCCCGGCCAGCGTCGGCGACAGGCCGCGCTGGGTGGTCATCATCAGCGGGATGAAGGCCTCGGCCGCGAAGAACGCCCCCGCGGCCACCCCGCGCAGCAGGATCACCGTCGGCAGCCCACGCCCCGCCCGCAGGGTCCGCTTCGGCAGCAGCCCCAGGACGGCCGGCGCCAGCAGCGCCGCCCCGGCGATCCCGGGAAGCAGCCCGATCAGGTCGCGGCGCTGGCCCGCGTACTGCAGCAGCCCGGCACCGAGCGCCGCCATCGCGGCCAGCACGGTGCGGCGGCGGTCGAAGTCCGCGCCCTTGGCCACCGGGTGCTCCCGCTCGGAGCGGGCCAGCGCCGGGCCCATCACGGCCAGCGGCAGCAGGATCAGCACCGGCACGGCCAGGAACACCCAGCGCCAGCCGAGGTGCTGGGTGACCGCCCCGGCGACCAGCGGGCCCACGATCGAGGGCAGCACCCAGGCCGAGGAGAAGGCCGCGAACACCGACGGCCGCAGCCGCTCCGGATAGGCCCGGCCGACCACCACGTACAGCGCGACGATCACCAGCCCGCCGCCGAGGCCCTGGATCGCCCGGCCGGCCACGAACACCCACATCCCGGGCGCCGTCCCGGCCACCAGCAGGCCGACGCCGAACACCCCGATCCCGGTGAACAGCGGCTGCAGCGGCCCGCGCCGGTCGCACCACTGGCCGGAGACGACCAGGGCGAACAGCGTGGTGGTGAAGTAGCCGGAGAAGGCGAAGGCGTACAGCCCGAGGCCGTGCAGTTGGCGGGCCGCCGTCGGCATCGCGGTGTTGACGGCCGTCGCCTCGAAGGCGATCACCAGGACCACCGAGACGATCCCCAGCGTCAGCGCGCGGTAGCGGCCGCTGAGCACCCCGCCGCCGGGGTCGTCGTCGAGGGGTATCGGTACGGGGTCGACCGAGGTGGGGGAGGCAGTGGTCATACGTGACATCGTAAGAGCCGTCCGCGCCGATGACCCCTGACCAGAGTCGGTGACCGACTGGTCCCGTGGGCCTAGGTCCCCGTCGGTGCCACGTCAGTGCAGCACCTTGAGGCCGACCACGCCGGAGACGATCAGCAGCAGGCAGGCGATCCGGGCCATGGTCACCGCGTCCCCCAGGGCGGCCATCCCGTAGAGCGCGGTGCCGACCGCGCCGATGCCGACCCAGACCGCGTACCCGGTGCCGATCGGAATGGTGCGCATCGCGTACGCCAGGCCGCCCATGCTGAACAGCAGCGCGACGCCGAAGACGAGGGTGGGAACGAGGCGGGAGAAGCCCTTGGACGATTCCAGGGCGACCGCCCAGACGGTCTCCAGGAGACCCGAGACGATCAGAACGAGCCAGGCCACGACGGTGTACCTCCGCAGTCCACAGCGGCCGGATTGCCGCTGAACTGCGCCGTCTTGTCGTCACCGGGTACGACGCGCTCGTCCGGGGTGGCGTGAATAACGCCACCGCTCTTCGACCGTAGCACACATTGCCATACAGAATTTACAAAACTTCGTTGACCCTCCTCCCCCGGATCCGCCACCATGAATTCACTGGCCGTGTGCCCGAGTGGCTGAGGGGACCGTCTGCAAAGCGGTGTACGCGGGTTCAATTCCCGCCACGGCCTCGATGAAAAAGGAATTGCCGGTCGACCCGGAAAAGTCGACCGGCAATTCCTTTTGCGCATTTCCCCACTCAGGCCGTGACGGCGTCCTCCGGCCGGATCGGCAGCCGGCCGACCGGCAGGGCCGTGGCGGCGCGGACGGCCGCGGCGACGGCCGCCGGGGCGACCACCGCGGGGGCCGCGCCGACCGCCTTGGCACCGAAGGGGGCGACCACGTCGCGCTCCTCCAGCAGCGCGGCGATCCGCACCTGCGGGGTGTCCAGCGCGGTGGGCAGCCGGTAGCCCGTGAGCGAGGGGTTCTGCAGCACGCCGCCCTCGGTGCGCAGGTCCTCCAGCAGTGCCAGGCCGACGCCCTGGGCCACGCCCGCCTCGATCCGGTCCTCGATCTGCCGCGGGTTCAGCGCCCGGCCGACGTCCTGGGCGACCGTCATCTCGACCACCCGCACGGCGCCCAGCTCGATGTCCACGTCCACCACCGCGCGCATCGCGCAGAACGAGATGGAGACGAAGGCGTCGCCCTGCCCGGCCTCGTCCAGCGGCTCGGTGGGGTGCGGGCGGCACTGCGCGGTGGCCCAGAGCTCCTTGCCCTCCAGCGCCTCGGCGACCGGCATGCCGAGCACCCCGTCGTACGAGGTGATCTTGCCGTCGGCGATCTGCAGCAGCTCCGCCGACATCCCGAAGTTGGCCGCGATCGGCTGCAGCAGCTGGTGGCGGACCATCAGCGCGGCCCGCTCGACGGCGCCGCCGGAGACCCAGGTGTGCCGGCCGCGGGCGGAGGGCCCGGCGATCGACTGGTCGCTGTCGGCCGGCGCGATGTAGACCTCGCTGACTCCCAGCACGGTCTGCACGATCTGCCGGGCCAGCGTGGCGAAGCCCTGCCCGGCGTCGACGGCCGCGCAGATCACCGTGGCGTGGTCGCCGCTGACCCGCACGGTCGCGGTGGACACCTCGTCCTCGCCCTCGGCGCCCAGCATGTGCACCATGCCGACGGCGTAGCCGATGCCGCGCCGCACCGCCGCCGGGTCGCCCGCGCCGCCGGGCCCGCCCGGCAGCAGCCACTCGGCGTCCGGGTCGTCCACCGGCAGGGCCGGCAGCGGCTCGTCCGCGACGGCGTCCAGCAGCGCGCGCACCGGCGCCGGGCAGGTGACCGCCTGCCCGGTGGGCAGCAGGTCGCCGGTGGACATCGCGTTGCGCCGGCGGATCTCCACCGGGTCCACGCCCACCCGGGCGGCCAGCTGGTCCAGCTGCGACTCGTACGCGAAGCAGGCCTGCAGCGCGCCCTCGCCGCGCATCCGCCCGGCCGGCGGGTTGTTGGTGCGCACCGCCCAGGCGTCCACGAAGACGTTGGGGCAGACGTACGGGCCGGCCGAGAAGGCCGCCGCGGCGGCCAGCGCCTCGGCGGAGACGTCCGCGTAGGCGCCGCCGTCCAGCAGGATCTGCGCCTCGACCTTCACCAACGTGCCCTCGGCGTCGGCGTGGTGGCGGTAGCGCAGGAGCGCGGGGTGGCGCGAGGTGTGGGTCTGGAAGGACTCCTCGCGGGTGAGGGTCATCTTCACCGGGCGGCCGGTGCGCAGCGCCAGCAGGGCCAGGGTGACCTGGAAGGAGATGTCCTCGCGGTCGGTGGTGGCGCCGGGCACGCCGGTGACCACCAGCCGGACCCGGTCGGGCTCCAGGCCGAGGCATGCGGCGGTGCGGTCGCGGTCGCCGTGCGGGTCGGTGGAGGACAGGTGCAGCTCGACGCCGCCGTCCGGGCGCGGCACGGCCAGGCCGGCCTCGGCGCCGAGCGGCGCCGGGTCCTGCCGGCCGACCTGGTAGAGGCCCTCGACGACGATCTCGCCGACCGCCTCGGAGTCCCCGGTGCGCAGCGGCAGGTGGCGGAAGAGGTTGCCGTCCGGGTGCAGCGGCGGCGCGGTGAAGGCCTGCTCGGGGTCGGTCACGGCCTCCAAGGGCTCGTAGTCGACCGTGATCAGACCGACCGCCAGCCGGGCGGTGTCCGGGTGGTCGGCGGCCACCGCGGCGATCGGCTCGCCGTGGTGGCGCACCACGCCGGCGGCCAGCACCGGCCGGTCGGCGACGACCGGGCCGGCCGGGGCGCCGTCGGGGGTGCCGTCCGGGCCGGGCGGCAGGTCGGCGGCGGTGACCACGGCGTGCACGCCGGGCAGCGCGAGCGCGGCCGAGGTGTCGATGCCGCGGATCCGGGCGTGCGGGTGCGGCGAGCGCAGCACCGCGCCCCACAGCAGCCCCTCGGCCCACAGGTCGGCCGCGTACGGGTAGATGCCGAGCGCCTTGGGCAGCGCGTCGCTGCGCAGCGGGGAGCTGCCCAGGCCGAACGGCTCCGGTGCGCCGCCCTCGCCGCCGTCCTGCTGGAGTGCTGCGCCGATGTCGGTAGGCGACGTCATGATGCGTGGTCGTCCTCGGGGAGCCGGATGCCGTGGGCGGGGGTGGCACCGTACGGGACGCCGGCCGGGGAACCGCCCTCGACCGGGGCACCGTGCGGGTGCTGGGCGGCGTACGGGGTGCCGTGCGGCGGCGTGCCGTCGAAGGCGGCGCCGGGCAGCGGGGTGCCGTGCGCGGGGGTCGGCTCGTAGACCGGGGCGTCGTACCCGGTGTCGTAGCCGTTCTGCTGCTGGTGGCCGTCCGGGTAGGGCAGGTAGGTGCCGTGGGCGGGGGTGGTGCCCTGGTACGGCTGCTCGGGGTAGCCCTGCGGCGGGTAGTAGACCTGGTCGCCGGAGGCCTGGGCGGGGATGCCGCCCTGGAGCGGGGCCAGGCCGGTGTCGTACACGCCGGTGTCGTAGCCGCCCGACGGGTCGCCGTACGGCGTCGGGGCGTGGGCCTGCTCGACGGGCTGCTGCTCGACGGGCTGCGGCGCGGCCGGGTGGGCCTCGACGTGCTGCGGTTCGAGGTGCTGCGGTTCGAGGTGCTGCGGCTCGACGTGCTGCTGCTCGACGTGCTGCGGCTCGACGTGCTGCGGCTCGACCTGCTGGTGGGGGACGTGCTGCTGCGGGACGTGCTCGATCCAGGCGTCGGCGTCGGTGTAGACCGGCAGCTCGACGGCCGGCTCGGGTTCGACGGCCACAGCCGCCTCGGCGGACCGGTCGTCGGCCTCCGGAGCGGGAGCGGCGGCCTCCTCCGCCTCCTCGGCCACCGCCGCGCGGGCCTCCGCGACGGTCTGGACGGCGGCCAGTACGCCCTTGTAGCCGGTGCAGCGGCAGAGGTTGCCGCAGAGCGCCTGCCGGGCCTCGACCTCGGTGGGCCGGTGGTTGCGCTGGAGCAGGTCGTGCACCGCCATCGCCATGCCGGGCGTGCAGTAGCCGCACTGCACGGCGCCGGAGGCGGCCAGCGCCTGCTGGACGTCGCTCGCGCCGCCGGCGGCGGACAGGCCCTCGACGGTGTTGATCTCGCTGTCGGCGGCCAGCGCGGCGGGCACCAGGCAGCCGGCCACCAGCTGGCCGTCCACCTGCACCGAGCAGGCCCCGCACTCGCCCTGTTCGCAGCCGTCCTTGGCGCCGGCCAGGCCGAGCCGCTCGCGCAGCACGTAGAGCAGGCTCTCGCCGATCCAGGCGTCGGTGACGGGCCGTTCGAAACCGTTGACCCGCAGCGTGTAGGAGGCGCACGGGCGCAGCTCGCGGCTGACCTGCGGGGAGAGGCCGAGCGGGTCGGCGTCGAGGGTCTCGATGGGGTCTGTGGTCACTTCAGCGCCCTTCCCAGTGCCCGTCGGGCCAGCACCGCTACGGTACGCCGCAGCCGAACGGCCGCTGCGGTCGGCCCCTCGGTCACGGCCTCCCAGGCGCCCTCGGCGCCGTAGTTGTCGGGGACGCAGGCGGTGGCCACGTACTCGCCGAAGGCGGCGTTCGCGGCCGGGTCGATCTCCCGGCTGCCGTCCCAGTCGATGCAGCCGGCCACCCAGGCCTCGGCTTCCAGCGGGCGCAGCGGCACCGGGGCGACGGCGCCGACGGCGCAGCGCACCGAGCGCCGGGCCGGGTCGAGGACGAGGGCGACCGAGGCGGTGGCGCGGGCCGGGCCGCTGCGGCCGGTGGCCTTGAGGAAGACCTGCGGGGCGTGCAGCAGCGGGACGCGCACCCAGGTGAGCAGTTCGCCGGGGCGCACCGGGTCGAGGCCGGTGAGCAGGTGACTGACCGGCACCTCGCGGCTGGCGCCGGCCCGGGCGAGGGTGACGGTGGCCTCCAGTGCGGCGAGCACCGGGAGGGTGTCGCCGGCCGGGGCGGCGGTGACGATGTTGCCGCCGAGGGTGCCGACGTTGCGGACCTGCGGCGGGCCGGCGGTGCGGGCGGCGTCGGCGAGCGCGGGGATGAGCGCGGCGAAGTCGGGGCGGTCCATCCGGGCGTGGGTGAGTCCGGCGCCGAGGACGGCGGTGCCGCCGTCCTCGTAGCGCCAGCCGCGCAGTTCGGTGATCCGGCCGAGTCCGACCAGGGCGGCGGGGCGCAGCCGTCCTGCGTTGACGGCTTCCATGAGGTCGGTGGCTCCGGCCACCGGTACCGCGGCCGGGGCGGCGGCCAGCGCGTCGACGGCCTCGTCGAGCGAGGCCGGCAGCATGATCGTCCGGTTCACCTGGGTCCCACCGTGCTCCACTTGCTCATCGATCGCCTGCCGCCCGCGGCCTTGGGCCGTGGTGTCCGCGTCAGCAGCCCGGCCTGGCCCGTAGGGTACGGGCGATCGGGCCGGGTTGGGCAACTCTGGCACACAATGCTCGATGATCACTTCGGGGCCGGTGAACGGGACTGCCCGATTGGGACGGATACCGGGCGGTATCTGCCCCGTCCCTGGCCGGGCCAGGGCAGATGTTCATCAGTTCTTGACGTCCGACGACCACTCAGAAGTTCCCGGAAGGCGATCACCGCACCGGCGGCGGGCCCGCGATCGGCCGGCCGGCCACGCCGGGGCGGCGCTGCCAGGGCAGCGGCCCGTCGGCCGGGCGGTACTCGACGCCGAGCGCGTCCAGCACCTTCAGGTGCGTCGCCAGCCGCCGCTCGAAGCCGGCGAAGTCGCGCTCGGCCGGCCCGGCGGGCAGCTCGGACCAGGCGACCTCGGCGAAGGCGACCAACCGGGGGAAGGCCCGGTAGTCGATGTCCCGGGCGCTGTCCATGAACTCGCTCCACAGGTTGGCCTGGGTGCCGATCACGTGCCGCGCCGCGGCCTCGTCCAGCTGCGCGGGCACCGGCTCGAAGCGGTAGACGTCCTCCAGCGTGCGCACAAAGCCGACCGGGATCGGCTCGTCCGGCCCGTCCGCCTGCCGGTGGTCGAAGTAGACGTGCTGCTCGGGGCACATCACCACGTCGTGCCCGGCCTCCGCGGCGGCGATCCCGCCGCCGAAGCCGCGCCAGGAGGCGACGGCGGCACGGGACCGCCCCCACACCTCCGGGCGCTCGGCACGCGGCGCCGACGGTCTCCCCCAGCCTGGCGGCCGGGAGGTGCCCCCACCCGCCGGCGCTCCCCCCTTCGGCGTGGTGGCAATGGCGAGCCCGCCCTCCAGGATCTCGTCCCAGCCGATCAGCCGGCGGCCGCGCTCGGCCAGCCAGCGGTCGAAGTGCCGGATGAGGTGGCTCTGCAGCTCGTCCTCGTTGGCCAGGCCCAGCTCGCGGATCCGGGCCTGGGCGGCGGCGCTGTCCTTCCACTGCTCCTTGGGGCACTCGTCGCCGCCGAGGTGCACGAACTCGGACGGGAAGAGCTCCAGGACCTCCTCCAGCACCCCCTCGAAGAAGCGCAGGGTCTCCTCGGAGGCGTTGAGCACGTGGTGGCTCACCCCCCAGTCCGTCCAGACGCCGAGCGCGGCGGTGTCCACCACGTCGGTGTTGCCCAACTCGGGGTAGGCGGCGACGGCGGCCTGGGTGTGGCCGGGCAGGTCGATCTCCGGGACGACGGTCACCCCGCGGGCGGCCGCGTACGCGACGATCTCGCGCAGGTCGTCCTGGGTGTAGTAGCCGCCGTGCGGGCGGTCGTCGCGGCGCCCGGCGGACCGGTAGCCGACCATCGAACGCTCCCGCCAGGCGCCGTGCTCGGTCAGCCTCGGGTAGCGCCTGATCTCCACCCGCCAGCCCTGGTCGTCGGTCAGGTGCAGGTGCAGCACGTTGAGTTTGTGCGCGGCCAGCAGGTCGACGAAGCGCAGCACGTCCGACTTGGGCAGGAAGTGCCGGGCAACGTCGAGCAGCGCGCCGCGCCAGCCGAACCGGGGGGCGTCCTCGATGTCGGCGCCGGGCAGCACCCAGCCCTCACGGCGCAGCGGCGACCGCCGGAAGGCGTCCGGCCCGAGCAGCTGCCGCAGGGTCTGCGCCGCCCACAGCGCGCCCGCCGGGCCGCCCGCGGCGAGCAGCGCGTGGCCGGGGCGCACCGTGATCCGGTACGCCTCGGCGGCGAGCGTGCCGTCCCGGACCAGTTCGATGCCCGCGCCCGGCCGGCCCGGGCCGAACGGCAGCCCGGTGGCGGCGGACAGCGTGCCGCGCAGCCAGCGCTCGGCGTCGGCCAGCGCGGGCGGTGCGGTCAGCGTGGTGGCGGCGTCGAGCGGGAAGTCCTCGTCCGGGCGGCGAACGGCGCTCGAAGGAGCGGGAATGAGGTCCATTCCGACATCCTGCCCACGCCCCGGACGATTGGCATAGACCACCTCGGAAACGCGGTGCCATGCAAAACGGCGCCGCGCACCGGCGGGCTACTTGTTGTTGTTGTCGCCGTCGCCGCCCTGCGGCTTGCCGATGCCGTCGTAGATCTCCTTGCACATCGGGCAAACCGGGTACTTCTTCGGGTCGCGCCCGGGCACCCACACCTTGCCGCAGAGCGCCACCACGGGAGACCCGGAGAGCGCGCTCTCCATGATCTTGTCCTTCTGGACGTAGTGCGCGAAACGCTCGTGGTCGCCGTCGCCGTGGGACACCTGTGGGACGGGCTCGACCAGGGTGCCGGTGCCGAGGCCGCGCTCGGGCTCAAGAGTGCTCATGGGTGCCAAGTCTATGGGCGCCCCGGGAAACCGGGCCAGTGTCGCGCGGCGGGCCCGCGGCTCAGTTCATCGTCGGGTCGTCCGGGTAGGTCGCCAGCAGGGCGAGCGGACCGCGCTGGCGGCGCAGCACCGAGCGCCACAGCCGCTCCGGCTCGGGGCTGGAGACGTCCCCCGGCTCGCAGTCCACCAGGTACCAGGCGCCGCTCTCCAGCTCCGCCTCCAGCTGCCCCGGCGACCAGCCGGCGTACCCGGCGAAGATCCGCAGGCTGCCCAGCTCACCGGCCAGCACCTCGGGCGGCGCCTCCAGGTCCACCAGGCCGATCGCGCCGTGCACCCGCCGCCAGCCCAGCGGCTGGCCGGTGCCGGGCTCCCCCGGCGCCACCGCGAGGCCGAGCGCCGAGTCCAGCGCCACCGGTCCGCCCTGGAACACCACGGCCGGCTGGCCGACGAGTCTGCCCCAGCCGTCCAGCACACTGCCCACCTCGACCGGCGTCGGCCGGTTGAGGACCACACCGAGCGCCCCCTCGGCGTCGTGGTCGAGGAGGAGCACCACCGCCCGCGCGAAGTTCGGGTCGGTGAGCAGGGGCGTCGCGACGAGCAGACGGCCGGTGTGGGACCGGCCTCCGTGCGAATGGGCCGCCGTCATGCCTCACATGATCCCGCAGAACGGCACCGGTCGGACACCGCAACGCCCGAAACCACGCCACGCCGGACCAACACCCGTACGGCCGCATCGGCGGGCCCCTTACCCCCGGAGAGAGCACCATCACGGGGAGAGGCTCACGGGAACCAACGGCACGCCCACTACCATCTACGTCTGGTGGACGCCTATACGGTGCCGACTCGGTTTCGCCGGGGGCCCGAACGCGCCCGTACGACCGGTCCACCACCGGCTCTCTACCGGAGCCCTTCCCCACTCCTCTGGCACCCCGGATTGCGAGAACGATGACCGACGACGTCCTGCTGGTCCACGGCGGAAACCCGCTCGAAGGCGAGATCCGCGTCCGCGGAGCGAAGAACCTGGTCCCCAAGGCCATGGTCGCCGCCCTCCTCGGCCAGGGCCCCAGCAGACTGCGCAACGTCCCGGACATCCGCGACGTCAAGGTGGTTCGCGGCCTGCTGCAGCTGCACGGCGTGACGGTGCGCGCCGGCGACGAGGACGGCGAGCTGATCCTCGACCCCTCGCACGTCGAGAGCGCCAATGTGGCCGACATCGACGCACACGCCGGCTCCTCGCGGATCCCGATCCTGTTCTGCGGCCCGCTGCTGCACCGCCTCGGCCACGCCTTCATCCCGGGCCTGGGCGGCTGCGACATCGGCGGCCGCCCGGTCGACTTCCACTTCGAGGTGCTGCGCCAGTTCGGCGCCACCATCGAGAAGCACCCGCAGGGCACCTACCTGGTCGCCCAGCAGCGCCTGCGCGGCACCAAGATCGAGCTGCCCTACCCCTCGGTCGGCGCGACCGAGCAGGTGCTGCTCACCGCGGTGCTCGCCGAGGGCGTCACCGAGCTGCGCAACGCGGCCATCGAGCCGGAGATCGTCGACCTGATCTGCGTCCTGCAGAAGATGGGCGCGATCATCACGCTGGGCACCGACCGGACCATCCTGATCACCGGTGTGGACGAGCTGAACGGCTACAACCACCGCGCCCTCCCGGACCGCCTGGAGTCCGCCTCCTGGGCCTGCGCGGCGCTCGCCACCAAGGGCGACATCTACGTCCGCGGCGCCCGCCAGCTGGAGATGATGACCTTCCTCAACACCTTCCGGAAGGTCGGCGGCGCCTTCGAGGTGGACGACGAGGGCATCCGCTTCTGGCACCCGGGCGGCGAGCTCAAGGCGATCGCCCTGGAGACCGACGTGCACCCGGGCTTCCAGACCGACTGGCAGCAGCCGCTGGTCGTCGCGCTGACCCAGGCCACCGGCCTGTCCATCGTCCACGAGACGGTGTACGAGTCGCGGCTCGGCTTCACCGGCGCGCTGAACCAGATGGGCGCGCACATCCAGCTCTACCGCGAGTGCCTGGGCGGCACCCCGTGCCGCTTCGGCGCCCGCAACTTCCTGCACTCCGCGGTCGTCTCCGGCCCGTCCAAGCTGATGGGCTCCGAGCTGGTCATCCCGGACCTGCGCGGCGGCTTCTCGTACCTGATCGCGGCGCTGGCGGCCGAGGGCACCTCGACCGTGCACGGCATCGACCTGATCAACCGCGGCTACGAGAACTTCATGGAGAAGCTGCGCGACCTGGGCGCCCACGTCGAGCTGCCCAGCGAGCAGCTGGTCGACGCCTGATCACCGGCCCGACATACGGCGAGAGGCCGGGCTCCCCCCACGGGGGGAGCCCGGCCTCCGGCCGTTCAAGGGGTGGCTCAGGCAGCGCCCTTGGCGGCTTCCTTCAGCTTGGAGCCGGCGCTCACCTTGGCGCTGTAGCCCGCGGCGATCTGGATCGGCTCGCCGGTCTGCGGGTTGCGGGCGGTGCGGGCAGCGCGGTGGGTGCGCTCGAAGGTCAGGAAACCGGGGATGGTGACCTTCTCGTCGCCCTTGGCGACGACCTCGCCGACGATCTCGGCGAAGGCGGCCAGAACGGCGTCGGCGTCCTTGCGAGTCACCTCTGCGCGCTCGGACAGCGCGGCCACCAGCTCACTGCGGTTCATGTGTACTCCTGTGGTCTGTTCGCTTGCGGTGTGCGGGGGCCCATCGGTGCTCCCACCGGGGGGCACCCGGATAGGCCGCAGGTCCGCACACTGTGCTCATGCAGGCAATGCGTGGTCGCAGGCCGGGTCCGTACCCGATGCCGCGCGCCCGTGCCTTCGAAGGCCCGCCCGCCTGCCTGGATACGAATCCTGCCCCGACCGGCCCCGAGAAAGCCAATCGGGCCCCGACCGAGGCACCCGAACAACGCCCGCCCGTTGGAGGTGTGACGCTCCGTCGGCTCCGGCGGACCGGGCGCGGACGGCGGTCGGGACGACTCGCCGGAAGACCAGGGGGACGTTCCGTACTTGTCGGACACGCCTGCCCCGTGCAGGGCTACCGTACGCCCTAGGACTGACAAGCCCAAACACGCCCCTCGCCCTTGTGTCGCAAGGGTTCGGGGCGGGCTGGGCGGGTATGACCGCTATTCGCACATTTGAGCGACCAGCGGCACGTCCGCCGGTCGGGCCGTCAGAGCTTGACGGTGGGGAAGGCGGAGGTGTCCAGGGTGCCGACGATGCCTGGGGTCGGACGGGCCGGCACGGGGGCCTCCACGGCGTCCGCCAGGGCCGCATCGCGCACGGCGGCGGCGACGGTCTTGGCGACGTCCTTGTGGAAGACGCTCGGGATGATGTAGTTCGCGTTCAGCTCGTCGTCGGCGACGGTGGTGGCCAGCGCCCGGGCGGCGGCGATCATCATCTCGGTGTTGACCGTGCGGCTCTGGGCGTCCAGCAGGCCGCGGAAGACACCCGGGAAGACCAGCACGTTGTTGATCTGGTTCGGGAAGTCGCTGCGGCCGGTGGCGACCACGGCGGCGGTCTGCCGGGCGACGGCCGGCTCGACCTCCGGGTCCGGGTTGGCCAGGGCGAAGACGATCGCGTCCTCGGCCATGGTGGCCAGGTCGTCGCCGTCCAGCACGTTCGGGGCCGAGACGCCGATGAAGACGTCCGCGCCCGCCACGGCCTCCTTGAGGGTGCCGGTGCGGCCCGAGCGGTTGGTGTGCTCGGCGATCCAGCGCAGGCTCTCGTTGAGGTCCTCGCGGCCCTGGTGGACCACGCCGCGCACGTCCGCCACGGTGGCGTGCTCGACGCCGGCCGCCATCAGCAGCTTGAGGATCGCGGTGCCGGCGGCGCCCGCGCCCGACATCACCACGCGGATGTCGGCGATCTCCTTGCCGACCACCTTCAGCGCGTTGGTGAGGGCGGCCAGCACCACGATCGCGGTGCCGTGCTGGTCGTCGTGGAAGACCGGGATGTCCAGGGCCTCGCGCAGCCGGGCCTCGATCTCGAAGCAGCGCGGCGCGGAGATGTCCTCCAGGTTGATCCCCGCGAAGCCCGGGGCGATCGCCTTGACGATGGCGACGATCTCGTCGGTGTCCTGGGTGTCCAGGCAGATCGGCCAGGCGTCGATACCGGCGAAGCGCTTGAAGAGAGCCGCCTTGCCCTCCATGACCGGCAGCGCGGCCTCCGGGCCGATGTTGCCCAGGCCCAGCACCGCCGAGCCGTCGGTGACCACGGCGACGCTGTTGCGCTTGATGGTGAGGCGACGGGCGTCCTCGGGGTTCTCCGCGATCGCCATGCAGACCCGGGCGACACCCGGGGTGTAGATCATGCTGAGGTCGTCACGGTTGCGGATCGGCAGCTTGGACGACATCTCGATCTTGCCGCCGAGGTGCATCAGGAAGGTGCGGTCCGAGACCTTGCCGATCGCCACGCCGTCGATCGCCCGCAGCTTCTCGACGATCTCCTCGCCGTGCGCGACCGAGGAGGCCGCCACCGTGACGTCGATCCGCAGCGCCTCCAGGCCGGAGGCGGTGACGTCGAGACCGGTCACCGACCCGCCGGAGGACTCCACGGCCGTGGTGATCGCACTGACGGCGTTGCCCCGGGCCGGGACCTCCAGCCGTACCGTGATCGAGTTGGAGACACTGGGCACCGTCGCCATCGACGCTTCCTTCTTCCGTCTGTCCCGCAGGCTCAACATTTTGTTGAAGGCATCGCCTGCGCATGCTAGACCTCGATCGTCGCACCTTCCAAGGGGTAGCCAGAAATAACGTTCATTGAGTGTGCGGATCCGACAATCCCGGCCGGCTTCCGCCGACCTCCCCGCGACCTCCCCGCGCCTACTCCTTGCCTCTCCGGGCCGATGCGTTACATTGGACAGGCACCGGCTCGATCCAAGCCCCCGGGCCCAACCTTCGTCCCTTCGAGGGACCACTTGCCGCGAGGCGAGCATGGCGGGTCGGTGTACTAAACGTCTGAAGGCCCCTCACCAGCCGGTGAGGGGCCTTCTTCCGTAGGTCCTGCGGGTCCTGCGGGTCCCGTGTGGTTCCCGCGGGTCCCGTACGGTCCGTCAGCCGTGCAGCAGCGCGGGCACGCCGGCCGCGTCCGGCAGGTCGTCCGGGCCGGACAGCACGGTCAGCCGCTGGGTCGCCCGGGTCAGCGCGACGTACAGCACCCGCAGGCCGGCCTCCGACTCGCCCGCGATGCCGGTCGGGTCCGCCACCACGGTCGCGTCGTACTCCAGGCCCTTGGCCTCCAGGCTGCCCAGCACCACCGCGCGCTCGCCCAGGCCCTCGGCCCACCCGGCCGCCTCGGCCCGGCGGTCCATCGGCACCACGATCGCCACGGTGCCGCCCACCTCGGCCAGCAGCTGCTCCAGCTCCGCCCGGGCGGCCTTGCCGAAGGCCTCCGGCGAGGGGTCGGTGACGGCCGCGAAGCGCGGCTCCACGCCGACGTGGCGCACCGCGCTCGGCGAGGGCGTGCCCGGCGCCGCCAGCGCCAGCACCTTGGCCGCGACCTCGGCGATCTCGGCCGGGTTGCGGTAGTTCACGGTCAGCGTGAAGCGGCGCCGGGGCTTGCCGGCCAGCACCTCGTCCAGCGCGGCCTGGGCCTCCTGCGGGAACGGCCAGGAGGACTGCGCCGGGTCGCCGACGATCGTCCAGGTGGCCATCCGGGCCCGGCGGCCGATCATCCGCCACTGCATCGGGGTGAGGTCCTGGGCCTCGTCCACGATGATGTGGGCGTACTCCGTGCGCTCCACCGGCTGGCGCTCGCGCTGACGGGTGCTGCGGTCGGCGAAGGTGGTGACCTCCTCCAGGCCGGTCAGCAGGTCCATCGCGTTCACCTCGCGGACCTTCGGCCGGGCCGGCTCGCCGAGCAGCACCTGGAGCTCGTCCACCAGCGCGACGTCGTGCGCGGACAGCGCGCCCTCGCCCGCCGGGGACAGGTGGCGCCAGGAGGCGGCCAGCAGCCGCGCCTCGTCCGGGGTGACGGCGCGGCGGGCGATCCGGTTGGTGTGGCGGTGCTGCTTGAGCGTGGCCAGCACCCGGCGCGGGGTCAGGGCGGGCCACCAGGCGTCCAGGAAGTCCAGGAACGGCGCCTCGTCCGAGACGTACTCGTCGAAGCTCTCCTTCTCCTCCTGGCGCTGCTCCCGGCCGTAGTGGTCAGTGGGCTTCGGTAGGTGCTTGACGACCTCCTGCCACAGGGCGTCCAGGAGCAGCCGGCGGGCGCGCGGGCGCAGCAGGTTCAGCGGGGTGCCGCCGGAGCCCACCACGTTGCCGCGGACGGCCCGCAGCCGGCCCGCGTCCAGCTTCAGCACCTCGCCGCGGGCGACCACCTTCAGCTCCTGCGGCGCGCCCAGCTCCAGCGCCCCGCGGGCGGCCCGGCGCAGCAGCTGCGTCATCCGGGCCGAACCCTTGATCCGGGCCACCTCGGGGGTGTCGTAGGTGCCCGCCTCGATGCCGTCCACCAGCGAGCCGACGGCCCGGATGGCGACCTGGCCCTCCTCGCCGAGCGCGGGCAGCACGCCCTCGGTGTACGAGACCAGCAGCGGGGTCGGCGAGACCACCAGGATGCCCCCGGCGTAGCGGCGGCGGTCCTGGTAGAGCAGGTACGCGGCGCGGTGCAGGGCGACGGCGGTCTTGCCGGTGCCCGGGCCGCCGGTGACCAGGGTGGCGCCCGCGGCGGCGGCGCGGATCACCTCGTCCTGCTCCTTCTGGATCGAGGAGACGATGTCGCGCATCGAGTGGCTGCGGGCGCGGCCCAGCGAGGCCATCAGCGCGCCGTCGCCGACCACGGCCAGTTCCTCGCCGTCCAGGGTCGGGGTGAGGTCGGGGCGCAGCAGGTCGTCCTCGACGCCGATCACCTTGCGGCCCTTGGAGCGGATCACCCTGCGGCGGATGACCCGGCCGGGCTCGACCGGGGTGGAGCGGTAGAACGGGGCGGCGGCGGGCGCGCGCCAGTCGATCACCAGCGGGCCGTACTCGGCGTCCAGGACGCCCAGGCGGCCGATGTGGAGGGTCTCGGCGACGGCCGGGTCGGCCGGGTCGAGCGGGGTGTTCGAAGGAATGCCGTGCTCCTCCGGGGCGTCCGCCCGCTGGAGGTCGATCCGGCCGAAGAGGAAGTCCTCGAACTCGTTGTTGAGCCGCTGGAGGTGCGCGCCGGCCCGGTAGACCTGGGCGTCGCGCTCGGCGAGCGCGCCGGGGGTGCCGACCTGGACCCGCTTGGCGGCGTCCTCCAGGATGTACTCGGCTTCGGCGAGCTTCTCCTCCAACCGGTGGTAGACGGTGTCGAGGTGCTGCTGCTCACCGGCGATCTCGCGAGCGCGGACGGTCTCGTGATCGGCGGTGGGGGTGGTGTCCGTGTTGCTCTGCATGGCCTCGGTGGTAGCGACGGAATCCGGCTCCGGAAAACGAGCGGACGGATGATCCTACGCCGCGACCCCCGGGCCGCGCTGCTCCGGAACGTACAAAATTCGAAGGCCGCCCACCGCGGAGCGGTGGGCGGCCTTCGGTATGAACATGGGGTGGTGGAGATGCCGGGAATCGAACCCGGGTCCAGTGGAGTTAATTCAGGGCTTCTCCGAGCGCAGTCCGCTGTGCTTTTCTCGGCCCTGGCAGTCACACGGACAAGCCGCCAACAGGCCCAGCTGCTGTTTGATTTCCCATCCACCCTCGCAGCCCGGGCGGACGGTTGAGTTCCCTAGATTATGCCAGGGTCCGGGTCGGGAACTCCCCGGTCTGACACCCAAGCGCTATCGGTGCTTAATTAGGCAGCGAGAGCGAACTGCTGGGAATCGCGCTTAGAGTTGGCGATTATTTTTTTGCGACACGTGGTTTACGAGATCATTGCCGCGTTCCTCGGCTCGCTTCCCCTGTTTCAACATCCCCTGTCGAAACCGATCATCCCCATGTTTTTTTGAGAAACAGCTCGGACGATGACCGTCCGTGTTGCTTGCGCCATAGTACGCGAGGCGACGGGCGAGGGTCCAGCGGATTAACCCTGGCGTCCCAACCCTGGCGTCCTAACCCTGGCGTCGCCGGGCGGCCGCCACGGCGCGGGCCGTCTCGCGGGTGTCCTGCTTCTCGCGCAGCGTCTGGCGCTTGTCGTACAGCTTCTTGCCGACGGCGAGCGCGAGCTCCAGCTTGACCCTGCCGTCCTTGAAGTACAGCGAGAGCGGGATCAGGGTGTGGCCCGCGTCGCGGACCTTGGTCTCGATCTTGCGGATCTCCAGCTTGTGCAGCAGCAGCTTGCGCTTGCGCCGGGCCGCGTGGTTGGTCCACGTCCCCTGGGTGTACTCGGGGATGAAGACGTTGTCGATCCAGGCCTCGTGGTTCTGGATGTAGGCGTAGCCGTCGACGAGGTTGGCCCGCCCCTCGCGCAGCGACTTGACCTCGGTGCCGGTGAGCACGAGGCCGCACTCGTAGGTGTCGAGGATCATGTACTCGTGTCGCGCCTTCTTGTTCTGCGCGATCAGCTTGTGTCCGGTTTCCTTTGCCATAACGCGGTCATTCTCGCACTTCGGGGCCGGATCGGGCAGCTGCTTTAGGCGCGGGTGCCGAGCCCCGCGAGGACGCGCAGGGCGAGCGCGTCGGCGTCCTCGCCGGTGGTCGCCGGGACGTCGGGGGCGAGGCCGGTGCCGTCCGGGGAGCGGCCGGCCGGGGTGAAGTAGCGGCCGACGGTCATCTCCAGCACCGCGCCGTCGGCGAGCCGGCTGGGCTGCTGCACGGTGCCCTTGCCGAAGGTCCGTGTGCCCACCACCACGGCGCGGCTGCGGTCCTGCAGGGCGCCGGCGAGCAGTTCGGCGGCGCTCATCGTGCCGCCGTCCACCAGCACCACCAGCGGGGTGCGCTGGTCGCCGCCGCGCGGGGCGGTCAACTCCCGGGTCTCGCCGCGCTCCTGGTAGGAGCCGACCGGGCCGCCGTCCAGGAAGATCCCGGCGGTGTCGGCCGCCTCGTCGACCAACCCGCCGGAGTTGCCGCGCAGATCGAGCACCACGCCGGTGTGCGGGGCCCGCAGCGCGGCGCGCACCCGATCGGCCACGCCGCTGGTGAAGGCCCGTACGGTGATCCGCAGGACGCCTTTGTCCAGACGCTCCGCGGCGACCTGCTCGCTGTCCAGCAGCGCGCGCCGCAGCCGCAGTTCGCGCACCGCGCCCTCGCCGCGCCGGACCTCCAGGGTGACCTCGGAGCCGGCCCTGCGCTCGTCGCCCCGGCCGCGCAGCCGCGCGACCACCTCGGTGACCGGCAGGTGGTCGGCCTGGTCCGGGCCGACGCTCAGCAGCCGGTCGCCGGGCGCGATCCCGGCCGCGGCGGCCGGGCCGTCGGGCGCGACCTGGGAGACCTCGGTGACGCCGTCCTCGCCGCGGCCGACCGAGAGGCCGACGCCCAGGTACCGGCCGTCCAGGCCCTGGCTGAACTCGGCGTACTCCCGCGCGCTGTAGTACGCGCCCCAGCGGTCGCCGTTGGCCCCGAGCAGGTGCTCGGCCTGCTGCTCGGACAGCGCGGTGCCGGCCGGGTCCGCCGGGAGCCCGCCGCCCGCGGCCCGGACGGCGTCGGCGGACGGGCGGGGCGGCAGGCCGCTCGGGTCGCCCCAGGCTCCGGTGGCGGCACCGACCAGCAGGACGGCGCCGAACACCAGGCTGAGGGCGGCCACCTGATGTGCCCTGCGCGGAGTTTGCAGCATGGCATCGGAGTGTAGACACCGCGTCGCGCGCGACGGGCCGGAACGAGGGAGCGCGGAACGGCGGCGGCCCCGGACGGCGCAGTGCCGTCCGGGGCCGCCGAGGCGTCCGGGGATCAGACCTTGAGGTACTTGCGCAGCGTGAAGAACGCCGCCACACCGGCCATGCCCATACCCACCACGATCAGCAGCGGTATCACCGCGAGCACCGAGCCGAGGCCGATGAAGTGGATGAACTGCACCCGGTCGGCCAGCCAGTTCTGGACGAAGAAGTGCCCGCCGATCAGCAGTCCGGAGGCCATCGCCGCGCCGAGCAGCGCGGAGAACGCGGCCTCGGCGATGAAGGGCATCTGGACGTAGAAGTTGGAGGCACCGACCAGGCGCATGATGCCGGTTTCGCGCCGCCTGCTGTACGCCGACACCCGGACGGTGTTGACGATCAGCAGGAGGGCGACGAAGAGCATCAGCACCATGATCACGAAGGCCGCCGTCTGCAGGCCGTTGAGCAGGCCGAACAGGTTCTCCAGGATCTTCCGCTGGTCCTCGACCGACTTCACGCCGGGTTTGCCGGCGAAGGCGCTCTGGATCACGTCGTACTTGGTCGGGTCGTTCAGCTTGACCCGCCAGGACTGCGGCATGGCGTCCGGGCCCAGGACGGGGATGAGCGGGTTCTCCGGGTTCATCTCCTTCCAGTGCTTGTACGCGTCGGGGGAGCTCTCGTAGGTGGAGGTCTGGACGACCGAGGTCATCTTGTCCAGCTGGTCCTTGATGTCCTGGACCTGCTGGTCGGTGGCCGCGCCCTTGTCGCACTGGGGCGAGTTGCGGGCGTCCGCCTTGGTACAGAAGTAGATGCTCACCTCGACCTTGTCGTACCAGTACCCCTTCATGGAGTTCACCTGGTCGCGGACCAGGAGCGAGGAACCGGCGAGGGCGAGGGAGAGCGCGACACTGACGACGACCGCGATGGTCATCGTCAGGTTGCGTCGGAGACCCACACCGATCTCCGACAGGACGAACTGGGCACGCATGCGGGAAACAACTCCAGGGTCGGTACTGCTCCGGGTCGGGCGATTCGGGCCGGCGGCCCTACGGGGTCAGCGCTGGGGGGTCAGTGCTGGTATCCGTAGACGCCGCGAGCCTGGTCGCGGACGAGCAGCCCCTTGTCGAGCTCGATGACGCGCTTGCGCATCTGGTCGACGATCGCCTGGTCGTGGGTGGCCATCAGCACCGTGGTGCCGGTGCGGTTGATGCGGTCGAGCAGCTTCATGATGCCGACCGAGTTCTGCGGGTCGAGGTTGCCGGTGGGCTCGTCCGCGATCAGCAGCATCGGACGGTTCACGAAGGCGCGGGCGATCGCCACGCGCTGCTGCTCACCACCGGACAGCTCGCCCGGCATGCGGTCCTCCTTGCCGCCCAGGCCGACCAGCTCCAGCACCTCGGGCACCACCTTGTTGATGGCGCTCTTGGGCTTGCCGATCACCTCGAGGGCGAAGGCGACGTTCTGCGCGACCGTCTTGTTGGGGAGCAGACGGAAGTCCTGGAAGACGGTGCCCAGCTGGCGGCGCATGTGCGGCACCTTCCAGTTGGACAGCTTGCCGAGGTCCTTGCCCAGCACGTGCACCGCGCCCGTACTGGGACGCTCCTCGCGCAGGCACAGGCGCAGGAAGGTGGACTTGCCCGAGCCGGACGAACCGACCAGGAAGACGAACTCACCCTTCTCGATCTCCAGCGAGACGTTGTCCAGGGCGGGACGGTTCTGCTTGGGATAGGTCTTGGAGACGTTGTCGAATCTGATCACGGCTGCATCACGGAGGCCATCCTAGGCGGCACCAGTCCTCGGTCGATCCGCCCCGGTCGCCCGGTCCGGGGGCGGGCGAAAGGAGCGCAGAGGGCCGCTCCCGGTCTGGGACCATACGCGAACCGGCAGCCGGCCCGCAGGGGCAGCCCGTGACAGCGCCCGGAAGCCGGGAGACAATGTCCGGTTATGCCCCGAATTATGCGAGGCATGTCACAGCCCGGAAGCCGGAACCGCCGGAACCTGGCAGAGTGGGAGACGGCGACCGCGTTCGGCCGCTCCCCCGTACAGGGCAAGAAGTGGAACCAAAGCCCCGTCCGGTGCGTTGGCTGTAGCAGCGAGGAGGAGATCGCATGACCTGCGACCATCTGGTGTGCGCCAACTGCAACGGCCGCGTCAGCGACGGGCGGTGCCCGGTGTGCCGCGCCAACCGGGCCCGGCTGCAGGAGCAGCAGGGGCCGTTCGCCGCGCTCTCCCCCGCCGTGCTGCTGGCCCTCCTGGCCGGGCTGCTCGCGGTGGCACTGATCGCCCGGCAGGCACTGGCCTGAGTCTTTCCGGACGTACCAACCGGACGTACGAAGGGCCCCGACCGCTACGGTCGGGGCCCTTCGTACGTCTTGCTCTGCTGTTCGGCGCTGGTCTTACTCGGCGCTGGTCTCGCGCTGCTTGCGCCAGCGGATCCCGGCCTCGATGAAGCCGTCGATGTCGCCGTCCAGCACGGCCTGCGGGTTGCCGGCCTCGTACGCGGTCCGGACGTCCTTGACCATCTGGTACGGGTGCAGGACGTAGGAGCGCATCTGGTTGCCCCAGGAGCTGCCGCTGTCCTTGAGCGCGTCCATCGCCGCCTTCTCCTCCTGGCGGCGCCGCTCCAGCAGCTTGGCCTGGAGGACGTTCATCGCGGACGCCTTGTTCTGGATCTGGCTGCGCTCGTTCTGGCAGGAGACCACGATGCCGGTCGGGAGGTGCGTGATGCGCACCGCCGAGTCGGTGGTGTTGACGCCCTGGCCGCCGGGGCCGGAGGCGCGGTAGACGTCCACGCGCAGCTCGCCCTCGTCGATGTCGACGTGGTCGGACTGCTCGACGACCGGGAGGACCTCGACACCGGCGAAGGAGGTCTGCCGGCGACCCTGGTTGTCGAACGGCGAGATGCGGACCAGGCGGTGGGTGCCCTGCTCGACCGAGAGGGTGCCGTAGGCGTAGGGCGCCTTCACGGTGAAGGTCGCGGACTTGATGCCGGCCTCTTCGGCGTACGAGGTGTCGTACACCTCGGTCTGGTACCCGTGCCGCTCGGCCCAGCGCAGGTACATGCGCATCAGCTGCTCGGCGAAGTCGGCGGCGTCCACGCCACCGGCCTCGGCACGGATGTTGATCAGCGCCTCGCGGGCGTCGTACTCGCCGGACAGGAGGGTGCGGACCTCCAGCTCCTCGACGGCCTTCTGGAGGGAGACCAGCTCGGCCTCGGCCTCGACACGGGTGTCCGCGTCGTCCTCGGCCTCGGCCAGCTCGAACAGCACACCCAGATCGTCGATGCGGCTGCGCAGGCCCTCGACCCGGCGCAGTTCACCCTGGAGGAAGGAGAGCCGGCTGGTCACCTTCTGCGCATTCGCGACGTCGTCCCACAGGGTGGGGGCGGCTGCCTCCTCCTCCAGGACCGCGATGTCGGCCCGGATCTTGTCCAGGTCGAGGACGGCCTCGATCGACCCCATGGTCGTATCGAGGTTCTTGAGCTCTTCGGAAGGATCGACGGCTGCCACGCCCCCAGGGTAATGGTTCCGGGGGTGGTCATGACGACACCCCCGTTTCCCACCGGGGCTACGGCGCCCGCGGGGCGGTGCCGTGCACGGCCGGACGGGCCGGGTGGCCGCGGTCCGGGGCGGTGGCCGCGAAGGCCGTCCAGGCCGCGGCGGCGCCCGCCAGCAGCAGCACGGTGGCCAGCAGGACGGCCAGCAGCCGGCGGCGGCGCAGCAGGGCCTGGCGGTCCCGGCGGTGGCCCGGGGCGGTGCGCTGGGCGCGGGACTCGGCGGCGTACGCGGCCAGTTCCTCGGCGGACGGGCGACGCAGGCTGGTGTGGGTGTCCCGGGTGGAGTCCGGGGCGACGCCGGGCACCAGCGGGACGGCCGGGCCGCGACGGCGCTTGTGGAGGCCGGGGCCGGCGTCGACCTCGGCGTAGACCGCCTCGCCGGGGGTCAGCTGCTCCTCGGCCGGGGCGCGACCCTGGGTGGGCACGGCGAGCACCGGCAGACCGGCCAGCGACGGCAGCTGCTCGCGCAGCCGGGCGGCCAGCTCGGCGGCGCGCAGCCGGGAGGCGGGTGCCTTGGCCAGGCACTCGGAGATGATCCGCCACAGCCCGTCCGGCAGGCCGGGGATCGGCGGCACCTGCTCGGTGACGTGCCGGCGCAGCACCGCGCCGGTGTGGCCGCCGCCGAACGGGGTGGAGCCGGCCAGCAGCTCGTACAGGACGGTGGCGAGGGCGTAGATGTCGACGGCGGCGCGCGGCTCCAGGCCCTCGATGATCTCGGGGGCGAGGTAGTCGGGGGTGCCGATGATCCGGGTGGCCCGGGTGCGGCGCGGGGCGTCGACCAGGCGGGCCACCCCGAAGTCGGTCAGCTTGGCGCGCGGGGCACCGCCGGGGCCGGGGGCGGCGGCGAGGTCGAGCAGGACGTTCTCCGGCTTGACGTCGCGATGGACGATCCCGGCCGCGTGCGCGGCGGCCAGGCCGTCGGCGACGTCCGCGATGATCGAGGCGGCGGTCTGCGGCGGCAGCGCGCCGTCCCGCTCCAGCCGGGAGCGCAGGTCGGTGCCCTGGACCAGCTCCATCACCAGGGCGAGGTCGCTGCCGTCCACGACCATGTCGCGCACGCCGACCACCCGGGGGTGGTCGAGGCTGGTCAGCGCGGTGCGCTCCTGGACGAAGCGGCCGACCAGCACCTGGTCGGAGGCGAGGTCCTCGCGCAGCAGCTTGACCGCCACCGGGCCGTCGGGCCCCTCACCGAGCCAGACAGTCCCGGCCGAACCCCGGCCGATCACCTGGTGGACGGTGTACCGGCTGCCGATCTTGCGTGCCAATGCTGCTCCGTGGGCGGCGCGGGAGCGCTCCGGGGGGTCCGGTGCGCTCGGTGGGGCGGGACAACAGCGACCAACCTACGCGCCCGGCGGCCCCGCGGGGCCGCCTGAGGGGTCCGGAGCGGGAGTCTCGGCCGAGAAATCTCGTCAATTGTCGACAAAGCGTCAATCTCGCTGTCCGGAGCCGGTCCAGAGTCCGGACCGGAGTCCGGACCGGCCCGATCCGGGGCGTGACGGCGCTACTTGCCGAAGACGCTGTTCACCCAGTCCCGCGCCGAGTCGTACCAGCCCACGACGTTGTCCCAGTAGTGCGGCAGCGGCGTGAAGTTCCACAGCGCCACCGCGGCCACGGCCAGCACCAGCAGCACCATCAGGCAGCCCTTGAGGCAGCCGAGCCCCGGGATGTACATCCGGTTGCGGCTGCGCGGGCGCCGCTCGCGGGCCGGCGCGGGCTCGCGGCGGGCGGACTCGCGCGGCGGCTCCTCGCGGCGCGGCGGGGCCTCCCGGTACTGCGGCGCGGGCGGCTCGGCCCGGCGCGGCACCGGGGTGGGCGCGGGCGGCGGCGGGTAGCCGCCCTGCGACCGGCCGTGCCCGGCCGGGGCCTGCCGGTAGCCGCCGGGCGGCTGCGGACGGCCGCCGGGCCGACCGCCCTGGGGACCGCGGCCGCCCTGACCGCCCTGCCCTCCCGGTCCGGCCTGGTAGGGCGGCGGGGCCACCGGCGGGCGCTGCGCGTACCCGGGCGGCGGCGGGGCCTGCTGGTAGCCGGGGCGTCCGCCCGGGGCGCCCTGCCCGGCCTGCCCGCCGTAGGGCGGCTGTCCGGCCTGGTAGGGCGGCGGAGCGACCTGCGGCTCGCCGTACTCCTCGTAGTCCTCCGGGCCGAAGTAGCCGACCTGGGTCTGCTGGTTGCGGTCCCGCGCCGCGCGCAGCTGGGTCTGCCACGGGTGCGGCGCCTCCTCCTTCGGCCCGGGGGGCGCGGTGGGCGGGGGCGGCGGCACGGCGGTGGGCGGCATCACCTGGGTGCGGTCCGGGGTGCCGTACGGGGGCGCGGGCGGCGGCTGGGTGCCCATCACCCGGGTCGCCGCGGCCGGGTCGTACTGCCCGCCCGGGGCCGTCGGGGGCAGCACCTGGGTGCGGTCCTCGGTCCCGGCCGCCCCCGGGCCGGTGGCCGAGACGCCGCCGGGGACCGCGGTGGGCCGCGGGTCGGGCTGCAGCAGGGCGGCGACCGCCAGCGCCTCGTCCACCGCCGCCGGGGAGGCGTGCACGCCGACGCCGGCCGCGACCACCCGCAGGGCGCGGGCCAGCGCGGTGGCGCCGGGCCGCTGGGCCGGGTCCTTGCGCAGGCAGCGCTCGATCACCGTCCAGAGCGGCTCGGGCATGGTGCTGGGCCGCTGCGGCTCCTGCGCCAGATGGGCCTGGAGGACGGCGAGCGCGCTATCGCCCTGGAACGGCTGGCGGCCGGTGACCAGCTCGTACAGCATGATCCCGGCGCCGTACACGTCCACCGCGGAGGTCTGCGGGCGGCCCTCGGCGGACTCCGGCGCGACGTACGCGGGGGTGCCGACGAACTCGTGGGTGCGGGTGACGCCCGGGGAGTCGGCGAGGCGGGCGATGCCGAAGTCGGTGAGCAGCGGGTGCATCCGCTCGGTGCCGTCCACCACGGTGGAGGCGAGCAGGACGTTGGCCGGCTTGAGGTCGCGGTGGACGATCCCGTCCGCGTGGCTGGCCGCCAGCGCGTCCGCCACCTGGGCCATCAGCAGGGCGCCCGCGATCGGGCTGAACGGGCCGTTGGCGCGCAGGTAGCGGGCCAGGTCGGGGCCCTCCACCAGATCCATCACCAGGGCCAGCAGCTCGCCCTCGACGACCAGGTCACGGACCCGGACGATGTTGGGGTGGGTCAGCCGCAGCAGCAGCGAGCGCTCGCGCAGGAAGCGCATCACGACGTCCGGGTCGGCGGCCAGCTCCTCGCGCAGCACCTTGATCGCGACCCGCTGCCCGGGCTCGCTGCCCGGCACCTGGACGTCCTCGCGCACCACGCCGCGCCAGACGGTGCCGGTCGCACCCCGTCCGAGGGTCTCATCCAGCAGATACTTGCTGCCGACTGGCCGCACCTGTCGCACTCCTCGCCGTGCCGCCCGCGCGGGGCGCTCCTCCGCCGGTGCGGTGAGCCTGCCGGGCCCGTGTCTGCGGCCACTCTAACGGTGTCCGTTCGGGTTTTTGAGGTGACCGGCAGGCCATCCGAGGAGGGTTGGGGGACATCCCCTAGGGGAGTACCCGGAGTGGGTCGGCGGCCTGCTCAGGGGGCCCTGAGGGCGGTGGTTGACCTGACTCACCGTCGCCTCCACCATGGCGATGATCGCAAGATCGTCAAATCCGGTACCGTGCGCGGACCGTCCGTGCCGGATGGCAGGATGGACACTCGCCACTCGTGTGGCCCAAAGGGGTCGCCGCGGCCGCCCGGTGCGTCCACGACGGCGCCGGGGTACCAGGCTTCACCTCAGCAGAAGGGACCCGCGGGCGAGATGCAGATCCGGCTGACCGTCCTCCGACCGCGCAGCGGCCCGGCCGCCGCCGGCTCCGCCATCCCCTACGTGGACGTGCTGGTCACCGCGCCCGTCGGCACCGCGCTCGGCGCCATCGCGGGCGCCCTCGCGGGCGCCGTGGGCGTGCGCGGACCGCGGGCCGCCACCCATGTGCACCTGTACGCCGGCGCGCACCGGGTGGACGAGCACACCCTGCTCGGCCACCCCCCGCTGCTCGACGGAGCCGTCCTCAGCCTCAACGAGCCCGACCCGACCGCCGACGACCCCGACGACACCCCCGCCGTCGCCGAACTGCGCGTGGTCGGTGGGCCGGACGCCGGCGGCGTGCACCGGCTGCACGGCCGGGAGATCCGGATCGGCCGCTCCGGCGAGGCCGACGTCCCGCTCGACGACCCGGACGTCTCCCGGCTGCACCTCGCCCTGCACCTCGCCGAGGACGGCCGGGTCTCCGCCCGCGACCTCGGCTCCACCAACGGCACCACCCTGGACGGCCGGCTCGTCCCGCCCAGCCCGCCCGAGGCCGCCGTCCCGCTGGAGCCCGGCGCCCTCCTGCGGATCGGCGAGTCGACCCTGCAGGTGACCGCCCCCCACCCGGCCGACACCGCCGGGGCCGCCCGCACCGCCCTGCCCGACGGCCACGGCCACCTCCGGCTCGCCGCGCCCGGCCCGGCCCGGCCCGCGCCGCCGGTGGTCGAGCCGCCCGCCGCCCCCGAGCCCGCCCCGGGCCGCGGCCGCGGCCTGTTCTCCCTGCTGCCCGGCCGAACCGCCGAACCGCCCGGCCAGGAAAGCGCCGAACGCCACCACGCCGCCGTACGGCTGCGCCAGACCGCCGCCCAGCGCGAACGCTGGCCCGACCTCGCCGCCCTGCTGCTCAGCGCCGTCGGCCCCGGCCCCCGGCTGTGGGAGCGCGGCCCCGGCCACCCCGACGCGCTCACCCTGCGCCTGGGCACCGCCGACCGCCCCGGCGGCCCCGGCACCACGCCCGGCACCACCCTGTCCGCCGTCCCGGTCACCCTCGACCTGCAGACCGCCGGCAGTCTCGGCCTCTGCGGCCCGCGCGAGCGTCTGGACGCGCTCACCCGCGCCGTCGTCGCCCAGCTCGCCGCACTGCACCCGCCGACCGGCCTGAGCCTCGCCGTGGTCGACGCCGACCCCACCCGCACCCCCGAAGAACGCGCCGACACCTGGGCCTGGGCCCTGTGGCTGCCCCACCTGCGCCCCGCCGACGGCCAGGACTGCCGCCTGCTGCTCGGCCTCGACGACGAACAGGCCACCGCCCGGCTGACCGAACTCACCACCCGGCTCAGCGGCCCCAGCGGCCTCGGCGGCCACCCCGCCACCGTGGTCGTGGTGGACGGCCGCCCGGCCACCGAGACCGCCCGGCAGGCACTCGACCTGCTGCTGCGCCAGGGCCCGGCCGTCGGCATCTTCCCGATCTGCCTCGCCGAACAGCCCGAGCTGCTCCCCCGGGGCCTCGGCGCCACCGCCCTGATCACCGGCGAGGTCGGCACCCAGCTCTCGCTCGACCGCCCGGTCGCCCGCGGCCGCGAAACCCTGCACGAGATCTCGCTGGACGCCGTTTCCGACGCCTGGGCCGAGCGACTGGCCCGCCTCCTCGCCCCGCTGCGCGAAGCCGCCCCGGCCGCCCGCGGCCCGCTGCCCGACGCGCTGCGCCTGCTCGACCTGCTGCAGCTCGACACCGTCACCCCGGCCAAGCTGTCCGCCCGCTGGGCCGCGCACGCCGGCGGCATCGGCGCCGCCACCGCACTGCTCGGCACCACCCGGGACGAACTGTGCACCCTCGACCTGGCCGACCCCGAGCTCGCCCTCCCCTCCCCCGACCCCGGCGGCCCGCACCTGCTGATCGGCGGCGCCCACGGCTCCGGCAAGACCGAGCTGCTGCGCACCCTGGTCGCCTCGCTCGCCGTCTCCGAACGCCCCGAACGGCTGGCCGTCACCATCATCGAGGGCCGGGCCTCCGAGGACGGCCTGGACGGCTGCACCGAGCTGCCGCACGTCACCGGCCTGGTCAACGCCGCCGACGACCCGCGCGCCGGGCTGCTCGCGGCCGAGGCCCTGGAGGACGAACTCGCCCTGCGGGAGCGGCTGTTCGACGGGCTGGACTTCGCCTCCTGGCACGCCGCGCGCATCCTGGACGACCGCCACGGCCTGGACGACCGGTCGCAGGCCGTGAACCACCCGCAGGTGCCGGTGCCCGCCACCGTCGGAGCCGCGTCCGCCTCGACGCCCCGGATCATCGCGCCGCGCAGCGCGGAGGGCCCCCGGCCCGGCGCCGCCCCCGCCGCGCCCGTCCCCGCGACGCCCGTCCCCGCCCGCCTGGTCGTCGTCGTGGACGACTACGACGCCCTGCTCTCCCCCACCTCCCCGGCCGGTCGGCCGCTCGCCCGGGCGCTCGCCGACATCGCCCGCCGCGGCGGCCCGCTCGGCATCCACCTCGCCGTCGCCACCGGCAGCCCGGAGGAGAGCGCCGGCACCGAGGTGGACGAGGCCGCGTTGCTGCGGATCGCCCTGCGCACCGACGACCCCGCCGACTCCGACCTGCTGATCCACCTCGGCGACGCGGCCGCCCTCCCCGAGGACACCCCCGGCCGCGGCTACCTGCGACTGCCGGACGGCGGCGTCACCGCCTTCCAGACCGCCCGGATCAGCGGCCGCATCCCGCGCACCGCCACCCTGCGCCCGACCGTGGTCGCGATAGACCCGCTCCAGCTCGGCGCCCCGCCCGCCCGCCGCCCGGTCCGCGAACTCGGCAACGGCCCCACCGACCTCGCCCTCCTCGCCAGCGCCCTCCAGCGCGCCGCCGCCCGGCGCTGACCCGCGGCGAGGGCACCTCGGCCCGTCATTCCGCCCCACCCCGCCCCGATCACGGCAGGGCGGGGCGGGGCCGAACACGGATCAGCCCGTCGGCAGGTCGCCGGGCTTGTCCACGACCGCGCGCTGCTGGACGGCGCTGTCGTAGAGGACGGTGCCCTTCGCCTCCTGGGGGCTGTCCGTGAGCCGGGTGTCCCGGGAGCCGAGGAACTCGTAGGTGTTCCGGTCGAAGATCCACTCCAGGCGGGCCCGGCCGTCGTCCCGCGCCACCGCGACGCCGTGCCGACCCAGGGCGTCGGCCTCGTCGTCCAGCATCGTGACGCCCGGGATCAGGGCGGCCGCGCGGTACAGGGCGGCGCTGGTCTCGGGGGCGATCAGCTGCTCCGAGATCAGCTCTCCGATGTCCCGGAAGGCGGCCTGGTCCCGATCGACGCCCTTGCCGTTGCCCTCGGCGTAGACCTTCGTCAGGAGTTCCTGCGGGTCGGTCGGCAGTGTCGTCAGGTAGCGGTAGGTGGGTCGGATGATGCTCGCCGGTCCCGGCGCCGGCGTGAGGCCGATCCGGCCCTGCGGGTTCTCCTCGCGGCCGAACGCGACCCGGTCCTCGATCAGCCCGTCGGTGCTGCCGTTCACCGACAGCCAGACGGCCCGGGGGTGCAGCGGCGCCGGCACCCGCTTGCCGGTCTTCGGATCGCTGGTGGTGCCGGTCCACTGGCTCTTCACGTAGACGTACTGGTCGTCCCGTACGGTCGCGGCGGGCCGGCTCGCCGAGACCTGGGCGATCCGGTCCAGCAGCTGGGCCGCGCTGACCGGATCCTGCGGCCCTGCCGACGGCGCTGCGGACCGTACGGCGGACGGGCCCGCCTGCACCGGCCCGCCCGTCGTACCGTCGCCCCCGCCGGCCGGCACCAGGGCCAGCGCCAGTCCGCCCGCCAGGGCGGGCAGTGCCACCCAGCCGAGCCGCCCCCGTCGGGCCCGTTCGGGCTTCGTCTCCCGGATCTCGCTCATCAGATGTCCCCTCAGCAGCCGGTGGCGGTCGGGGGAGAGCCCGGGCCGTGCCGGTGTCGGCAGCAGCCGGTCCAGCTCGGCACGCTCGTCCTCGTTCATCGGTTCGTCTCCCGTGTCGACCGGGCCGCGTCGGCGCGGCCACCCGGTACCTGTCCGGCCTTCGGGCGGAGTTCCCGCCCGTTTCGGAGCTCCTCCTCGGCCAGCGCGCGCAGCTTCGTGCGGGCGCGCGAGAGCCGCGAACGCACCGTGCCGATCGGCACCCCGAGTGCCTCGGCGGCGCTCGCGTAGTCCAGGCCCGCCCAGACGCACAGCCCGAACACCTCGCGCTCGGCCTTCCGCAGTCCGGCCAGCGCCCGCTGCGCGGCAGCGAGCTGCGCGCTGTCGTCGAGCCGCCCGACCAGCTCGTCGGCGAAGTCCGGCACCACCTCGCGTTCGGGCAGCCGCTCCATCGCCGCCCGGTGTCGCCGGGCCGCCCGGGCCCTGTTGCGCAGCACGTTGGCGGCTATGCCGAACAGCCAGGGCCGTACCGCTCCGCCGCCCTCGCGCAGTGTGCGCCGCAGCCGCCAGGCCTCCAGGAACGTCAGCTGGACGACGTCCTCCGCGACCGCCCAGTCCCCGGTCGCGCGCACCGCGTACCGGTAGAGATCACCCGCCGCGTCGTCGAACAACTCCCCGAACGCCCACTGGTCCCCGTCCCTCAATCGGCCCCGCTGTGACAGTTCCACACCCCCACCTGTCCGCACGCGGCTCAGGGTTCCCACCGGAGTACGGCGGAGGGCCCCGACGAACCGGGCGGTTCGTCGGGGCCCTCCGCGGCCGGTCAGCCGGTCAGACGCACTTCAGGTCGCGGTTCACCACGGCCATCCCGGCGACCTTGTCGCCGTCCATGGTGAACTCGTACTGCCAGCTCTGCTGACCCTCCACCGGGAACACGTACTTGCCGCTCTTGGCCAACTGGAGGCCCTTGGCGCCGTAGGCCTGCTGCAGGGCCTCCAGGGTGGCGCCGGCGCCGATGCCCTCGGCCGTCTTCGCCTCCGCCGGGGCGACCAGCTCGCGCAGGCCGGCCGCGGCGAAGGAGACCCGACCGGTGGCCAGGTACGCCTTCTCCTTGGTCTCCCGGGCGACCATCAGGTCGACGATGGCCTGCGTCGCGTCCGCCATCAGCTTGGCGGTGGCGGCCGAGTCCTTGGCCGCGGCGGCCGAGCCCGCGGCGGCGGCCGCCGCGTCCTTCGCGGAGGCGTTCGGCGGCAGGGTGCCCGCCGGGGCGGGCGTCTTGCCGGTGGCCGCGTCCGCCTTGGTGTTCAGGTCCTTGTAGCGGGCCTCGGTGGCCGCCTCGGCGGTCATCCGGGCCTGGTCCGGCGCCGGGCCGCCCTTGTAGACGAAGTCCGTGCAGCCGTCGAGCAGCGAGACCGGCGCGGCCTCCAGTGCGCCGGTGGCCAGGCCCGCGTCCTTGGCCATCCCCGGCTTCAGGCCGCGGTAGCCGGCTGCCGCGAAGGCCTCCGGCCCCTTGGTCGTGGGCGCCGCCGAGGGCGCGCCCGGCTGGGCCGTCGCCGCGGTGCCGGCCTTGGCCGTGTCCTTCTTGTCGTCGGACGAGCAGGCCGCCGCTCCGGCGACCAGCAGTGCCACCGAGATGCCCACGCCCATCGCGCGGACCGAGGCTCGGTTCTTCCCCATGTGCATGCCCCCCACTTGATCGTTCGAGGATCACCGTAGCGAAGGTCCGCTCACGATCCCCAATCGGTTTCCGCACGGAACGGGCACAACGGGGCGCGCGCAGCGGGAGTACGCACAGTCGGGGTACGCACAGCGGAAGGGGCCCGCGTCCGTGGACGCGGGCCCCTTCCGTGCGGCTGTCCGTCAGCGCATCGAGCCGGTGCGCAGCAGGGTGCGGATGACGCGCATCGCGACCGAGAGGCTGGACAGTTCGTAGTTGTCCGAACCCCTTATGTCGTCGAGGGTGCTCTTGGCGCGGTTGAGCAGGGTCCCGTTGAGCTCCGCCCAGGCGGTGTAGCGCTCCTCCGGGGTGGCGCCCTCGGGGCCGCAGACCAGGATGTCGGCGGTCAGCGCCGCGTGGGCCGCGAAGAGGTCCTCGCGGATCGCGGCGCGGGCCATCGACGACCAGCGGTCGGTGCGGGGCAGCTCGATGATGCGGTCGAGCAGGTGCGAGATCTGCAGCCGGTCGCCCAGGTCGTAGTAGAGCTCGGCGACGTCGGCGACGTCCTTGCCGGAGCGGTCCGCGACCTCGGTGATGTCCAGGGTCGGGAAGACCGAGGAGAGGCCGGCGATCCGGGTGGCCAGCTCCTCCGGCACCCCGGCCGAGGCGAGCTCGTTGTACACCTTCTCGAACCAGGTCAGGTCCTCGCCGCGCAACGGCTTGGGCAGCGAGCCCCAGACCTGGGCGACCCGGTCGTGGAAGAACTCGATGGTGCCGGCGATGTCGAGCGGCTGGCGGCGGTTGTTGAGCATCCACCGGGTGGCGCGCTCGACCAGGCGGCGCGAGTGCAGGCGCATCTTGGTCTGCACCCGGGCCGGGACCTGGTTGTCCAGGCCCTCGATCTCGCCCCAGATCGTCTCCAGGTCGAAGACGGCCCGCGCGGCGGTGTGCGTCCGGGCGATCTCCTCGTAGGTCGCGCCGGTCTCCTCCTTCAGGCGGAAGGCGAAGGTGCAGCCACCGCGGTTGATCGTGTCGTTGACGATCAGCGTGGTGATGATCTCGCGGCGCAGCGCGTGGTTGTCGATCGCGTCGGCGAACCGGGCCCGCAGGGCGCTGGGGAAGTACTCGTGCAGCGCGGTGCGGAAGTACGGGTCGTCGGGCAGGTCGGTGGCGAGCAGCTCGTCGGCCAGGATGATCTTGGTGTAGGCGAGCAGCACGGACATCTCGGGCTGGGAGAGCCCGCGGCCGTTCTGCTGGCGGTCACGGATCTGGCGCTCGGTGGGCAGGAACTCCAGGCCCCGGTCGAGGCGGCCGGCCGCCTCGAAGCGGTTGATCATCCGGGCGTGGACGTTGACCATGCTGTGCGCCTGGGCGACGGCGTTGGCCAGCACCACGTTCTGCGCGTAGTTGTTGCGCAGCACCAGGCGGCCGACCTCGTCGGTCATCTCGGCCAGCAGGGCGTTGCGCTGCTTGACCGTCATGTCGCCCTCGGCGACGACCTGGTTGAGCAGGATCTTGATGTTGACCTCGTGGTCCGAGGTGTCCACACCGGCCGAGTTGTCGATCGCGTCGGTGTTGATCCAGCCGCCGATGCCCTCCGGGCCGCCGGTGGCCGCGTACTCGATGCGGCCGAGCTGGGTGCAGCCGAGGTTGCCGCCCTCGCCGATGACCCGGGCCCGGACCTGCTCGCCGTTGACCCGGATGGAGTCGTTGGACTTGTCGCCGACCTCGGCGTTGGTCTCGGTGGAGGCCTTGACGTAGGTGCCGATGCCGCCGTTCCAGAACAGGTCGACCGGCGCCTGCAGGATCGCCTTCATCAGCTCGGCGGGGGTGAGGCGGCTCTCCTGGATGCCGAGGGCGGTCCGGATCTGCGGGGTCAGCTGGATCGACTTCGCCGATCGGGGGTGCACCCCGCCGCCGGCCGAGATCAGCGACTTGTCGTAGTCGTCCCAGGAGCTGCGCGGCAGGTCGAAGAGGCGGCGGCGCTCGGCGTACGAGACGGCCGCGTCCGGGTTCGGGTCGAGGAAGATGTGGCGGTGGTCGAAGGCGGCGATGAGGCGGATGTGCTCGCTGAGCAGCATGCCGTTGCCGAAGACGTCGCCGGACATGTCGCCGATGCCGACGACGGTGAAGTCCTCGGTCTGGGTGTCGTGGCCCAGCTCGCGGAAGTTGCGCTTGACCGACTCCCAGGCGCCGCGGGCGGTGATGCCCATGCCCTTGTGGTCGTAGCCGGCCGAGCCGCCGGAGGCGAACGCGTCGCCCAGCCAGAAGCCGTACGACTCCGCGACGCCGTTGGCGATGTCGGAGAAGGTCGCGGTGCCCTTGTCGGCGGCGACGACCAGGTAGGTGTCGTCCTCGTCGTGGCGGACCACGTCGGCCGGGTGCACGACCTCGCCGCCGACCAGGTTGTCGGTGATGTCGAGCAGCGCCGAGATGAAGGTCTTGTACGAGGAGATGCCCTCGGCCAGCCAGGCGTCGCGGTCCACCGACGGGTCGGGCAGCTGCTTGGCGACGAAGCCGCCCTTGGCGCCGACCGGCACGATGACGGTGTTCTTGACCATCTGCGCCTTGACCAGGCCGAGGATCTCGGTGCGGAAGTCCTCACGCCGGTCGGACCAGCGCAGACCGCCGCGGGCGACCTTGCCGAAGCGCAGGTGCACGCCCTCGACCTGCGGCGAGTAGACCCAGATCTCGAACGCCGGGCGCGGGGCCGGCAGGTCCGGGACGGCCTTCGGGTCGAACTTCATCGACACGTAGGAGTGCCACTCGCCGTTGCCGGCGCGCTGGAAGAAGTTGGTCCGCAGGGTGGCCTTGATGAGGTTCAGGAAGGAGCGCAGGATGCGGTCCTCGTCCAGCGAGGCGACCTCGTCGAGGGCGCCGGACAGCTCCTCCAGGATGCCCTCGGTCAGCTCCAGGGCGCCCGAGCGGTGGCTCGGGCTCAGCCGGGCCTCGAACAGGTTGACCAGCAGGCGGGTGGTGTGGGTGTTGTTGCGGAGCGCGTCCTCCATGTAGTCCTGGGAGAACGTGGAGTTCGCCTGGCGCAGGTACTTGGCGTACGCGCGGAGCATCATCGCCTGGCGCCAGGTCAGCCCGGCGGTCAGCACCAGCTCGTTGAAGCCGTCGTTCTCGGCCTTGCCGGTCCAGGTGGCGGCGAAGGTGTCCTGGAAGCGCTCGCGGGCCTCGTCGGTGAGCTCGGTGGCCTCGCGCAGCTTCAGGCCGAAGTCGTAGACCCACGCGGTGGTGCCGTCGGAGCGGCGCAGCGCGTACGGGTGCTCGTCGAGCACCTCGACGCCCAGGCGCTGGAGCACCGGCAGGACCTCGGTGAGCGAGATCGGGCCGCCGACCCGGTAGATCTTGAAGCGGCGCTCGTCGTCGCCGGCACCGACCGGCTGGTACAGGTTCAGGCGGAAGCCGCCCTCGCCGTGCAGCGCCTCGATCTGCTTGATGTCGGCGACGGCGGTGCGCGGCGGGAAGTCGGCGCGGTAGCCGTCGGGGAAGGCGTTGGCGTACTTGTGGCCGAGCTCGGCGGCCTTCTCCTCGCCCAGCTCGAGGTGCAGCTGGTCGTGGAAGCCGTCCATCCAGAACCGGGCGGCCTCGGCGAGGCGGTTCTCGATCCGCTCGATGTCGGTGTCGGTGAGCCGCGGCAGCTCGGTGCCCGGGGCGACCCGGACCACGAAGTGCAGGCGGGTCAGCACCGACTCGGTGGCGTACACCGTGTAGTCGATGGTGGCGCCGTTCAGCTCTTCCTTGAGGATGTCGGTGAGCAGCAGCCGGATCCGCGTGGTGTAGCGGTCGCGCGGCAGGTAGATGAACGCGGAGAAGTAGCGCCCGTACTCGTCCTGGCGCAGGAAGAGCCGCAGCTTACGGCGTTCCTGCAGGTAGAGCACGCTGGTGGCGATGGAGAGCAGTTCGGAGGCCGGGGTCTGGAAGATCTCGTCCCGGGGGAAGGTCTCCATGATCTGCAGCAGGTCGCGGCCGTCGTGGCTCTCGCTGGAGAAGCCGGACTCGTCCAGCACCGCCTGGACCTTGCGGCGCACGACCGGGATGCGGGTGACCGACTCGGTGTAGGCGGCGGAGGAGAACAGGCCGAGGAAGCGGCGCTCGCCGATCGGCTCGCCGGCGGCGTTGAACTTCTTCACGCCGACGTAGTCCAGGTAGGCCGGGCGGTGCACGGTGGCGCGGCTGTTGGCCTTGGTCAGGACGAGCAGCTTCTTCTCGTGGGCCTTGGCGCGTACCGGTGCGGAGAGCCGGCCGAAGGCCTCGCTGACCGCGTGGTGGCGGTCGTCGTGGCTGTGCGGGTCGGAGCGCAGGATGCCGAGGCCGGTCCCGGCGACGGCCTTGAGGACCTCCTCGCCCTCGTGCTCGACCAGGTCGTACTCGCGGTAGCCGAGGAAGGTGAAGTGGTCGTCACCGAGCCAGCGCATCAGCTCCCAGGCCTCGCCGACCTCCTGGTCGGGCAGGCCGGCCGGGGGCTGCTCGGCCAGCTCGTCGGCCAGGCGCAGCGCGCTCTCGCGCATCTTGCCCCAGTCCTCGACGACCTCGCGGACGTCGCCGAGCACGCGGCGCAGGTTGCCCTCGATGGCGCGCAGGTCGTCGCGGTCGGTCTCGCGGTCGATCTCGATGTGCATCCACGACTCGACGGTCGCGTCGGCGGGCCACTCGGTGCCGGCGGCCTGGCTGCGGGAGCAGGCGTCGACGTCCAGGATCTCCAGCAGCTTGCCGGTGATGTCACGGCGGACGAGCAGCTGGGGGTGGATCACCAGGTGGATCGCGCGGTCCTGGCGGGAGAGCTCGTTGGTGACGGAGTCGACCAGGAAGGGCATGTCGTCGGTGACGACCTCGACGACGGTGTGGCCGCAGGACCAGCCGTTCTCCTCGACCGAGGGGGTGTGGACCCGCACCTCGGCGGTGCCCTGCGGGCGCTTGAGGCCCAGGCGGTAGTGGGAGGCGGCCGCGCCGTAGACGTCGACCGGGTCGAGGTCGACCAGGTCCTCGGGCGCGGTGTGCAGGTAGTAGTGGTGCAGGTACGCGGTCAGAGCACCGTTGCTCAGACCCTCCCCCGGCGCCGCTCCCCCCACCTGGCTGTTCTCAGCGGCTGCGGCTGCCTTCTTGAGCAGTTCGGCCTTGGCTGCGTCCAGCTTGGTCTGCATGACTTCTTGGCTCCTGTCGCGCGCCGTTGCGTGACTCGGTGGTGTGTGGATGTACACCGACGGGTCTTTCGCAATCCTGCCGCACCGTCCGACTGAAAGGGGCTCATGGCACGCATGAAACGTCCTTGCAGCGGGTAGGACGGTTCGTTCGTCCTGCGAAGCCACCCGACGACGCCAGCCAGCCTAACCGGATCAATCGAAGGTGGACAGGGACAGGTAGGCGCAAACCTGCAGGATGTCGGGTCCGTCCTGGACAGCATGTCCAAACCGGAGGCTCATATTCACTCTGAGCCCATGTGCGGGTAACGGTGGTGGATCGGCGGGACGAAGGTCTCCTTGATCGACCGCGCCGAGGTCCAGCGCAGGAGGTTCTGCGCGGCTCCGGCCTTGTCGTTCGTGCCGGAGGCCCGGCCGCCGCCGAAGGGCTGCTGGCCGACGACGGCGCCGGTGGGCTTGTCGTTGATGTAGAAGTTCCCGGCGGTGAAGCGCAGCTCCTCGACGGCCTGGGCGATGGCGTAACGATCCTGCGCGATCACCGCGCCGGTCAGGCCGTACGGGGCGCCGCGGTCGACCCGACCGAGCACGTCGTCCCAGCGGGAGTCCTCGTAGACGTGGACGGCGAGGATCGGGCCGAAGTACTCGGTGCGGAAGATCTCGCCCCGGTGGTCGGAGGAGACCAGCACGGTGGGCCGGACGAACCAGCCGATCGCGTCGTCGTACTGGCCCCCGGCCGCCAGCTCGATCGTCGGGTCGGCCTTGGCCCGCTCGATGGCGTCCCGGTTCTTCTCGAAGGCGCGCCGGTCGATCAGGGCGCCCATGAAGTTGGACAGGTCGGTCACGTCGCCCACCGGGAGCGCGTCCACCTCGGCCAGGAAGTCGTCCTTGATCTTCTGCCAGAGGCTGCGCGGCAGGTAGGCGCGGGAGAGCGCCGAGCACTTCTGGCCCTGGTACTCGAAGGCGCCGCGGATCAGCGCTGTCCGCAGGATCTCCGGGTCGGCCGAGCGGTGGGCCAGCAGGAAGTCCTTGCCGCCGGTCTCGCCGACGATCCTCGGGTACGTGCGGTAGCCGCCGATGTTGGCGCCGATGGTCTGCCACAGGGACTGGAAGGTGGCGGTGGAGCCGGTGAAGTGCAGCCCGGCCAGCGCCGGGTCGGCCAGCGCGACCGGGGAGACCTGCAGGCCGTCGCCGGTCACCAGGTTGACCACCCCGGGCGGCAGGCCGGCCGCCTCCAGCAGCCGCATCAGGTGGTGGGCGGCCAGGGTCTGGGTCGGCGCGGGCTTCCAGACCACGGTGTTGCCCATCAGCGCGGGCGCGGTGGGCAGGTTGCCGGCGATCGCGGTGAAGTTGAACGGGGTGACCGCGTAGACGAAACCTTCCAGCGGGCGGTGGTCGGTGCGGTTCCACACGCCGGGCGAGGAGACCGGCTGGTCGGCCAGGATCCGCCGGGCGAAGTGGACGTTGAACCGCCAGAAGTCGATCAGCTCGCAGGCGGAGTCGATCTCGGCCTGCTGCGCCGTCTTGGACTGGCCGAGCATGGTGGCCGCGTTGAGCGTCTCCCGCCAGGGCCCGGAGAGCAGGTCGGCGGCGCGCAGGAAGACCGCCGCACGGTCGTCGAAGGAGAGCGAGCGCCACTGCCGCCCGGCCGCCAGCGCCGCGTCCACCGCCGCCCGGGCGTCCTCCCGGGTGGCGTTGCCGAGCACGCCCAGCTTGGCCGCGTGGTGGTGCGGCTGGACGACCTCGATCCGCTCACCGCCGCCGAAGCGCTGCTCGCCGCCGATGGTCATCGGCAGCGGGACCTGCTCGGCCGCCAGCTCGTCCAGCCGCCGGACCAGCCGGTCCCGCTCCGGGCTGCCGGGCGCGTACGCGTGCACCGGCTCGTTGACCGGGGTCGGCACCTCGGTGACTGCGTCGATGGGCATGGCGGCTCCGTCCTGCTGACTGCTCGGCTGTCAGTCCAGCCTGACCAGCGACGGCCCGATCCGCCCGCTCAGACACGCGGACGGCGGACGTGGCACCCGCCACTGCGGCCCGCCCGGGCGTGCTCAGCCGGTGATCCGGCCCGCCAGCTCGACCGCCTCGGCCAGGGTGTCCACCACCGGGACGCCGACCGGCTCCAGCTTCTCCCGGGTGTGCGAGCCACCGGTGTACAGCACCGCCCGCGCGCCCACGCTCAGCGCCGCCAGGGCGTCGTCCGCGGCGTCGCCGATGAGGACCGTACGGGCCGGGTCCACCTGCTCGCCGAGCGCGGTCAGGTGCCGGACCAGGTGCTCCGCCTTCTGCCCGCCGGCCGGGCCGCTGCGGCCGTCCACCCGCAGGAAGTGCCCGGTCAGGCCGAAGGTGTCGACCAGCGGCACCAGCTTGTCGTGCACGTACAGCGACAGCAGCGACTGGCTGTGCCCCGCCGCCTGCCAGCCGGTCACCAGCTCGCGGGCGCCCTCGGTCAGCCCGCAGGACGAGCTCAGCTCGCGGTAGCGGTCGTGGAAGGCGTCGTCGAGCTTCAGCCACTCCTCCGGGGAGGGCTCCCGGCCGAGCAGCCGCTGGTAGAAGCGCGGGATCGGGATCTCGTACTGCTCGCGGTACTCCTGCAGGCTCATCGGCCCGACGCCGATGGTGGCGAAAGCGGCGTTGCTCGCCCCGAGCACCGCCTCCATGTCATGGAAGAGGGTGCCGTTCCAGTCCCAAACGATGTGAGTGCGCACGGGGGACAACGGTAACGCCGGGCACCGACACACCGGTAGGACGGAGCTCACCCGAGCAGCGAGGGGATCTCCTGGGTCGCGAACCAGAGCAGGTCGTGGTCCTCGGCGCCGTCCACGGTGAACTGGGCGTCCTGGTCGCCCGCATCGGCCGCGGCCACCGCCGCCACCGCCGCCGCGACGTCCGTGACCACCTCGTCGTCGGGCACGTCCGCGTGCACCGCGGCCGCCTTGGCCAGCCGCACCGGTCCGGCCAGCACCACCCGGCCGAGCGAGGCCTGGTCCTGGTACTCGTCGCCGGGGAACGGCCACACCGACGCGTCCGCCACGTCCAGCGCCACCACGACCCGGCGGCGCGGGGCCTCCGGGTCGGCGGCCAGCAGCCGCAGCGAGGACTGGGCGGCCCGGTTCAGCGCCGCGTACTCCAGCTCCTCGATGTCGTCACTGACGTACCACTCGCGCAGCGCGGGCGTCACGGCGTACGCCGCGGACTGCTCCAGGGCGCCGCCCTCGTGCGCCGCCGCCAGGCCGGTCAGGGTGGTGGGCACGTACACGCGCATCGGTGGCACTCTCCGGTTCGGTCCAGCGGGCTTCGTCCAGCGGAACGGATTCCCCAGCGCCCCAAGAATAAGCTCCGCCGGGCTCCCGTGATCACCGACGGTGCGGGGTCCGGCCGATCACCGCGCGGCCCGCAGCGCCTCCAGGCTGCTGAGCAGGGCGCTCTCCAGGACCGCACCGCGGCGGGCCGGGTCCATCATGTTCGGGCCCATCACCGCGAGGTCCGCCAGGGTCGGCGCGAGCAGCCGCACCCGGACGCCCTCGGCCCGCAGCAGCGCGGCCTCGCGCAGCAGTTGCCGGGTCACGGCACGGCGGTAGCGGCTGACCAGCTGGGCCAGCACACCCCGCGGGCGGTCCCGGGCACGCCACTCGCGCAGCGCGGCCAGGGTGTCGCGCCCGCGCCCGACCGGCCCGGACCCGTCGGATCCCCCGAGCCGCTCGGGGCGCTCGGGGCGCGGGTCCAGCCGCAGGGCCATCGGGGCCACCACGTACACCTCGTCCAGGCCGCGGCCGAGCATCAGATCGGCGTTGGTGGCCGACCAGCAGCCGCCGTCCACGTACGCCGAACCGTCCAGGCGCACCGGCGCGAACCAGCCGGGGATCGCGCAGGAGGCCATCACGGCGTCGGCGACCGCGACCGCCGGGGCGTCCGGATCACCGAAGACCACCCGGCGGCCGCTGCGGTAGTCCACGGCGGCCACCCGCAGCGGCGAGCTCACCACCACGGCACCCGCGTCGGCGTCCGCGTCCGGGGTGCCCGAGTCCCGTTCCGGGGTACCCGCGCCCGCGCCCGCGCCGGCGCCGGCGTCCGCGTCCGGGGCGTCCGCGTCCGGGGCCGGCCAGCCACCGGGGCCGAGCAGCCCGCGCACCAGCTCGCCGACCGGCGCCAGCGAGCCGCGGCCGTGCGGCGCCATCGCCGAGACCATGGTCAGCAGCGGGTAGTCGCGCGGGTGCCGGACGGCGTCGCGCAGCAGGCCCGGCGAGCCGATGCCGACCCGGGGGCGGGGCGGCAGCGCGCCGCCGACCGCGGTGTCGTAGTCGAAGGCGACCCCGGCCAGCGGGCCGTCCGTGATCGGCAGGCCGCGCTGGTGGTCGCGCAGCTGCTCGGGGCGGACACCTCCGGACAGCATCGCGGCGAGGATCGCGCCCGCCGAGGTGCCGAGCAGGATGTCGGCGTCGCCCGGCTGCCGCCCGGTGGCCTCCTCGACTGCGCACAGCGCGCCGACCGTCCAGGCCGCGCCGAGCATCCCGCCGCCGCCCAGCACCAGGCCGCGCCGGGGTGGGCCCCCGGCGCGCGGGGTGGTGCCCGCGACCGCCGGGGCCGGCACCGCTGCTGCTACCCGTGTCGTCATACCGGCCGCCCGTCGTCGTGGGGGCGGCTGCCCGCTCCCCGCGGTTCCCGGTCAGGCTCCGATGGTGCGCGCCGGGCCGGTACGGCGCAATGCGGCAGCCGGGCGCCGGCCACCCGGTCCGCCCAGCCGGAGCGTCCCCTTTCGGACCCTACGGCCCGCCCCCGCACGTCAACCGGGCGCCGTACGACCGCTGCGCCGGCCCTTCGCCGCGCTGGCCTCTTCACCCGGATAGGTGAACTCGAGACCCGGCTCCGAGCGCCCGGAAAAGGCGTTGCCGCCCCGCGTGTGGCGCCGCCAGCCTGGACCCGTCCGTACCCGCACCACCCCGTCGAGGAGCCACCGTGACCGCCCACCACACCCACCACCACGCCCACCTGTCCGCCCGCCCGCACCGCCGCCCGCACACCGTCGGCGGCGGCTGCGACCCGGCCGGGCGCCGGCCCCGGCACCCCCGCACCGCCTGCGCCGGCGACCCCGGTCACGACCCCCGCGCACTGGCCTCCCGGTTCGCCCACCAGCTGGTCGAGGTGCTCACCGGCGTGCGGCCCTCCGGCCAGCTGATGCGGCACACCAGCCTGGACGGCTACGGGCAGCTCGCCTCGCTGGTCCGGACGGGCGCGCTGCGCCGCGGCGGGGCCGCCGACCGGCCCCGGCTCGGCCCGGTGCACGACCGCTCGCCCTCGCCCGACGCGGTCGAGGCCTGTGTCCGGGTCGACCTCGGCCGACGGCACCACATGGTCGCCTTCCGGCTGGAGCAGCGCGGCCCGGCCGGGCAGTGGCAGTGCACCGCCGTGGAGGCCCGATGACGGCGGTGCACTGCCACGCGGCGGTCCGGGGAACGGCGCAGGGCGCCGCCCCCGTCCGGGAGCGGCGCCCTGCGCGGCGTCCTGCGTGTCGGTCCACGGCCCGAGCGGGCCGTACGGGCGGCTCAGCCCTTGCGGCGGCGGCCCTTGGCCGACTTGGCGGCCTTGCGGCGCTCGGCGCGGGTCATCCCGTCGCCCTCGTCCTCCGGCGCGAGGTCCTCGAAGTCGCCCTCGATGACACCGCCGCCGACCTCGTCCGAGGGGGCCGTGTAGTGCAGCCGCTGCGGCTTCGGGGCCTCCAGGCCCTTGGCCTTGATCTCCGGGCGGGCGGCGTCCTTCTCCAGCTTGTCGAGCACCACCTGGGCGTCCTCGACCGGGACCTCCTCGACCTGCTGCTCGACCTGGACCTCCAGGTTGAACAGGTAGCCGACGGACTCCTCCTTGATGCCCTCCATCATCGCGGTGAACATGTCGAAGCCCTCGCGCTGGTACTCGATCAGCGGGTCACGCTGCGCCATGGCCCGCAGGCCGATGCCCTCCTGGAGGTAGTCCATCTCGTAGAGGTGCTCGCGCCAGCGGCGGTCCAGCACCGACAGCACGACCCGGCGCTCCAGCTCGCGCATGATCTCCTCGCCGAGCTGGTCCTCGCGGGCGCCGTACTGCGCCTGGATGTCCTCCTGGATGACCTTGACCAGGAACTCGGGGGTCAGGCCGGCCGAGCCGCCGGCCTCCTCCTCCAGGTCCTCCAGGTCCAGGGCCATCGGGTAGAGCTGCTTGAGCGCGGTCCAGAGCTTCTCCAGGTCCCAGTCGTCCTCGAAGCCCTCGCCGGTGGCCGCCTTGACGTAGGCCTCGACGGTGTCGTCCATGAAGTGGCCGACCTGCTCCTGCAGGTCCTCGCCCTCCAGCACGCGGCGGCGCTCGCCGTAGATGACCTCGCGCTGGCGGTTGAGCACCTCGTCGTACTTGAGGACGTTCTTGCGGATCTCGAAGTTCTGCTGCTCGACCTGGGTCTGCGCGGAGGCGATCGCGCGGGTGACCATCTTGGACTCGATCGGCACGTCCTCGGGCACGTTGGCCATCGAGAGCACGCGCTCGACCATGCCGGCCTTGAACAGGCGCATCAGGTCGTCGCCCAGCGACAGGTAGAACCGGGACTCGCCCGGGTCGCCCTGACGGCCGGAGCGGCCGCGCAGCTGGTTGTCGATCCGGCGGGACTCGTGCCGCTCGGTGCCGAGGACGTAGAGGCCGCCGGCCTCCTTGACCTCGTCCTGCTCGGCCTTGACGGAGGCCTTGGCCTTCTCCAGCGCGGCGGGGAAGGCGGCCTCGTACTCCTCCGGGGTCTCGGTCGGAGTGAGCCCGCGCTGCGCCAGCTCGGCCGCCGCGAGGTGGTCGGAGTTGCCGCCGAGCATGATGTCGGTGCCACGACCGGCCATGTTGGTGGCGACGGTGACGGCGCCCTTGCGGCCGGCCTGCGCGACGATCTGCGCCTCGCGCTCGTGGTGCTTGGCGTTCAGCACCTCGTGCGGGATGCCGCGCTTGCGCAGTTCCTGCGACAGGTACTCGGACTTCTCGACCGACACGGTGCCGACCAGCACCGGCTGGCCCTTCTCGTGCTTCTCGGCGATGTCCTCGACCACGGCGGCGAACTTGGCCGGCTCCGACTTGTAGATCAGGTCGGGCTGGTCGATGCGCAGCGGCGTCTTGTTGGTCGGGATCGGCACCACGCCGAGCTTGTAGATCTGGTGGAACTCGGCGGCCTCGGTCGTGCCGGTACCGGTCATGCCCGCGAGCTTGTCGTACAGGCGGAAGAAGTTCTGCAGGGTGATGGTGGCCAGCGTCTGGTTCTCGTTCTGGACCTCCACCCCCTCCTTGGCCTCGATCGCCTGGTGCATGCCCTCGTTGTAGCGACGGCCGGCCAGGATGCGGCCGGTGTGCTCGTCGACGATCATGACTTCGCCGTTCATGACGACGTAGTCCTTGTCCGCCTTGTAGAGCTCCTTCGCCTTGATGGCGTTGTTCAGGAAGCCGACCAGCGGGGTGTTCACCGACTCGTAGAGGTTGTCGATGCCGAGGTAGTCCTCGACCCGGCTGACGCCCTCCTCCAGGATGCCGACGGTGCGCTTCTTCTCGTCGACCTCGTAGTCGCGGTCGATCTTCAGGCGCTGCACCAGCTTGGCGAAGTCGGCGTACCACTTGGTCGCCTGGTCGGCCGGGCCGGAGATGATCAGCGGGGTGCGGGCCTCGTCGATGAGGATCGAGTCGACCTCGTCGACGATCGCGAAGTTGTGGCCGCGCTGGACGAGTTCGTCCTTCGACCAGGCCATGTTGTCGCGCAGGTAGTCGAAGCCGAACTCGTTGTTCGTGCCGTACGTGATGTCCATCGCGTACTGCTGCTTGCGCTCCGCGGGCGTCATGTTGCCCAGGATCACGCCGACTTCGAGGCCGAGGAAGCGGTGCACCCGGCCCATCCACTCCGAGTCACGCTCGGCGAGGTAGTCGTTGACGGTGATCAGGTGGACGCCCTCGCCGGTCAGCGCGTTCAGGTACGCGGGCAGGGTGCCGACGAGGGTCTTGCCCTCACCGGTGCGCATCTCGGCGACGTACCCGTGGTGCAGGGCCGCGCCGCCCATGATCTGGACGTCGTAGTGCCGCTGGCCGAGCACGCGCTTGGCCGCCTCACGGACGGTGGCGAACGCCTCGGGGAGGATGTCGTCCAGGCTCTCGCCGTCCACGAGCCGCTGCTTGTACTCGTCGGTCAGTGCGCGCAGCTCGGCGTCGGTGAGGTTGACGAAGTCCTCTTCGATGGAGTTGACCTGGGCAGCAATCCGCTGCAGCTTGCGAAGGATCTTGCCCTCGCCTGCGCGCAGGATCTTGTCGAAGACGGACACTTGAGCGGGCTCCTTGCCTGTATTGGCACTGGACGACTGCACGGGGGGTCCACCCCACCGCACGGGCCATCGTATGCGAGGAGTCCAATGCCCCGGGAGGTGCGTCAGCACGGTATTCCCGTGTCACCCGCGCGAGCACATGGCCCGATAGCACCGTTCACCGGGACAAAACGGTCGGCGGGTCGAGGAGTTGGCCGCATAATCGGATGCCCGCCTTCCTTATTCGGAGAAATAATCCGTTCATGGAAGAACCCCGCACCGAACCGGTCACCCTCGTCACCGAGCGCCTCGTGCTGCGCGCCCCGCGGGAATCGGACATCGACGCCGTCTTCGCCGCCTGCCAGGACGCCGAGATCCAGCGCTGGACAGTGGTCCCCTCGCCGTACCGGCGCGAGGACGCGGAGTTCTTCGTACGCGATCTCGCCCCCAGCGGCTGGCACACCGGCGCGAACCGGATCTGGTGCGTGTTCGAGCGCGAGTCCGGCGCCCTGGTCGGCTCCCAGGGGCTCGTTCTGCGCCAGAACGACCCGGGCTGCGCCGAGATCGGCTGGTGGGCCGCGAAGGAGTTCCGCGGCCGCGGCTACACGGTCGAGGCCGCCCGCGCGGTCTCCCGCTTCGGCCTGCGCGAGCTCGGCCTGCGCCGCCTGGAATGGCAGGCCTACGTCGGCAACGACGGCTCCCGCGCGGTCGCCGAGCGGGTCGGCTACCGCTTCGAGGGCACGCTGCGCTCGTACGCCGAGCAGCGCGGCGTCTTCCACGACGCCTGGGTCGCCTCGCTGCTGGCCGCCGACCTGGACTGAACCCCTTCCGGCCCCGGGCCCCGGGCCCCGGGCACCGGGGCCGCGGCCGGCGTCCGTGCCTGGGGCCGGTGTCCGCGCCCGGGACCGGTGTCAGTGCCCCGGACTACGCTCGCCGGCATGACCGCCGCAGCCGCGCACAGCAACCCCGTCACCGTCCTGAGCGCCGACGACGCCCGCCGGATCGTCCTGCGAGCCCAGGGGCTGCTGGGCGCGCCCGACCGCCGGGCCGGGGTGCGCGGGGTGTTGCGGCACCTGGGCGCCGTCCAGCTGGACACCATCTCGGTGCTCGCCCGCTCGCACGAGCTGGTGCCGTACGCCCGCCTCGGTGCGGTCGGCCGCCCGGCCGTCGAGGCGGCGTACTGGGGCGGCGGCACGAGCTTCGAGTACTGGTCGCACGCGGCCTGTGTCCTGCCGGTCGAGGAGTGGCCGCTGTTCGCCTTCCGGCGGCGCCGCTACCGCGACCGCGGGCACCTCTGGGGCCACCAGGTCACCCCCGAGACCTACCGGCTGGTGCTCGACAAGCTGCGCGCCGAGGGCCCGTTGACCTCCACGGAGTTGGGCGGCGCCAAGAAGACCGCCGAGTGGTGGGACTGGTCCGACACCAAGATCGCGGTCGAGCGGGCACTGGCCTTCGGCGACGTGGTCTGCACCGAGCGCCGGAGCTGGAAGCGCGTCTACGCGCTGGCCGAACAGGCCATCCCGGAGGCGCTGTTCGGGCAGGAGCGGTCGGACGAGGACTGCGTGCGCACCCTGGTCGCCCAGGCCGGCGCCGCGCTCGGCGTGGCCACCCGGGCCGACCTGCTGGACTACCACCGGCTGCGCGCCGAGGAGTTGGACCCGGTGCTCGCCGACTGCGGGCTCGTCCCGGTCGAGGTGGCCGGCTGGGGCCCGGACGGCGCCCCGGCCCCGGCCTGGGCCGACCCGGCCGCCCTGGCCACCACCCCGCGCGGACGCCACCGCACCACGCTGCTCTCGCCGTTCGACTCGCTGGTCTGGGACCGCGCGCGCACCGAACGGATCTTCGGCATGTCGCACCGGCTGGAGGCCTACACCCCCAAGCACAAGCGGGTGCACGGCTACTTCGCGATGCCGCTGCTGGCCGGCGGCCGGCTGGTCGGCCGGGTCGACCCGGCCCGCGAGGGCCGCACCCTGGTCGCCCGGCAGGTCTCGCTGCACGGCGATCGAGGACGTGACGGCCGGCACCTCGAGCCGCTGGCGACGGCCCTGCGCGAGGCGGCCGCCTGGGTCGGCTGCGACACCGTACGGGTCGAAGCGCTGCACGACGAGCGGCTGCGCCCGCCCCTGGAGAAGCTGCTGGCGGACGGCTAGGCCCGACCCTCCCGGTCCGACCCGGGGAAGCGGCCGGGACGGGCGAGTCCGGACGGGCGAGTCCGGCCCGGCCCGCCCTGTTCCCTCACCCTATTTCGAGGATCTTCTCCCGCATCGCGTACACCACGGCCTCCATCCTGGAGTGCAGTTGGAGCTTCTCCAGGATGTTGCGCACGTGGTTCTTCACGGTGTTCTCGCTGATGAACAGCTCCTTGGCGATCTCCCGGTTGTTCATCCCGGTCGCCACCAGCTTGAGCACCTCCAACTCCCGGTCGGTGAGCCGGGGTGCGGGCACCAGGTCCCGGTCGTCGGAGCGGCGCTGGATCATCGACTTGAACTCGGTGAGCAGCTTGGATGCCATCGACGGGCTGATCTGCGACTGCCCGTCGGCGACCGCGCGGATCGCGGTGGCGACCTCGTCGGTGGAGATCTCCTTGAGCAGGTAGCCGGTGGCCCCCGCCTTGATCGCCTCGTAGAGGTCGGCTTCCTCGTCGCTTATCGTCAACATGATGATCTTGGTGCTGGGTGCCACGTCCTTGATCGCCGTACAGGCCTCGATCCCGCTGCGGCGCGGCATCCGGACGTCCATCAGGATGATGTCGGGCAGCAGGTCGGCGGCCTTCAGTACGGCCTCGGCGCCGTCCCCCGCCTCGCCGACGACCTTGATGTCCGGCTCCTCCGCGAGGACGATCTCCAGCCCCCGCCGGAACAGCGCGTGGTCGTCCACCACCAGCACACGGATCGGCTCACCCCGGTGCGGCGCGTACGCAGGCTCCTCCCCCGGCCCCGACGGCAGCCCGGGCCCAGCCGCGGGCCCCAGCCCGAAGTGATCCCCCATCCGCTCCTCCCCCTTCGCAAGTCGTCCTGCGCCAATCATTCCACGCCCGGCAGCCGCCATGGTCACCCTCCGGCGCCGACGAGTTCGCATCGGGTGACCCCTCCGCCCGGGACCCGACCGGGTTCGAACCACCCGGCCCCGAAACGCCGGTGACCCCGGCGGCCGCGGCCACCGGGGTCACCCCTCCATCACTGCTCGGACGGTCAGTCCTCGTCGTCGGTCCCGCCGATCGCGCCGCCCGCGCCACTGCCCGGCCCGGCCTGCAGGTCCGTCTGCAGGTGGATGACACCGTAGTTGTAGCCGTGCCGGCGGTAGACGACGCTGGGCAGGCCGCTGTCCTTCTCCACGAAGAGGTAGAAGTCGTGGCCGACCAGCTCCATCTCGTAGAGCGCCTGGTCGAGCGCCATCGGGGCGGCCGGGTGCGTCTTCTCCCGGACCACCAGCGGGCCTTCGCCCTCCACTTCCAGGGATCCCATCATGGTCTTGCGGACGGCGCCGTTCGTCCCGGCCACCTGCGCCGGCTCCGGCAGCGCGGCCAGGGCCGCGGTCGCCTCGGCGACGCTGATGGGGGTGCGGCCGTTCGCGCCGCCCTTGTGCACCCGGCGCCGGTCTGCGGACTTGCGCAGCTGCGCGTCGAGCTTCGCCGAAGCCAGGTCGAGCGCCGCGTACGGGTCGCCGGCGGCGGCCTCGGCCCGGATGACGGGGCCGCGGCTGCGGAGGGTGATCTCCACCCGATCGGAGCGGTCGGCCTGCCGCGGGTTGTGCTCCTTGGACACCTCGACGTCGAGGCTGATCGCCTTGGCGTCGAACTTCTGGACCTTCTCCAGCTTCTCGGCCACGTGCTCGCGGAACCTCTTGGGCACCTCGGTCTTGCGGCCCTTGACGACGATGTCCACGCAGAACTCCGATCCCTCGTGCTGACGCCGATCCGGGTGCTACCGGATCGGGCTGAGACCCAGCTGGACCAGCCCGTCCACTGCCGGCCCCCCGCGCCCCGCCACCGGCGGGAAACGACTGGCCCTCACCTCACTTCCTCCCCACCAGGGACGGTTGAAACCCCCTGGAGCCTTATCGAACACCTCACGCGGGGTTTTCGCCTCCCCGGGCGGGAAGGCGGGTATGACCCGATACTGCGAGCGGGCTGTCAAGCTGCTGCACCCTGTCTACCCCCCCACGAGTGAAGTAAGGGTAAATACCTGGACAACACCCCCCATACGGCGGATCCTTTGCTCACTCCCCGTGCCTGTCGCCTGCCTGTCGCCGTCAGGAGCAGCCGTGCCGCCGCGTCCCTCCCCCACCCGTCCGCCGTCCGCCCGCGGACCGTTCGGCCACGCACTGGCCGGGCTGCTGGACGTCCTGCTCCCCGCGAACTGCGCCGGCTGCGGCACCGAGCGCACGCAGCTCTGCCCGGCCTGCCGACACGTCCTGGCCACCGCGCTGCCCGGCCCCACCCTGCTGCCCTGGGCGCACGCCGCCGCCCCGTACACCGACCCGGTCCGGCAGTTGCTGCTCGCGCACAAGGAACGCGGCGCGCTGCGACTGGTCGGCCCGCTCGGCGAGGCCCTCGGCCGGGCGGTGCGCTCCGCCCTGGGGGCGCGGGCCGGTGGCGCGCCGCTGCTGCTGGTGCCGATGCCCTCGACCCGTGCGGCCGTCCGCGCCCGCGGCCACGACCCGACGCTGCGGCTGGCCGGGGCCGCCGCCCGCTCGCTGCGCCGGGCCGGCCTGGACGCCCGGGCCGCGCCGCTGCTGCGGCACGCCCGTCCGGTCGCCGACCAGACCGGGCTGAACGCGGTGGAGCGGCGCCGCAACCTGCACGGCGCGCTCACCGTGCTGCCCCGCGCCCGAACGGGCCTGGGGAGCCTGGCGGGCCGTCACCCCGTCCTGGTGGACGACCTGGTGACCACCGGGGCCAGCCTCGCCGAGGCCGCCCGGGCGCTGGCCGACGCCGGCCTGCCGGCCCGGGCCGCCGCCACGGTCGCGGCCACGGTCGCGGCCGCCTCGGTGCACCCGACGGGCTGACCACGGGCGCAGCCGACTCCGCTGCCGCCCCGTCAGTCCGCCCGGACGCGGCGTCAACCCACTCGGACGCGGCGTCAGCCCGCGTAGAAGAAGGACCGCGGCTTGTCGATCAGCGGGGCCTCCCGCCACTGGTTGTTGACCAGGCGGTAGGCCTTGACCTCGCTCGGCTTGCCGTCCGCCTGCTTGACCTCGGCCATCGCGAGCACCGGCGGCGCCTGGGTCAGGCTGTCCCCCCGGGACTCGGAGGCCGCGACGGTCATCATGCTCTCGGCACTCTGCAGCTGGGTGTCCGTGCTCTGCGACCCGTCGGTGCTGATGAAGTAGAGCTGCTGGGTCCGGTCGGCCTCCTTGCCCAGCACCAGCAGCTGGTCGGTCTCCGCCCAGGACACCGAGGCGACGTCGGTGAGCGTGGGGGCCGCCCGGCGCAGCCCGGTGATCTTCACCGTCGGCGCCTGCGGGGTGCCGCCGTGCACCACCAGGCCGAACATCAGCGAGCGGATGGCCAGACCCGGGGTCTTGACCACCAGGGCGACCCGGACACCGTCCGAGGAGATCTTCAGCGACTGCACGGTCTGCCCGGTCAGGCCCTCGACCGGCACGGTGTACGGCTTGTTGCCGCGCACCATCACCACCCGCTGCCCCTGCTGGTTGCGGTCCACCACCCAGAGGTCGCCGCGGCCGTCCCAGCTGGGCGAGGCGAAGCCGTCCTCCTTGTCGCCGGACTTCGCCGGCGAGCTGAGCACCGGATCGCCCAGGGTCACCGCGGCGTCCGCCAGCGGCACCGAGTAGACCTGGTGGCCGTCCTCACTGATCGCGGCGGCCTGGACACCGCCCCGGCTGACCGCGATGGCGCCGAGCGGCGGCTTGGTGTTCGACTGCGGTCGGCCGAGGACGCCGTGGACCGGGTCGCCGGGGCGCCCCTCGTCGGTCGACACCAGGGCGCCGTCGGCGCGCTGGTAGTACTGGGTCGCGGGCGTCGGCCCGGCCAGGGCACCGGGGCCGGTGGCCGGCACGTCGGTGCGGCTGGCGGTGCAGGAGCCGCGCTGCCCCTTCAGTTCCAGCCGCTCGACCTGGCCCTTGCCCTGGTCGGCGAGGGTGTAGAAGAGCTGGGTCGCCATCCGTCGGCAGGCCATCGGCTCGCCGAGGTCCGCCGCGCCGAGCTGCACGTGGGCGACCCGGCTGTCGTCGATGGTCACCCGGTCGACCTTGGCGCCGCTCGGGAAGGCCGTCCGGACCACCGGCGAGAGCCAGGTCGAGGGCCCGTCGGCCACCGCTTGGGCGGCCGAGGTCAGCGGGTCTATTCGGCGCCGCAGGTAGATCGGGTCGGCGACCAGCACCTCCTGGCCGACGTTGCCGGAGGCCACCGCGGACGGGTCCGGCGCGGTGTAGAAGAACCGCTCGACCTGCCGGAAGCTGTTCCGGAAGTTGGTCTCGTTCATGATCACGCCGGGCGGCAGCTTGTCGATCCGCCACTCGCCGTCCTTCTCCCGGACGAAGGTGAAGTCGGAGGAGACGTTGTTGTTCTGCCCGGCCACCGGCAGGTAGGAGTGCTTCTCGTCGACGCCGGCGACCAACTGTCCGCTCACCGTCACGGTCACCGGGGCCAGGGTGTCGGCGTCGGTGACGTCCTGACCGCTGGGGATGGTCGTGGACGAGAGCACCCGGATCCCGGCGTCCGGCTTCCAGGCCGCGGCGGCGCTCTCGGTGAGGTACTTGCGCGCGGTCTCGTACCCCTCGTCGGCGGTCACCGCGTCCAGGAACCCGGTCAGCAGCTCGTGCGGCTTGGCGCCCTTGCCGGGTGCCACCGGGTAGACCCTGGCCTGCAGGTTCTTGTCCGCCGAGCCCTGGCCCAGCTCCACCCTGGTGATGCCGCCGGAGTCCGGCATGGCCGCGCAGCCGCTCGCCATCAGGGCGAGCAGCGCGCCGGTCACCGCGAGGAGCCGCGGCTCAGTCCTCTTGCTCGTCCCTCGCACGCTGCGACCCCTCCACGTCCGTCCCACCCGTCACGTCCGGCTCCGCCGTCCGCTGTGCCACCGACGGCCGTCCGGGCGTCGGGTCCACCATGACCTGGGCGCCGGTCGCCCCGTAACCGGCTCCCGCCGTCCGCACGTCCGAGGGGTCCGAACGCGGGCCCTCGGGCATTCGACTCCGGCCGAGGCCGGGGCCGATGTTCAGCACCCCGCCGAGCCCGCTGCCGAGACCGGCGCCGACGCCGACGCCGTCCGGCGCCTCCGCGGGCTCCTCGGTGGCGGTCAGCGCCGTCGAGCCGACCGGGCTGATCGCCCGCCGGTACGGCGTGCCGTACGTGCCCAGGCCCCGGTTGTTGCGGGAGTCCTCCGGTTCCAACCGGAACGGCGCCCGGGAGATGTCGCCGCCGCGGGTGCGCGGCAGGGTGAGCCGGAAGTGCGAGCCCCCGCCGGGCTCGCCCCAGGCCTGGAGCCAGCCGCCGTGCAGGTGGGCGTCCTCGACGGCGATGGACAGGCCGAGGCCGGTGCCGCCGGTGGTCCGCACCCGGGACGGGTCGGCCCGCCAGAAGCGGTGGAACACCCGGGACGCCTCGCCGGGCTTGAGGCCGATGCCGTAGTCGCGCACGCCGACCGCGACCGCGCCGTCCGCCGAGCCCAGCCGGACCACCACGTCGCGGCCCTCGCCGTGCTCCAGCGCGTTGACCACCAGGTTGCGCAGGATGCGCTCGATCCGGCGGGAGTCCACCTCGGCGAGCACCGGCTCGCCGTCGCCGCGGATCACGATGGTGCTGCCCTTGGCCTGCGCCAGCGGATCGGCGGCCTCCACCACGCGGCCGACGATCTCCCGCAGGTCGACCGGCTCGGCGTCCAGGATCGCGGCTCCGGCGTCGAAGCGGCTGATCTCCAGCAGGTCCGCGAGCAGCGACTCGAAGCGGTCCAGCTGGCCCTGCAGCAGCTCCGCCGAGCGGGCCGCCATCGGGTCCAGGTCCTCGCGGCTGTCGTAGATGAGGTCGGCGGCCATCCGGACCGTGGTCAGCGGGGTGCGCAGCTCGTGCGAGACGTCCGAGACGAAGCGCCGCTGCACCCGGGACAGCTCCTCCAACTGGCGGATCTGCGCCTGCAGGGCGTTGGCCATCCGGTTGAAGGATTCCCCGAGGCGGGCGATGTCGTCCGTCCCGGTCACCTTCATCCGCTCTTCCAGGCGTCCGTCGGCGAGCCGCTCGGAGATCCCGGCGGCCATCCGGACCGGGGTGACCACCTGGCGCACCACGACCCAGGCGATGCCGCCCATCAGGATCACCACGAACACGCCGGCGGTCGCCAGGGTGCCGGTGACCAGGTTGAGGGTGTCGGTCTCCTGGCCGAAGGAGAACACGTAGAACATCTGGTAGCTGTACCCGGCCGGGCCGCTGAACTGCATGCCGAGGGCCAGCCCGGGCTCGGACTTCCCGCCGCTCTCGGGCGAGCGGTGGATCCGGGTCGGCTGGTCGAACATCTGGCCGGGCTCGGAGTCGAGCTTGGCCCGCAGGGTGTCCGGGATGCTGCTGGGCTGGATGTCGCCCGAGTAGCGCGGCGCGAAGCCGCCGGTGTCCGGGACGACGGCGCCGGTGCCGGGGGCCATCGCGATCACCGAGTAGACGGTCTGCCCGCTCCCGGCCAGGTCGTTGACCTGGCGCAGCAGCCAGGTGCCGGTCTCGTCGACGGTCGGGTCCGCGGTGCCCCGCAGTTTCTGGTCCCTGGCCTCGTCGATCTTCTTCTGCTCGACCTGGAAGCCGATCCTGGCCTGCGCCCGGGCGGCGTCCATCTTGGTGTCGAGCAGGCCGGTGCGCACCTGCGCCACGACGACCACGCCCAGCACCAGGACCACCGCGATGGATGCCAGCAGTGACACGGCGACCACGCGCAGCTGGATCGACCGGTGGTACAGCGCGGCCGCCCGGCGGGCGGGACGGCGCAGCTGACGCTTCGCCAGTCCGACCATGCCGGCCGGGCCGCGCCGGCGGCGGGTGGTCGAACTCAGCACGTCCCCGCGCACGGCCCCGGCCCCGTCGGTCGCGGTACCCGACGGGGTCTCGTCAGCCCGGTCCGTCACGTCAGCTGGGTCCGGCCTTGTAGCCGACGCCGCGGACGGTCACCACGATCTCGGGGCGCTCCGGGTCCTTCTCGATCTTGGACCGGAGGCGCTGCACATGGACGTTGACCAGGCGGGTGTCCGCCGCGTGGCGGTAGCCCCAGACCTGCTCCAGCAGCACCTCGCGGGTGAACACCTGCCAGGGCTTGCGGGCCAGCGCGACCAGCAAGTCGAACTCCAGCGGGGTCAGCGGGATGCCCCGGCCGTCCCGCTTCACCGAGTGGCCGGCCACGTCGATCACCAGGTCGCCGATGGTCAGCTGCTCGGGCGTCGGCTCCTCGGCACGGCGCAGTCGGGCCCGCACCCGGGCCACCAGTTCCTTGGGCTTGAACGGCTTGGTGACGTAGTCGTCGGCACCCGACTCCAGGCCCACCACGACGTCGACCGTGTCGGTCTTCGCGGTCAGCATGACGATCGGGATGCCGGACTCGGCCCGGATCTGTCGACACACGTCGATGCCGTCCCGGCCGGGCAGCATCAGGTCGAGCAGGACCAGGTCGGGCTTGGTCTCCCGGAACGCGGCTAGTGCCTTGTCTCCATCCGCGACGAAAAACGGCTCAAAACCCTCACCACGCAGCACGATGCCGAGCATCTCGGCCAGTGCGGAGTCGTCATCAACGACGAGGACGCGTCCCTTCATGCGTCCATCCTCTCATTACCGGATTGTGACCTGCCGCACAGCAGTGCCAATGCGCCAGAACGGCCAACTCCACCGACCGGCTAATTCCGGCCATACCGGGCGAATGACCCCCGTCCGAGCACCTCCGAACCGTCCGCGGCCCGCCGCCCGACCCGCCGCGGCCCCCCGTTGCCGATCAGCAACCGGATCCCCATGGGGCCTGCTCCGGCCCCATGGCACGATTGGCGCTGCGCGCGGGCGGAAGATCCGTCCGGAGCCGCGCCCACGACGCCCCTTCGAGGAGCAGTGATGACCGACACTCCGGGCTGGGCCTCGCCCGGCTCGTCCGAGCCACCCCGCGACGGCGTCCGGCCCCCGGTCGACGCGTCCGCCGCCGTGCCCGGACCGTCGGCACCACCGCAGGCCACCCCCGGCTGGACCGACCAGGCCCAGCAGGGCCAGCAGGCTCAGTACGACCAGTACGGCCGGCCGCAGCGGGGGCAGCAGCCCCCCGGCGGCCACCGCCCGTACGGCTGGGGCGCGCCGCAGAGCCCCAAGCCGGGCGTCATCCCGCTGCGCCCGCTCGGAGTCGGCGAGTTGCTCGACGGCGCCGTCAGTACTGTCCGCCGACAGTGGCGGACGGTCCTCGCCCTCTCGCTCGGCATCGCCGTGGTCGCCCAGGGCGGGGCCGTCCTGGTGGACCTCCTCGTCAAGGGCAAGACCGGCGCCGCCACCCAGACCCTGCGACTGCTGGCCGCCCTGCCGCTGCAACTGCTGCTCGACGTGCTCGCCGCCGCGCTGCTCACCATCGTCGTGAGCCGCGCCGTCCTCGGCCGCTCCGCGACCGCCGGGGAGGCCTGGCGCGACGCCCGGCCGCGGATGCTGCAGCTGCTCGGACTCACCGTGCTCACCGTCCTGATGGGCCCCGGTGTGGCCCTGCTCGGCTTCGCCCCGCTGATCGGTTACAGCGCCGGCGGCGCCAACGAGCCCGCGACCACCGGACTGCTGTTCCTCGTCGGCCTGCTGGCCCTGCCGGTGGCCGCCTGGCTGTGGGTCCGCTTCGGCCTGGCCGCCCCCGCGCTGATGCTGGAGAAGCAGGGCGTGGTCACCGCGCTGTCGCGCTCGCGGCGCCTGGTCCGCGGTTCCTGGTGGCGGGTCTTCGGCATCACCCTGGTGAGCAAGCTGCTGTCGCTGGTCGTCGCGGTGGTCATCGCCGTCCCGTTCCGCTTCATCGGCGTACTGCTGGGCTTCGAGAGCCTCGACAGCCAGGGTCTGGGCGACACGACCCAGCAGGGCGCCTGGATGGTGGCCGTCATGGCCGTCGCCGGGATCATCGCCGGCACCCTCACCACTCCCTTCATGGCCGCCGTCGGCGTGCTGGTCTACGTCGACCAGCGGATCCGCCGCGAGGCCCTGGACATCGAGCTCGCCCGCGCCGCCGGACTGCCCGAGTACGGCGGCACCGGCTGGGGCGAGCAGGCCGACCAGACGCCGGCGAGGCGCTGAGCCGCATGCCTAGCTGGGGGGACAGGCTTCTCGCCGCGAGCGGCGCCCCGGTCACCGTCCCGCGCGATCCCGCGCGCGACGCCGCCCGGGACGAGCTGCTCAACGCCGAGTACCACAAGCACGACCCGTCGATCCTGCAACGCGCCACGGACTGGTTCTGGGACCGCATATCGGGCGCGCTCGACAGCATCTCCGGCGGCGGCACCGACGGCACCACCGGCCTGGTGCTCTTCCTGATCGTCGCCGTGCTGATCGCCGCCGCCCTCTGGTGGCGCCTTGGCGCGCCCCGACGCGCCGCCCGCACCATCGGCGACGTGTACGGCGTCGAGGGTCCGCGCAGCGCCGCGCAGTACCGGGCGGACGCCGCCGAGCACGCCGCCGCCGGGCGCTGGGCCGAGGCCGTCCGCGAGCAGATGCGCGCCCTGGTACGGGGCCTGGAGGAGCGCACCCTGCTCGACTCCCGCCCCGGCCGCACCGCCGACGAGGCCGCCGCCGAGGCCGGCCGGGCGCTGCCCGAGCACGCCGCCGCGCTGTCCGCGGCCGCCCGGACCTTCGACGACATCGCGTACGGCGAACGCGCCGCCGACCAGGCCGCGTACCGGCTGCTGCACGAGCTCGACCGGACGCTGGAACGCTCCCGCCCGGTCCTCGCGCCGAACCCGGCGGCGGCTGCCCCGGTCTCGGCTCCGACTCCGACTCCGGCTCCGGCCTCTACTCCGGCCTCGGCTTCGCCCCCGGCCTCGGGAGGAACGGCATGACCGCCACCGTCCCCGCGCCGCCGCCCGTGGCCGAGGCGCCCTCCGGCGCCGCCCCGACCAGCCTCGCCCCCACCCCGCGCGGCCTGTGGCGCCGGGCCCGCTGGTACCTGGCCTTCCTCACCGCCCTGCTGATCGGCGCCGTCGCCGTGACCTCCCTCGGCCAGGACCACCGCTACCCGCCGCTCGACCCCCGCTCATACGACCGCAACGGCGCCCACGCCGTCGTCGCGCTGCTCGAACACCAGGGCCTCAAGGCCGAGTTCACCACCGACCCGACCGCCGGCCCGGCCGGCCCCGACACCCTCGTGCTGCCCGAACCCGATCTGCTCGACCCCGCCCAGCTGCGCGCCATCGCGGCCGCCCGGCACCGGCGGCTCGTCCTGATCACCCCGGGCCCGGCCGCCCTCTCGGCGCTCGCCCCCGGCATCCGGCTGTCCGAGGAGGACGGCGGTCTGCCGTACGCCACCGTCCGCAGCGCCCCCGCGGACTGCTCGCTCATCGAGGCCGCCCGGGCCGGCAGCGCCCACCTGGGCGGCATGCTCTACACCAGCGGCAGCCGCGGCGAGGGCTGCTACCCGCGCGGCCACGGCTACCCGCTGGTCTCCACCCCGGTCGACGGCGGCGAGGTCATCGTGCTCGGCAGCGGCGCCTTCCTGCAGAACGAGCAGCTCGCCAAGGACGGCGACGCCTCCCTCGCGCTCGGCCTGCTCGGCTCGCAGCCCCGCCTCACCTGGCACCTGCCGGACTACTCCGCCCCACTCGCCGAGGACACCCGCCCCAAGAGCTTCGACGCCTTCATCCCGAGCCGCTGGCACTGGGCCTACTACCAGCTCGTCGTCGCCGCCGTACTCGCCGCCCTCTGGCGCGGCCGCCGGCTCGGCCCGGTGGTCAGCGAGGACCTGCCCGTGGTGGTACGCGCGTCCGAGACCACCGAGGGCCGCGCCCGCCTCTACCGGCGGGCCAAGGCCCGCGGCCGCGCCGCCGAGGCCCTGCGCCGCGCCGCCTCCCACCGTCTCGCCCCGGCCCTGGGCGTCCCGCTCCAGGCCGGCGTGCCCGACCCCGAAGCGTTCTGCGCGGCCGTGGCCGACCGGCTCCCCGACCGGCCCGCCGGGGACGTCCGGGCCCTGCTGTACGGCCCGCCCCCGACCGACGACGCCGCGCTGCTGCGGCTCGCCGACGACCTCGACACCCTCGAAAGGCAGGTCCGGAACCCGTGACCGACCAGGCAACCGCCCAGCTCCGCGCCGTTCCCGGCACGGCGACCGCCACCCCCGGCAGCACCGACCCGCGGGCGGCGCTGACCGCTCTGCGCGCCGAGATCGGCAAGGCCGTGGTCGGCCAGGACGCCGCCGTCACCGGGCTGGTGGTCGCGCTCCTGTGCGGCGGCCACGTGCTGCTGGAGGGCGTCCCCGGCGTCGCCAAGACCCTGCTGATCCGCACCCTCTCCACCGCGCTCAGCCTGGAGACCAAGCGCATCCAGTTCACCCCCGACCTGATGCCCGGCGACGTCACCGGCTCGCTCGTCTACGACGCCCGCACCGCCGAGTTCTCCTTCCAGCCCGGCCCGGTCTTCACCAACCTGCTGCTCGCCGACGAGATCAACCGCACCCCTCCGAAGACCCAGGCCGCCCTGCTGGAGGCCATGGAGGAGCGCCAGGTCACGGTGGACGGCGAGCCGCGCGCGCTGCCGGTGCCGTTCATGGTCGCCGCGACCCAGAACCCGGTCGAGTACGAGGGCACCTACCCGCTGCCCGAGGCCCAGCTGGACCGCTTCCTGCTCAAGCTGGTCCTGCCGCTGCCCGACCGTGACCAGGAGTTCCAGGTCCTCTCCCGACACGCCGCCGGCTTCGACCCCCGCGACCTCGCCGCGGCCGGCGTCCGCCCGGTCGCCGGGCCCGAGCACCTCGCCGCCGCCCGCGCGCAGATCGCCAAGCTGACCGTCTCCCCCGACGTCCTCGCCTACATCGTCGACCTCTGCCGGGCCACCCGGCAGTCCCCGTCGCTGTCCATCGGCGTCTCCCCGCGCGGCGCCACCGCCCTGCTCGCCGCCTCGCGGGCCTGGGCCTGGCTGGCGGGCCGCGACTACGTCACCCCGGACGACGTCAAGGCGCTCGCCCTGCCCACCCTGCGGCACCGGGTCGCGCTGCGCGCCGAGGCCGAGATGGAGGGCGTCACCGCCGACTCCGTCATCCAGGCCGTCCTCGCCCAGACGCCCGCACCCCGCTGATCCACCCGATCCGCCCGATCCAGCCGATCCGCCGCCCGCTTCCCGTCGCCCGCTGTCCGTCGCCCGTTGGCGTCGCGGGTCTGCGGACGACGGGTCTCCGAAGGAGCGCACCGCATGGCCCTCACCGGGCGAACCGCCCTGCTCGCCGCGCTCGGCGCGCTCGTCGTGGGCCTGCTGCTGCCGTCGGCGGCCGGGATCTGGCTGGTCACCGGCGCGGTCCTGCTCGCCGTCGTGGCCGACCTGGTGCTCGCCGCCCCCGTCCGCGGCCTGCGGTTCGAGCGGGGCGGCGACACCACCGTCCGGCTGGGCGAGCCCGCCTCGGTCGAGCTGACCGTCACCAACCCGTCCGGACACCTCCTCCGGGCCCTGGTCCGGGACGCCTGGGCCCCGTCCGCCTGGCGCCCCGGCACCGCCGAGGCCGCCTCCCGGCACACCCTGACCATCCCGGGCGGCGAACGGCGCCGGACCGTCACCGTGCTCACCCCGACCCGCCGCGGCGACCACCACGCCCACCGGGTGACGGTCCGCTCGCTCGGCCCGCTCGGCCTGGCCGCCCGCCAGGGCTCGCACCTGGTCCCCTGGACGGTCCGGGCGCTCCCCCCGTTCGCCAGCCGCAAGCACCTGCCCTCCCGGCTCGCCCGCCTGCGCGAACTCGACGGCCGCACCTCGGTGTTGACCCGCGGCCAGGGCACCGAGTTCGACGCCCTGCGCGAGTACCTGCCCGGCGACGACGTCCGCTCCATCGACTGGCGCGCCAGCGCCCGCCGCAACACCGTCGCCGTCCGCACCTGGCGCCCCGAACGCGACCGGCACATCCTCGTCGTCCTCGACACCGGCCGCACCTCGGCCGGCCGCGTCGGCGACGCCCCCCGCCTGGACGCCGCCCTCGACGCGGCCCTGCTGCTGACCGCCCTCGCCACCCGCGCCGGGGACCGCGTCGACCTGCTCGCCCACGACGCCCACAAGCGCGTCGCCGTGGCCGGCAGCTCGGCCCACGAGGTGCTGCCCGCCTTCACCAACGCGATGGCCGGCCTGGAACCCGCGCTGCACGAGACCGACATGCGCTCGCTGGTCTCCACCGCCCTCAAGATGGCGCCGCACCGCTCGCTGATCGTCCTGCTCACCGGCCTCGACGCGGCCCCGGTCGAGGACGGCCTGCGCCCGCTGCTGCCGCTGCTCACCAAGCGCCACGAGGTCGTCCTCGCCTCCGTCGCCGACCCGCAGCTGGACTTCCTCGCCGCTGGCCGCGGCACCGTCGAGGCGGTCTACGGCGCCGCGGCCGCCGAGCAGACCCGCGCCGACCGCCGCGCCACCGCCGAGCGCCTCACCCGCCACGGCGTCACCGTCCTCGACGCCCCGCCCGCGCGGATCGCCCCGGCCCTGGCCGACACCTACCTGGCGCTGAAGGCGGCCGGCCGCCTCTGACCCGCTCGCCCCGGCCGGCACTCTCAGCGTCACTGACGGGCATCCAACCCGGCGTTGAGCCGGGCCGCCTGACGCGTCAGATGGTCGCGCTCGGCGAGGTTGGACGCCTTGTGCGCCGCCTCGACGTACAGCCGCGCCGCCGTCCCCGGGTCACCGTCACGCTCGTGGAGGTACGCCGCCACCGCGGCGTGGCGGGGCAGCGAGTCGTCCAGCTCGGCGAGCGCCGCCAGCCCGGCGCGCGGACCGTCCGCCTCACCGACCGCCACCGCGCGGTTGAGCCGGACGACCGGGCTGTCGGTCAGCCGCACGAGCTCGTCGTACCACTCGACGATCTGCACCCAGTCCGTCTCCTCGGCGGTCTGCGCGTCGGCGTGCAGCGCCGCGACGGCGGCCTGGGCCTGGAACTCGCCCAGCCGGTCGCGGGCGAGGGCCGCCTGCAGGATCTCGACGCCCTCCGCGATCAACCCGGTGTCCCACCTGCCGCGGTCCTGCTCGGCCAGCGGCACCAGAGCGCCGTCGGCCGCGATCCGGCCGGCCCGCCGGGCGTGGTGCAGCAGCATGAGGGCCAGCAGCCCCGCCACCTCGGGGTGGTCGATCGCGGCCGCGAGCTGCCGGGTGAGCCGGATGGCCTCGGCGGCGAGGTCGACGTCCCCGGCGTAGCCCTCGTTGAACACCAGGTAGAGGACGCGCAGCACGGTGGAGAGGTCACCGGGCCGGTCGAGCCGCACACCGGAGACGGTGCGCTTGGCCCGGCTGATCGGCTGGGCCATGGTCGCCTCCGGCACCAGATAGGCCTCGGCGATCTGGCGGGTGGTCAGACCGCCCACGGCCCGCAGGGTGAGCGCGACCGCGGACGACGGCGTCAACGACGGGTGGGCACACAGGAAGTAGAGCCGGAGCGTGTCGTCCGCCTCCGCCGCGGGCCCCGGCTCCGGCTCCTGGTCGACCAGGTCCTCACGCCGACGGCGAGCGGTGTCCGACCGGGCCGCGTCGAGGAACTTACGCCAGGCCACCGTGACCAGCCAGCCCTTCGGATCCCGCGGCTGGTCGACCGGCCAGACGCGGACCGCCTCCACCAGCGCCTCCTGCACGGCGTCCTCGGCCGCCGCGAAGTCTGCTCCGCGGCGGACGAGGATCCCGAGCACGCTCGGCGTGAGGCTCCGAAGCAGGGCCTCGTTCATCGGGAGGTCACTCCGTGATGGTCGGCGGCGCGGCCAGGAACGGACGCAGCTCCAGCCACTCGTGGATCGGCTTCCCGCCCGCCCCGGGCGCGGCCGACAGCTCCCCGGCCAGCTCGACGGCGCGCTCGTAGCTGTCGACGTCGATCACCATCCAGCCGGCGATGAGGTCCTTGGTCTCCGCGAACGGGCCGTCGGTGACCGGCGGGCGGCCCTCGCCGTCGTACCGGACCCACGTCCCCTCGGCCGCGACCGCCTGGCCGTCGACGAACTCGCCGGTCTTCTCCAGCCGGGCCGCGAAGTCCTGCATGTACCGGATGTGCGCGGAGATCTCCTCCTGCGTCCACTGGTCCATCGGCGTGCAGTTCACCGCAGCCGGGGCGCCTCGGTAGTGCTTGAGCAGCAGGTACTTGGCCATCGTGCTTCTCCCTCGGTGCTGTTGCGACCCATTGTGGTCGCGTTCACCCCGGGGACGGAGCCCGCCACGGGTTCTCGACACCGCCGGCCAAGATTTTTTGGCCCATCCCTCCGGACCCTCGTGGCTCTTGTGCCCCTCGTGACTCTCGTGGATGGGCCCGGAAATGCAAAGAACCCCCATCCGGGATCCGGATGGGGGTTCTTCTGAAAGATTGTTCGGCGGCGTCCTACTCTCCCACAGGGTCCCCCCTGCAGTACCATCGG
>NZ_JBVISA010000012.1:0-249845 GCF_055575755.1 Kitasatospora sp. NPDC034035 | reverse complement strand
CAGGGCGCCCTGCAGCGCGGGGTCAACCACGAGGGCTTCTTTCCGTTCGGCCGGTGGTTGACCCCATCCTGCACCACTTCCAAAACACGGCCTAGCGGCCCTCGGTGGCAGCCCGCGCCTCCTCCTCCGCCTTCTCGAAAGTCGCCGACGCCTCCGGCCGCGCCAGCGTGACCACCAGCTCCCCGTCGCTCACGTCCGCGATCAGCGTGTCCCCCTCCCGCACGGAGCCGTCCAGCAGCAGGTTGGAGATCCGGTTGTCCAGCTCCGACTGGATCGTCCGGCGCAGCGGCCGGGCCCCGAACTCCGGCTGGTACCCGCGGTTGACCAGGAACTCCTTCGCCGCCTCGGTGACGTCCAGCCGGACGTCCTGTGCCCGCAGCCGCCGCCGGCTGCGCTCCAGCAGCAGGTCCACCACCGACAGCAGGTCCTTCCGGGTGAGCCCGTGGAAGACGATCACCTCGTCGATCCGGTTGAGGAACTCCGGCCGGAAGTGCCCGCGCAGGTCCCGCATCAGGTCGTCCCTGATCTGGTCCACGTTCCCGGAGTGGTCCAGGATCCGCTGCGAGCCGATGTTGCTGGTCATGATCACCACGGTGTTGCGGAAGTCGACCGTACGCCCCTGGGAGTCGGTCAGCCGCCCGTCGTCCAGCACCTGGAGCAGCAGGTTGAAGACGTCCGGGTGCGCCTTCTCCACCTCGTCGAAGAGCAGCACGCTGTACGGCTTGCGGCGCACCGCCTCGGTCAGCTGCCCGGCCTCGTCGTAGCCGACGTACCCGGGCGGGGAGCCGACCAGCCGGGAAACGGTGTGCTTCTCCTGGAACTCGCTCATGTCGAAGCGGATCATCCGGTCCGGGTCGCCGAACAGCAGCGCCGCCAGCGCCTTCGCCAACTCGGTCTTGCCGACGCCGGTCGGGCCGAGGAAGAGGAAGGAACCGGTCGGCCGCTCCGGGTCGCCCATCCCGGCCCGGCCGCGGCGCACCGCCTGGGCGACGGCGGTGACCGCCTCGTCCTGGCCGATCACCTTCTCGTGCAGGTGCTCCTCCAGTTTGAGCAGCCGCTCCTTCTCGGTCGCGTTCAGCTCCGCGACCGGGATGCCGGTCCGGGAGGACAGCACCTGCGCGATGTCGTCGGCCGTCACGTCGACGACCTCCTCGCGGGACTCGGCGACCGCCGCCAGCTCGTCCTCGGTCTGCCGCAGCTCGGTCTTCAGGTTGGCGGCCCGGACGAACTCCTCGTCCGCGACGGCCTCGTCCAGCTCCCGCTTCAGCTTGGTGATCCGGTCCTGCACCCCGGTCGCCTCGGTGGACCCGCTCAGGCTGCGCAGCCGCACCCGCGCGCCGGCCTGGTCCAACAGGTCGATCGCCTTGTCGGGCAGGAAACGGTCGCTGACGTACCGGTCGGAGAGCGCCGCCGCCGCGTCCAACGCCTCGTCGGTGAACCGCACCTGGTGGTGCGCCTCGTAGGCGTCGCGCAGCCCGTGCAGGATCTCGATGGTCTCCTCGACGCTCGGCTCGGGCACCAGCACCGGCTGGAAGCGCCGTTCCAGCGCGGCGTCCTTCTCCACGTGCTTGCGGTACTCGTCCAGCGTCGTCGCGCCGACCACGCTCAACTCGCCGCGCGCGAGCGCCGGTTTGAGGATGTTGCCGGCATCCATCGAGCCCTCGCCGCCACCGCCCGCGCCGACCACGGTGTGCAGCTCGTCCAGGAACAGGATCACGCTCTTCTCGGCGGCCGTGACCTCGTCGATCACGTTCTTCAGCCGCTCCTCGAACTCTCCCCGGTACTTGGAGCCCGCCACCAGCGCGGTCAGGTCGAGGGCGACCACCCGCTTCTCCTTGAGGCTCCGCGGCACGTCCCCGGAGACGATCCGCTGGGCCAGGCCCTCGACGATCGCGGTCTTGCCGACGCCCGGCTCACCGATCAGTACCGGATTGTTCTTGGTCCGCCGGGAGAGGATCTCGACGGTCTGCTCGATCTCCTCGGCCCGCCCCACCACCGGGTCCAGCCGGCCCGAGAGCGCCTCCGCGGTGAGGTCGCGCCCGTACTCGTCCAGCGTCGGTGTCTCGCTCGGGTGCGCGCCCGTACTGCTGCGCTCGCCACCGGTACCGCGCCCCTCCAGCACCGACTTCAGCACCTCCTGCGAGGGCGCCGATTTGCGCAGCGCCACGCCCGCACCCGAACGCTCCTGGTCCAGCAGCGCGCCGAGGATGTGCTCCGGCCCGATGTACGAGGCACCGGCCGCCTGCGAGCGGGCGTGCGCGGCGAGCAGCGCGCGCTTGGCCGAAGGGGTGAGCGCCGGCTGCCCGTCCACCGCGTCGGGGTTGCCGACCGGCAGGGCGTGCTCCAGATCGCCGGACAGCTGGTCCGGGTCGATGCCCGCGCGCTCCAGCATCCGCCGCGAGGGGTCCACCTGGGTGGCCGCCCAGGCCAGGTGGGCGGTGTCGAGGTCACTGGAACCGTCCTCGGACGCGCGCCGCGCGGCCAGTGCGAGCAACTCCTGCGCGGACTCGCTGAGCAGCCGCCCGATCGGCACCCGCTGCACGGCGGGCGGGGAAGCCAGCGGGCTCATTCCGAAGAACCGGCTGAGGAGATCGGAGAACGGATCGTTCGATCCGAACGGGGGCATGGTCACGGCGATTCACCTTTCCCAAGCGGTTTGCAGCCACACAAACACAGGCCGTGCGACCGCGCCTGTCGAGTCGGACAGCGCCTCCCACGGCCGCCGTCAGCCGTCAGCCGGTGAAACGATCCAGCAGCACACCGCCGCTGTACGTCACCGCCATCGCCAGCAGCCCGCCCGCGACATTGCGCCCCACCGCCCGGGCCGGACCGGCCCCGCCCATCCGGGCACTCGCCCAGCCCGACAGCGTGAGCGCGGCCACCACCGACACCACCGTCACCGGCAGCCGCCACGCCTGCGGCGGCAGCAGCACCGCCAGCAGCGGCACCAGCGCGCCCAGCGTGAACGCGGCCGCGCTGGCCAGCGCCGCCTGCCACGGATTGGTCAACGCCTCCGGGTCGATGCCGAGTTCGGTCTGCGCGTGGGCCGCGAGCGCGTCCCGCTCGGTCAACGCCACCGCCACGTCCCGGGCCAGGTCGTCCGTCAGCCCGCTGCCCCGGTAGTAGTCGGTGAGTTCGTCGAGCTCCCCCTCCGGGTCGTCCGCCAGCTCCCGCCGCTCCTTCGCCAACGCGGCCCGCTCGGTGTCCCGTTGGGTGCTGACCGACACGTACTCGCCGGCCGCCATCGACATCGCCCCCGCCAACAACCCGGCCACCCCCGCCGCGAGCAGCGCCGTCCGCGAACCGGTCGCGCCCGCCACACCCGTCACGATGCCGGCCGTCGACACCACGCCGTCATTGGCCCCCAGCACCGCCGCCCGCAGCCAGTTCAGGCGCGCCGACAACTCCGCCCGTGTCTCCCCGGCCTGCCCAGCCATCGCCCACCACTCCCCGACACCTGACCGACCCCCCGATCCTCACCCACCACCCACCGCCCCGCCACCCCGCCGACCGGACACCGCGCGTCAACGGCCGGGCCGCACCACCCGCCGGCCCAACACAGGCGCCAACGCCTGCCGTAGATCCTCCGGTCCCCGGTAGAGCACCCCGGTCATCCCCAGCGCCACCGCCGCATCGACGTTCTCCTGCCGGTCATCGACGAACAGGCACCGCTCCGGCGCCACCCCGGCCCGCTCCGCGGCGATCTCGTAGATCCTCCGCTCCGGCTTGGCACTGCCCACCAGGGAACTGTTCACCACCTCGTGTGCCAGCTCCGTCAACCCCAGCCGCGCCAGGTCCTCGTCCAGCCACACCGTCGCATTGGTCACCAGCACCACCCGGCAGTGCTCCCGCACCTGCCGCAGCAGCCCCACCGCAACCTCGTCCGCCCAGAACGGCGAGTTCGCGAACGCCTCCGCCAGCCCCCGCGCCTGCGCCTCCGACACCCGCCCGACCAGCCCGCGCGCGATCGACTCCACCCACTCCGCCTTGCCGATCCGCCCCAGCAACAGCGGCAGGTCGTTCTCCGGCGCGAACCCGACTCCCGCCGTACTCCCCTCCCCCACCCCCGCCGCCCGCTCCAACGCCGCCACCCCGGCCCCGTCGAAGAACCGGATCACACCGTCCACGTCACACAGCACCGCATCAAACGCCCTGGCAGTCATCCCGCCTCCCTACCAGCAGCAGCACCGCACCCCGAGACCGGGGTACGGGGTGCGGGGTACGACCGGCGCTGACGGAGCCCACTCTTGGCCCTCGGCAAACCCCGGCCGACAGTTGGGCCAGGGTCTCCCCCGGCCCCCGGAAAGACCGGGGGGCAGCTGCCCTACGGAGCTGGACCCCCCGGCAACCGGCCGCACCAGGCCGACCGCAACCCCCGCCACCGACAACGCCGGGACTATCACGATCTAGACACTCCCACAACGCCCGAGGACCGGCCCCGGAGGTGAGTACCTCCCGGACCGGCCCTCGGCACGCTGGTGGGCGCGGACGGTTTCGAACCGCCGACATCTGCTTTGTAAGAGCAGCGCTCTACCACTGAGCTACGCGCCCCCAGTCGTGGCCCGGTGAGCGCACGACGAGTGCCTAGGGTACCTGGTCCCGGGGGGTGGTGGGGGCCAGGCGCCCGGGTGGGGTGGGGGTGGGCGGTAGGGGGCTGGGGCCGTGGTGGCGGCGGCGGTGGGGAGTCCGGGTGGCGTGCGGAGGGGGCGGGGCACGGGCGGGGAGGCGGGGGCGAAAGGGGTGGGAGGGGGTGACGGGTCGGCGGGGTGATCGGGGAGAATGGGGGCCGGATCAGCGGGTCGGAGCAGGGAGCGCGCAGTGACGGTGGCCGGCGGGAGCGGGCGGGGGCGGCGTCGGGCGGGGAGTGCGCTGGCGGACGCGCTGGTGTTGCCCGTGGTGCTGGCGGGTGCGCTGGGGGCGGTCGGCCTGGCGTCGGCCGGGACCGGCGGCTGGTGGGGCCGGCGCGGCGGCGGGGAGGGCGTACGGGCGGGGGCCAGGGAGGCCCGGGCCGCGGCGCAGGAGGCGTTCTACGAGCTGGAGGAGACCCAGCGCGAGGTGCAGCTCGCCGTGGAGACGGTCCGTGCGGCGGAGGACGGGCCGACGACGCAGCGCGCGCTGGCCGATCTGGCGGCGATCTCCGGCCGGGTCGACCAGGTCACCGTGAACTACCTGGGCGCGCTCGACGCCCACAACCTGGACAGCGAGACCCTGGACGCGGGCGCGGCCGCGCAGGCCAGGCGCCAGCTGGAGGATGTGAAGGGCCAACTCGGCTCCGCCCGCGCCGAACTGAACGACTTCCTGCGCCGTCTGCAGCCGACCATCCAGCACGCCGAGCAGCGGCTGATGCGGGTCACCCCGGCGGTCGAGCAGGCCAAGCGCGCGCTGCTCACGGCCTCCAACGCGCTGGACGAGGCGCGCGGCGCCGGCCTGCGGGCGGACGACCTGGCGGCCCGGCTGGCCGAGCTGGCTCCGGAGCTGGGGCGGCTGAACGAGGGCCCGGCCCGGCACGGGGTGGCCGGCACGCTGCAGCGCGCGGACGACGTGAAGCAGCGCGCCGAGGCGATCGCCGCCGACGCCGCGCAGCTGCCGGAGCGGGCGCGCGAGATCGACCGGCGGGTGGCGAGCCTGCGGACCCGGATCCAGGCGCTGGAGACCAAGGCCACGACGGTCGAGCCCGCCCTGAGCGAGCTGCGCCGCCGGTTCAGCACCGCCTGCTGGCAGGATCTGCAGCGGGTGCCGGACCAGGTCGCGGAGACCGGGCGCGCCGCCGAGCGCAAGCTCGCCGAGGCCGCCCGTGCCCGGGACGAGCAGCGCTGGGCGGACGCCACGGCCGCGATCGGGACGGTTCGCGCGCTGCTGGACGCCGCGGACGGCTCGGTGGTCGCGGTGAACGACCGGCTGCGGCAGCTGAACGAGGTGCAGCACGACCCCAACCGGGAGATCGAGCGGGCCCGCTTCGCCATCCGGGACGCGCAGCGGCTGGCGATGGCCGGGCGCAGCGCGCCGGACCCACGGCACGCCGCCCCGCTGGACGAGGCGGTGGCCCGGCTGGACCACGCGGTGGCCACGCTGGAGGCGGCCGGCCGGCACCCCGACTACTGGGTCTTCCTCACCGAGCTGGCGGCGGTGCGGGAGACGGCCGCGCAGGTGATCGGGCTGATCCGCGGCGACCTGGGCGGACACCACTAGCCGGTGACCGCGGGAAACCGGCGGGGTCACCTCGGTACCCTGCCGGTATGCCACGCTACGACTTCCGCTGCCGCTCCTGCGGCGCCACCTTCGAGCTCCGCCGTCCGATGGCGCAGTCCGGCGACCCCGCCGTCTGCCCGCAGGGCCACGAGGACACCGTGAAGCTGCTGTCCACCGTCGCCGTCACCGGCGCGGCCGCCGGCCGACCGGCCCCCGCCCCCAGCGGCGGGGGTGGGGGCGGCTGCTGTGGCGGCGGCTGCTGCGGGGGCTGACCAGGGCGCCGACCAAGGCGCTGGCCAAGGCGCTGGCCAAAGCGTCGGCCACAGCACTGGCCAGAGCGCGCTGCCCAGGACGGCTAACCCGCTGTAGCCCCCGCCAGGAACCGTCGGACGATCTCCTCCCCCGCCGTCACCCCCACCTCTTCGAGGGCGGTGACGCCGGGGGCCGTCCAACCGCTGTCCGCCAGTTCGCCGTGCCCCGGCCGCCACCCCGCGTCCGCCGCGAGCAGCAGGTCCGCGTCGAGCAGCGAGTCCCCGGCCGCGAGCACGGTGGTCGCGCCGCCGCGCCGTACGACCTCGGCGAGGGCGGCGCTCTTGGTGAGCGGCGCCGGGACGGCGTACACCTTGCGGCCCTGCAACGAGACCGCCCAGCCGCGCTCGGCGCACCAGCCGGTCAGCTCCTCCAGCCAGCCGGCCGGCAGCGCAGGGCGCTCGACCACCAGGTAGGCGAACAGTTCGTCGGCGACACGCCGCTTGTGCGTCCACTCCGGGTCGGCGCACAGCGCGAGCCGCCGGACGACCTCCTCCAACGGGGCCGAGCCGGCGGCGATCCGCGCGGTGATCTCGGTGCGCCAGTCCCGGTCCGGCACGCCGTCCACCAGCAGTTGCCCGCCGTTGGCGCAGATCGCGTACTCGGGGACCCAACCCGCGGTCGGGCCGGGCAACTTGACCCGCTCGTACTGCTCCGGCGTCCGGGTGGTGGAGGGGACGAAGCGGGCCTGCCGGGCGAGGTCGGCGAGCAGTCCGGCGGCCCGTTCGGTCATGTAGGACAGCGGCCGGCCCTGGTACACCTCGACGCAGAGCAGCCGCGGCGCGAGCCGGTCGGGAACGTCCAGGGCAAGGGCCCGGTCGGAGTAGATCAGCGTCCGGTCGAGGTCACTGGCCACCAGAACACCCATCAGGACTTCCCCTCCGTCGCGGACACCTCGGACACCTCGAACGTCGCAGGCACCACAGACACCACAGACACGTCAGGCACCTCGGGCACCTCGGACGCCACGGACCGCCCGTCGGCCCCGGTCGCCCCGCGGCTGTAGCGGGGGTGGATCAGGCCGACGCAGGTGTACGGCAGGCCGTCCACCTCCTCGACCTCGACGCCGCGCTGGGCGGCGAGCAGCCGGACGTGGTCCAGGTCCGCACCGGCGCCGCGACGGGCGAGGATCCGCCAGGGGACGCGGCGCAGCAGCACCCGGGTGGTCTCGCCGACGCCGGGCTTGACCAGGTTGACGTTGTCGATGCCGTACTCGGTGCTGATCCGCTCGACGGCGGCCCAGCCGGCCCAGTCGGGCGCCCGGTCCGGGTCGGCGGACAGCCGGTCCGCACCTTCGACCGCCGAGGCGCGCACGTCGCCGAAGCAGGAGGCCACGGCGTCCAGGAAGGCCGCCGAGACGTCGCTGCCGGCCAGCCCGGTGTAGTGCTTGGCCCCGTGGAAGTCGTCCGGCCCGATCAGCCCGGCCCGCAGGACGGTGCGCGAAACCAGCCCGGACACCGTGGAGTTGAGGCACGCGGACGGGATCAGGAAGTCGTCCCGGGTGCCGTACGTGCGCACGCAGCGGCCGGGGTCGGCGAGCACCGCGAGGTCCGGGTCGAAGCGGGTGCCGGCCAGCGCGTCGGCGAGTTCGCGGGTGATCGCGCCCTTGCCGGTCCAGCCGTCCACGAACACCACGTCCTCGGCCCGGTGGTGGGCGGCCAGGTACCGCAGCGCGACGGGGTCGATGCCGCGGCCCCGCACGATCGAGACGGCGTAGTGCGGTACGGACAGGCCGTGGGCGAAGGCCAGCCAGCGGCGGATCAGGATGCCGACGGGTGTGCCGGCCCGGGCCAGCGAGGCGAGGACCAGCCCGGGGCCGCGCTCGCGCAGCAGCGTCTCGGCGACGGTGCCGACGGCGAGCGCGATCCGGCGAGCGGAGCCGTGCAGCGCCTGGTGGAACAGCTCCTGGTACTCGGGGCTGGGCTGGTACTCGACCGGCAGCGACTCGGCGTAGTGCGCGCCGCCGTTCTGCACGGCCTCCTCGCGCTCCTCGGTGGGGGCTTCCAGGGCGACCCCGGTGAGGTCCTTCAGCAGCCAGGCCACCTCCTCGGCGCGGTACGAGGAGAACTCCGGCCCGTACAGCGGCGTCGGCAGAGCAGCAGCCGACCCGCCCGACCCCGCCGACCCGCCCGACCCGTCTGACCCCGCCGAGCCGCCCGACCCGCCCGACCCGCCCGACCCGCCCGCCCCGGCCGGCAACGCCACCGGTCGGTGCGAGGGCAACACCGCGAGCACCACCCGGTCGGTGACCTCCCGCAGCCGGGCCAGCAGTGCCCGCCCGCCCCGGTGCAGCGCCGGGGTGTCGGCGACGTCGTCCACCACCAGCACGATGGCGTCGAAGCGCCGCGCCGGGTCGGTGCCGGGGGCGACGTTGTACGCGTAGCGCTCGCGCGAGGCGGCGTCCTGCGGGTCGTCGTGGGCCGGGAAGGCCAGCCGGGTACGGATGGCGTAGCCGGGGTCGTCCACCGCCAGGACTGGCGAGCGGGTGGTGGTGGAATACCGGACGCGGTCGCCGCCGAGCTGCTCGGACAGGGTGTCGGCCAGGCGCAGCGGCGCGTACATCAGCTCCTCGAAGCCGAGCACCAGCACCCGCTGCGCCTCGGCGGGCAGGGCCTCGGCCAGTTGCCCGGCCAGCCGGGGCAGTACGGCGTCCAGCCGGGCGCGGTCGCGGACGGTGAAGCCGTGCCGGCCACCGTCCGGGAGTCCGGCGGGCCAGTCCAGCTCGACCCGGACCAGCGGCGCGGGGTCGGCCACCGAAAGCACGCCGCCCACCGGAGGCGCATCACCCCCCGGGGCCACCTCACCCCCCGGGGCCACCTCGCCCGCCGTCGCCGCCGCGATCAGCCGTTCGGCCCGCTCCAGGATGTCCTCGGGCAGCTCGACGCCGCCGCTCGCGGTGGCCACCAGGTCGAGCCGGACGCCGAGTTCGGCGGCGGCGTCGGTGAGCCGGTCCCGGTCGGCGGCGGAGCGCAGGTCGACCAGGGCGACCACGACGTAGTGGTCGCGCGGGTGGCGGGCGTGCAGTTCGCGGATGGTGTTGAGCACCGTCCGGCCGGTCGAGAACTCGTCGTCCACCAGCACCAGCGGCCCGTCCCCGGCGAACAGGTCGGGGTCGGCCGGGAGCAGCAGGTGCGAGGTGGCGTGCGAGTGCTCCTCCTCGAAGCCGCCGAGCGGGGGGATCCCGGGCACCGGGCGGCGGGTGGAGTGCAGGTAGGGGGCGTCCAGGCCGTCGGCGACGCTGTGGCCGAGGCCGGTGGCGGTCTCCGCGTAGCCGAGGACGACGGCCCGCGCGGCCGTCTCCTCGCCGAGCAGTTCGCGGACCCGGCGGCCGAGTTCGAGTCCGGCACCGTGGACCACCGAGGGCCGCTGTGGCACGTGCTTGCCGAGCACGTTGGAGACCAGCAGGTGTGCGCGCTTGCGGTTCTCCCGGAGGGCCAGGCCGACGAGTTCGGGGAGGCGCTCGGAGCCGGTCAGCGTGATCCCGGCCCGGTCGGCGACCCAACGGCCGGTCCACGTCTGCGGTGTTGCTGTCACTGCTGGTCCTGCCTTCGGTGGTGCGATGGTGCGTTCGTCATTTTCTGGCCCGTCATCCATAGCCCGTCGTCCATAGCCCGTCGTCCACGGCCCGTCGTCCACGGCTCGTCGTCCATGGCCCGTCGTCCCCGGCCCGTCATCCACGGCTCGTCCTGTCCGCCGTACGGAAACTCGTCCTATCCGCCGTAAGGAAACGGGAGGCGACGGCTCGCGCTCAGCCACGCGAACAGCCTCAGCCGCACAAGCAGGCCGACAGCAGCTCCGCGAAGCTCACGTCCTCCTGGGCCACCCCGAACACCTCCGCCCGCAGGAGCACCCGCTCCGCCCAGGCGCGGTGCGGCCGGGCCTCGTTCATCTTGTTGGTGTACGCCGAGCGCAGTACCCCGCCGCCGTCCTGCTCCTGGCGGAGGATGTCACGGGCGTCGCAGTACTCCTCGTGTGTGACCACGGAGAGTGCGTGCACGGCGGGCACGTGGCTGGGGTGGATGCAGGTCTTGCCGAGCAGGCCGTTGGCCCGGTCGAGTTCGACCTCCCGGATCAGCCCGTCCAGGTCGTGCTCGATGATCCGGCGGCGGATCTCCTCGCCGGAGGCCCGGACGGTCCCGACGGCGGCGCCGAACGAGGCCTCGGTGAACGGGGTGCGGCGCAGCTGCGGCTTGAACATCCGCTCCTGCACGGGGAAGTACTCCCAGACCGGGCCGGTGACGGTGTGCCCCGTGCCGTCCGCCCGGCCGAGCACGTTGACCACGTCCCCGATCACCGCCGCGACCAGCGCGACGTCGTACGCGGTCAGGTCGGGCGAGCGTCGCAGGCCGTAAGCGGAGCAGAGGTCGGTCACGCCGAGGCGGACGGCGAGTACCCGCTCCCGGTGTCCGGCGAGCAGTTCGGCGATGCCGAAGAGCTGCTCGCGCCGGGTCTCCAGGTGGGCCAGCTCGGGCGATTCCAGGACGGGCATGGCGAAGAGCCGTCGCCCGGTGGCGGCCTCGGCGGCGGCGAGTGCGGCCAGGTAGGCGCCGCCGTTCTCCGGGGTGAATTTGGGCAGCACGAAGCCGCTGAGCAGCTCGACGGCCGGACCGAGCCGCTGGGCCAGGTCGGGAATCTGGGCGGCAGCGCGGACTCTGATGAAGAGCAGTGGGTGACTCTGTGCGCAGTCGGTGAAATCCTTGACCAGGTCATTCAACTGCTCGACCAGGTTCCGCTCCCCGGCGTCCACCTCGTGGTCGGCGATCGCGTCCTCGAGGCAGAGCACCATCGACACCACGCCCCGAGCAGCCTGTTTGCGGATGTCGGCGGCGAGTGCGGGCCTGGTGGCCGGGCTGTAGAGGGTGCCGCCGAGCGCGGTGGCGAGCACCTCGGGCTCGCTCTGCGCGGTGAACGCGCGGGGCTGCTCCAGGAAGAGCCGGCCGCGTACGTCCTCGGCGAGGTGGCCGAAATGGCGCAAGGTGCTCTCCTCCAGAATGTGGACGGGCCTCGGCCCCTTGCCGACGACGCCCCTGTCGACCGGACGGCGTCGCCGCCGGCCGGCCGAGGCCGCCGTCAACCGGCCGACACCCTGGTCAACCGGCCGACCGGGTGCCATGGTTCCCCGGTCGCGCCACCGGTGGACGTCCCTCCGCCGAACCCCCCGGGGGGGGCCTACGACCGCCCATCGTACGGACGGGATCCGGCCGCCCCCGGTTCCCCGGTACTGAACTCCCGGAACATCCCGGTCCACTTGGACGATCATGGGTTCGGCGGCGCCAAACCCCAGGAAGCGCAAGTCTTGGCAAAGTCCGACCCGGCGGGGACCGGTCCGGTCACGTTGTCCGAAGGGGTGGCGAACAGGCAGGATGGTCCGCTATGACGCACGTGATGGCCAAGGGCGCCAACATCGCACTGCCGGCGGCGGCGGTCCGCGCCGTGCTGCGCTGGAGCGCCACGCCCGGTGCGCCGGACGTGGACGCGTCCGCGCTGCTGCTCGGCGCCACCGGCAGGGTCCGTTCGGACGCCGACTTCGTCTTCTACAACCAGCCGCGCCACCCCTCCGGCCTGGTCCGCCACCTGCCCAAGCAGCAGACCTCCGGCGGCGCCGAGATCATCGACACGATCGAGGTCGAGCTCGGCAAGCTGCCCGCCGAGGTGGACCGCGTGGTGCTGGCCGGCTCCTCCGAGGGCGGACCCTTCCGCGCGGTGCCGGGCCTGCGGCTGCTGCTGTTCGACGCCACGGCCGGGGAGGGCGCGCCCGCGCTGGCCGAGTTCGGGATCAGCGACGCCGAGAGCGTCACCGCGCTGGTCGCGGGCGAGCTGTACCGGCGGTCCGGGTCGTGGAAGTTCCGGGCGATCGGCCAGGGCTACACCTCGGGGCTGATCGGCCTGGCCACCGACTTCGGCATCACCGTCGAGGACGAGGCGGCGGGCGCCGCACCCGGTCCGGCGCCGACCCCGGCGCCGGTCTCCACCGGCTCGCCCACCGGCGCGGTGGACCCGCGCAGCACCCCGCTGCCGGACCGGCGCTCGGCCGCCCCCGAGCCGGGCACCTTCACCCTGGCCCCGGCCGTCCCCCAGCCGCAGCCGCAGGCCTCCCCGACCCCGGTCGGCGCCACCACGGGCGCACCGACGGGCGCACCGACGGGCGCACCGCTCACCGCACCGCCGCCGCCCTCGACCCCACCGACCATGACGCCCCCGCCGGCGGCCCCGCCCACCGCGCCCCCGGCCGTCCCGCCGGCGCCGCCCACCCCGCCACCGGGCCACCAGCCCGGCACCGGCTACGGCTACCCCCCGCCGCAGCCCGGCACGGGGTACGGCTACCCGCAGCCCGGGACCGGTTACGGATACCCGCAGCCCACCCAGCCGTACCAGCAGCAGCCGGCCGCCGGTTACGGCTACCCCCCGCCGAACCAGCCCGTCCCGCCGCAGCCGCACCCGGGCGGCTACGGCTACCCGCCGCCCGGCACCGGCCAGCAGCCGCCCGTCCCGCCCCAGCCTCCGACGGGCCAGCCTCCCGCCGGCCAGTCCCCGGCACCCACCGGCGAGGAGTTCGCGCTGCCCCCGCAGGGCCCGCAGTTCCAGCCCCGCTGACACCCGTCCGGGGCGGCGGCCGCCCGACACCGGCGGCCCCGCCCCGAACGCGCGGCGTCCGTCAGTCGCCGCCCGGCTGGTTCTTGTAGCCGCGCTGCCACTGCATCCCGAACCCGTACAGCCGGTCGATGTCCGACTGGAACCCGTTGACGTACCGCACCTCGCGGCGCACCGTCAGCTGGTTGTCCCCGGCGTTCTCGATCAGCACCACGGCGCAGGAGCGCGCCGCCCGGGCCCGCTCCTCCAGCTTGATCTCGATCCGAGGACCGGTCTGCGGCACGATCGTCACCACCGCCTGCGACTGCTCGAAGGCCGGCGTGCCGTCGTAGATGTAGACGAAGATCAGCAGCCGCTTGAACTTGTCCTTCTTCTCCAGGTTGACGTACATCGTCTCGCCCGACGGCGCCCCGTACTGGTCGTCGCCGCTGAGCTTGACGTAGGGCGCGTTCTGGAGGTCGCCGAAGAGGCCGCCGAGCGGCTGCACCACGCCCGTGGAGCCGTCGGAGAGTTCGTACATGCAGGCCAGGTCGAGGTCGACGTTCATCGGCTCGTTGCCCTGCGGGGAGTCCGGCTCCCGCGGGCTGAGGATCCGCGGGCTGAAGAACCGCTTGACCGTGTCCCGGGTGCTCGAACGGCCGGTGCCGGCGCGCATCGACCAGTGCAGGTTGACGTAGAGGTAGCCGGTGGTGGCGGCCGACCCGGTGATCGCGTGCTGCGGGGCCGACTTGGTGAGTATGACCTTGTGCTGACCGCCCGGGTTGTCGAAGGTGTAGCTCCGGTCCCCGCGCAGGTACTCCCAGATCGAGACCATCCCGTCCTCTCCCCCTGCTCCCGCCAGGCGATCTGACGTTCCGCCGACCAATGATCGGGCATCGGCCCGGCCGACGGATACCCCGTCCACGCCCTCCCCTACCCCGCCAGGCGAACCACGGGCGAACCACAGCCGAACCGGCGGGTCGATTGGCCGGAGCAAGCCGCCCTCCCGTAACATGCCGCCCCTTCGGACGCGATATCGTCTAGCCGCACAGGTGTCCCGCCCGCCCCTGCGCGGGCGCGGTGGGGCAGCCGTGCGGTGACGAACGAACCGTCAGGCAGTGCCCGCGCGGCGGAACCTGACCGCCTGTGTCGCACTGTGAACCTGTCCCCTGCGGAAACCCGAGGCCCGACCCGCAATGAACCTGACCTCCATACAGCTGGTCTGGACCGTCGTCGGCGGCGCAGCCCTGCTGTTCGTCTCCGTCCTGATGGCGACGCTGCGTTTCAAGAACACGAAGAAGGACGAGGCCGGCGACTCCTGGGAGCGCAGCGAGGAGCGTCGCCGCCGCAAGGAGATGATCTACGGCATCTCCTCGTACACGCTGCTGTTCTGCTGTGCCGGTGTCGCCGCCGCGCTGTCCTTCCACGGCCTGGTCGGCTTCGGCAAGGAGAACCTGGGCCTGGCCGGCGGCTGGGAGTACCTCGTCCCGTTCGGCCTGGACGGCGCCGCGATGTTCTGCTCGGTGCTCGCCGTCCGCGAGGCCAGCCACGGTGACGCCGCGCTCGGTTCCCGGCTGCTGGTCTGGGTGTTCGCGATCGCCTCGGCCTGGTTCAACTGGGTGCACGCCCCGCGCGGCTTCGGCCACGCCGGCGCCCCGCAGTTCTTCTCCGGCATGTCGATCTCGGCGGCGATCCTGTTCGACCGCGCGCTGAAGCAGACCCGCAAGGCCGCGCTGCGCGAGCAGGGCCTGGTGCCCCGCCCGCTGCCGCAGATCCGCATCGTCCGCTGGCTGCGCGCCCCGCGTGAGACCTACGCGGCCTGGTCGCTGATGCTGCTGGAGAACGTCCGCAGCCTGGACGAGGCGGTCGAGGAGGTGCGCGAGGAGCGCCAGGCGAAGCTGGACGCCAAGGTCCGCGCCCGCACCGCCGACCGCCGCGAGCGCGCCGAGCTGAAGGCCATCTCCCGCCAGGGCGGCGGCATGCTGGCCCGGGCCCGCGGTGGCCGCCAGGTGCCCGCCCTCACGGCTGCCGGAGACGGCCCGAGCGCTACGGAGCCTGCCCTAGCCGCGGAGACTGACGCCACCTCCTCGACCTCGCACACCTCCACCGCTTCGGCGGAGCCCGCCGCCCTGGACAGCGGCCGCCGCCCCCGCGCCGCCGTGGGCTCCTCGTACTCCTCGTACTCGTCCCCCTCGACGTACTCGTCCGCCTCGTCCTCCTCGGGCTACTCGTCGTCCTCGGACTACTCGTCGTCCTCGGCCTATTCGTCCTCCTCGAGCTCCTCGAGCTCCTCGGCCGACACCTTCGGTTCGTCCCGTCGCGGCTCGTCCATCGACCTGTCGGCCGACGACGACACCCTGTCGATGCCGAAGCTGGACTCGCTGGAGCGCAAGCTGCGCGCGATCGAGCAGCAGCTCGGCTGACCCCACCCCCGCACGACGCGCGACGCACAACTCGGAACGCACAACTCAAAACGCGCACCACACGACGCACAACACACGACGCACAACGCGAAACGGCCGCCCCCGGGATTTCCCGGAGGCGGCCGTTTCGCATGTCCTGCCGGCGGCGGCTACGTGTCGGAGCCGACCAGCTCCGGTTCCTCGTCCGCGCCCTGGCGCCGGTTGCGCAGGATCGACGAGCCGAGCGCGAGGCCGATGAAGGCGACGCCGATCAGGCCGGTGACGATCTCCGGGATGTGGTACTTGATGCCGACCAGCAGGATCACGGACAGCGCGCCGATCGCGTAGTGCGCGCCGTGCTCCAGGTAGACGTAGTCGTCCAGGGTGCCCTTGCGGACCAGGAAGACGGTCAGCGAGCGGATGTACATCGCGCCGATGCCGAGGCCCAGGGTGATCTGGAAGATGTCGCTGGAGATGGCGAACGCGCCGACCACGCCGTCGAAGGAGAACGACGCGTCCAGGACCTCCAGGTAGAGGAACAGGAAGAACGCGGCCTTGCCGGCGACCTGGACGACCGATTTGCCGGACTTCTCCGCCTCCTCCTCGCGCTCGGACTCCTCTTCCAGGCCGGACTCGAAGATCGAGGACAGGCCGCCGACGACGAGGTAGGTGACCAGGCCGAGGACACCGGCGAGCAGAACGGTTTCGGCGTGCTCCCCGGCGAAGAAGTTGGAGGCCAGCAGCAGGGCGACCAGGGCGACGACGGTGGAGAAGGCCTCCAGCTTGCCGACCTTCTCCAGCGGGCGCTCGATCCAGGACAGCCAGTTGTAGTCCTTCTCCTCGAACACGAAGTCCAGGAAGATCATGAGCAGGAAGACGCCACCGAAGGCGGCGATCGCCGGGTTGGCCGCCTCCAGGTACTGGCCGTAGGTCAGGCCGTCGTAGGTCTTGTCGGAGTGCAGCGCGAGGTCGATGACCGTCGCGGGGTTGAGCTTCGCGGTGAGTCCGACGACCAGCAGCGGAAAGACCAGGCGCATGCCGAAGACGGCGATCAGCACGCCGACGGTCAGGAAGATCTTCTGCCAGTACGGGTTCATCCGCTTCAACACCGTGGCATTGACCACCGCGTTGTCGAACGACAGGGAGATCTCCAGGATGGAGAGGATCAGCACGATGCCGAAGCCTTGGGCTCCCCAGAGCAGTCCGGCCGCAGCCAGGCCGATGGCGGTGATCGCGAACGACCAGCCGAATGTGCGGAGGAACACGGGAGTTGGCTACCTTTCGGGTTCTGGCCGTGCCGGGGGCGGCCTCGTCCCCGAGACGCCCTGACCGGGCCGGGCCCGGTCAGGTCACCCCCGCACTGCCCTCAGTTCTCATGATCGGGTCGGGTGCGATGGTCCGATTTCCGCCCCTACTGTACGTTCACGCCGAAGTCGAGTGCGATGCCGCGCAGGCCGGAGGCGTACCCCTGGCCCACCGCGCGGAACTTCCACTCGCCCGCGTAGCGGTACAGCTCGCCGAAGATCATCGCGGTCTCGTTGGACGCGTCCTCGGACAGGTCGTAGCGGGCGATCTCCTGGCCGTCGACCGAGTTGACGACCCGGATGTAGGCGTTGCGGACCTGCCCGAAGTTCTGCAGGCGCGCCTCGGCCTCGTAGATCGAGACCGCGAAGACCACCTTCTCCGCCTGCGCCGGGACGAGGTCCAGGTTGACCAGGACCACCTCGTCGTCACCCGTGTCGTCGCCGCCGGTGAGGTTGTCTCCCTGGTGCTCCACCGAGCCCTCGGGGCTCTTGAGGTTGTTGTAGAAGACGAAGTACTCGTCACCGAGCACGCGTCCGCCACCGCAGAGCAGGGCACTCGCGTCGAGGTCGAACGGGGCGCCCGTGGTCGAACGGGCGGACCAGCCGAGGCCGATCTGGACCTGCGTCAGGTTCGGCGCGGCCTTGGTGAGCGAGACGTTGCCGCCCTTGGCGAGCGTGACCACCATGACGTTGTTCCTCCCTTGTTTCTCCCGGGGCGCCTTCCAGGTGTATCCCCCGCGGCCCCGGCCGACCGGCTTTGGTCGGCTGAACTTCCTGAACTCACATCCTCGCAGCGTGGCGGGCCACCGCGGCACCGGGTCGGACGAACTCCCGACCGGCCCGCGCCCGCCCGCGCGAACGGCGCCCCGAACCGCCGCGCGAACCACCACACGAACCGCCGCGCGAACGGCCGTACGAGAGGCCGCACGGGAAGCCACGCGAACGGCCGGCACGAAACGGGGCGGCCCGGACCTCCGCGGGTCCGGGCCGCCCCGGGTGAAGCGCGCCGCCGGGCGCCGACGAGGACTCAGACGTTGACGCCGAAGTCCTGGGCGATGCCGCGCAGGCCGGAGGCGTAGCCCTGGCCGATGGCGCGGAACTTCCACTCGGCGCCGTTGCGGTACAGCTCGCCGAAGACCATCGCGGTCTCGGTGGAGGCGTCCTCGGAGAGGTCGTAGCGGGCCAGCTCCGTGCTGTCGGCCTGGTTCACCACGCGGATGAAGGCGTTGCGCACCTGGCCGAAGCTCTGGCCGCGGTTCTCGGCGTCGTAGATCGACACCGGGAAGACGATCTTCTCCACGTCCGCCGGGACGCCGGCCAGGTTGACCTTGATCGCCTCGTCGTCGCCCTCGCCCTCACCGGTGCGGTTGTCGCCGGTGTGCTCGACCGAGCCGTCCGCGCTCTTCAGGTTGTTGAAGAACACGAAGTTGCCGTCCGAGGCGACCTTGCCCTGGGCGTTGCAGAGCAGTGCGCTGGCGTCCAGGTCGAAGTCCGTCCCGGTGGTGGTCCGGACGTCCCAGCCCAGGCCGACGACCACGGCCGTGAGCCCGGGGGCCTCCTTGGTGAGCGAGACGTTGCCGCCCTTGCTGAGGCTGACTCCCACGTGTCCTCCAAGAATCGGGAGGCACGCCCTGTGGTGCCCCCGGTGGTGCGGTCCGGGGCTCCGGGAGCGCACCTGCTCCCGCACCCCACTCCGCCAACGGCCCGAGCGTAGTACGCGGTTCCCGTCGGCAGCGCGGTTCCGCTCGGACACGACCGTCGGACACGGCCGTCGGGCACCCGAGCGGCGGGGGCGGGGGCTCAGAGCGCGGCGGGGGCGGCTCAGAGCGCGGCGAGGGCCTTCAGGTACTCCTGCTCGTCCCGGGCGTCCGGGAGGCCGTTGACGACGCTCCAGCGCACCGTGCCGGCCTTGTCGATCACGAAGGTGCCGCGCAGGGGGCAGCCGCGCTCCTCGTCGAGGACGCCGTACGCCCGGGTGACCTCGCCGTGCGGCCAGAAGTCGGCGAGCAGCGGGAACTCCAGGCCCTCGCGGTCGGCGAGGACGCGCTGGGAGAACTGCGAGTCGCAGGAGAGGCCGAGCACCTGGACGTCGTCGTTCTGCAGCCCGGCGAGTTCGCGCTGGATCGCGCCCAGCTCGCCGGTGCAGACGCCGGTGAAAGCGAACGGGTAGAAGACCAGCACGACGTTCTTCTCGCCGCGGAATTCGGCGAGCCGGACCGTCTCCCCGTGCTGGTTGTTGAGCTCGAAGTCCGGAGCCCGGGTGCCGACCTCGATGGCCATGGACGGGACCTTTCTGACGCGCGACCGCGCCGCGCGGCGGGCGCGGCAGGCCACATCCTGCCATTCGTCGACGCACGTTCGGCCGAACGGATGACGCGGGGCCGCCCGGCGCCCGTCTCCTTTCGCCCTGGGCGAACGCGCCACCACCCCTCGGCCGGGTTCCGGAGAGTCCTCTCCGGGCCCCCGGGCCGCCGCCCCCAGGCCGCCTCCGGACGCCGAAGAGCACGAAAAGGCGCCGGGCCCCGTCGGAGCGTGACTCCGAGGGGGCCCGGCGCGGGGCTTCAGAACCCGTTCAGCGCTTGCCGCCCGGCTTCGCCGTGGACTTGGTCGCGAGCCGGGTGGCCGCCCAGTCCTTGGCGATGTTGATCGAGCTGGTCTGGGAGAGGCCGGCGGTCTTGGCCGCGTCATTGATCTCGGAGGCCTCGACGTGGCCGTCCCGCCCGGTCTTGGGCGTCATCAGCCAGATGATGCCGCCCTCGGCCAGGTACTCCAGGGCGTCGACGAGGGCATCGGTGAGATCCCCGTCCTCGTCGCGGTGCCAGAGCAGGACGGCGTCGGCGACGTCGTCGTAGTCCTCGTCGACGAGATCCGTCCCGGTGAGCTCCTCAATGCCTTCGCGGAGCTCCTGGTCAGTGTCGTCGTCGTACCCCAGCTCCTGGATGATCTGGCCCTCTTCGAAGCCGAGACGGGTCGCCGGGTTGGACTTGTCCGCGGGGTCCGCGGTCGCGCTCACGGGAATAACCTCCAGTATTCGGCTCGGCATCCATGCCAAGGCTGTGGCCGTAGTCCACACGGGCGCGGCGGTTCGCGCAAGTACCCGACCCCCGATCCCCTCCAAAGGTTGACGCGCCACACCGGAACACGCCGTTCCGACGTGTCGGGAATCACACCGATTTGCCCTTCTCTGCATAGGACAACGATGCTTCGGGTGGTCCCGGCCCACAGGCCGTACGTGTGCCCGAGATGCGAACGGCATTCGGGGTCCGCGCGTGCGCGGGCGTAGAGTCTCCTGTTGGCCCTCACCCCGGCCGCCCGCCATCGGGCGGACGGGACACCAGGTCGGACCACCTCTTTTCGTAACACCCGGGGGTGTACGGAGCGGACGGACACGCCCGCGCCACGCACCACCAGACCGGCCCGCCCACCAGGCGGAACGGTTACCGATCGGTAGAGATGACGGATCTCCGAGCGCGGTAGCACGATGGAGGCGGCGCGACACACCTCAGTTTCGACCGACAGTGAAGGAACAGCGTGGCTTCCGGATCCGATCGCAACCCGATCATCATTGGCGGCCTTCCGAGTCAGGTCCCGGACTTCGATCCCGAGGAGACCGCGGAATGGCTGGAGTCGCTCGATGCGGCCATCGACGAGCGGGGGCGTGAGCGTGCCCGTTACCTGATGCTGCGGCTGATCGAGCGCGCCCGCGAGAAGCGTGTCGCCGTGCCCGAGATGCGCAGCACGGACTACGTCAACACCATCGCCACCAAGGACGAGCCGTTCTTCCCCGGCAACGAGGAGATCGAGCGCAAGATCCTCAACGCGACGCGATGGAACGCGGCCGTCATGGTCTCCCGGGCGCAGCGCCCGGGCATCGGCGTCGGTGGGCACATCGCCACCTTCGCCTCCTCCGCGTCGCTCTACGACGTCGGCTTCAACTACTTCTTCCGCGGCAAGGACGCCGAGGGCGAGTCCGGCGACCAGATCTTCTTCCAGGGTCACGCCTCCCCCGGCATCTACGCCCGCGCCTTCCTCCTGGACCGACTGACCGAGCAGCAGCTCGACGCGTTCCGCCAGGAGAAGTCGAAGGCCCCGTACGGCCTGTCCAGCTACCCGCACCCGCGGCTGATGCCGGACTTCTGGGAGTTCCCGACCGTCTCGATGGGCCTCGGTCCGCTCGGCGCGATCTACCAGGCCCGGATGAACCGGTACCTGGAGCACCGCGGCATCAAGGACACCTCCGACTCGCAGGTCTACGCCTTCCTCGGCGACGGCGAGATGGACGAGCCCGAGTCGCTCGGCCAGCTGTCCCTGGCGGCCCGCGAGAGCCTGGACAACCTCACCTTCGTGGTGAACTGCAACCTGCAGCGCCTCGACGGCCCGGTCCGTGGCAACGGCAAGATCATCCAGGAGCTGGAGTCCCAGTTCCGGGGCGCCGGCTGGAACGTGATCAAGCTGGTCTGGGACCGCAGCTGGGACCCGCTGCTCGCGCAGGACCGCGACGGCGTGCTGGTCAACAAGCTGAACACCACGGTGGACGGCCAGTTCCAGACCTACGCCACCGAGACCGGCGAGTACATCCGCGAGCACTTCTTCGGCTCCGACCTGCGCCTGCGCAAGATGGTCGAGAGCATGACCGACCAGCAGATCCAGCACCTGGGTCGCGGCGGCCACGACCACAAGAAGATCTACGCGGCGTTCAAGGCGGCCCGCGAGCACAAGGGCCAGCCGACGGTCATCCTGGCCCAGACGGTCAAGGGCTGGACGCTGGGCCCCAACTTCGAGGGCCGCAACGCCACCCACCAGATGAAGAAGCTGACGGTCGAGGACCTGAAGCGCTTCCGCGACCGGCTGCACCTGCCGATCACCGACAAGCAGCTCGACGAGGGCTACCCGCCCTACTACCACCCGGGCCGCGACTCGGAAGAGATCCAGTACATGCACGACCGCCGGCAGGAGCTCGGCGGCTACGTGCCGACCCGCAAGGTGCGCCCGCGCAAGCTGGAGCTGCCCGGCGACGACGCGTACAAGGCGGTCAAGAAGGGGTCCGGCAACCAGACCATCGCCACCACCATGGCGTTCGTCCGGGTGCTCAAGGACCTCATGCGGGACAAGGGCATCGGCAACCGCTTCGTGCCGATCGCGCCGGACGAGTACCGCACCTTCGGCATGGACTCGCTCTTCCCGTCGGCGAAGATCTACAACCCGCTCGGCCAGACCTACGAGTCGGTCGACCGGGACCTGCTCCTCGCCTACAAGGAGTCGCCGACCGGCCAGATGCTGCACGACGGCATCTCCGAGGCGGGCTGCACCGCCTCGCTGATCGCCGCCGGCTCCTCCTACGCCACCCACGGCGAGCCGCTGATCCCGGTGTACGTCTTCTACTCGATGTTCGGGTTCCAGCGCACCGGCGACCAGTTCTGGCAGATGGCCGACCAGCTGGCCCGCGGCTTCGTGATCGGCGCCACCGCCGGCCGCACCACCCTGACCGGTGAGGGCCTGCAGCACGCCGACGGCCACTCGCACCTGCTGGCCTCGACCAACCCGGGCGTCGTCGCGTACGACCCGGCGTACGGCTTCGAGATCGCGCACATCGTCCAGGACGGTCTGCGCCGGATGTACGGCTCCAGCGCCGAGCACCCGAACGGCGAGGACGTCTTCTACTACCTCACCGTGTACAACGAGCCGATCAAGATGCCGGCCGAGCCCGAGAACGTGGACGTCGAGGGCATCCTCAAGGGTCTGCACAAGTACGCTCCGGGCACCGCCGGCCAGATCCCGGCCCAGATCCTCGCCTCCGGCGTGGCCGTGCCGTGGGCCCTGGAGGCCCAGCGCATCCTCGCCGAGGAGTGGAACGTCAAGGCCGACGTCTGGTCCGCGACCTCCTGGAACGAGCTGCGTCGCGACGCGGTGGAGGCCGAGGAGTTCAACCTGCTGCACCCCGAGGAGCAGCAGCGCGTGCCGTACGTCACCCAGAAGCTCCAGGGCGCCGAGGGCCCCGTCGTCGCGGTGTCCGACTGGATGCGCGCGGTGCCGGACCAGATCTCCCGCTGGGTGCCCGGCCAGTACCAGTCGCTGGGCGCCGACGGCTTCGGCTTCGCCGACACCCGTGGCGCGGCCCGTCGCTTCTTCCACATCGACGCGCAGTCGGTCGTCCTGGGGGTGCTCACCGAGCTCGCCAAGCAGGGCAAGATCGACCGCTCGGCGCTGAAGGACGCGATCGACCGCTACCAGCTGCTGGACGTCACCGCGGCCGACCCGGGCGCCGCCGGCGGCGACGCCTGATCACCCGCTGGGCACTGAAGGGCCGGACTCCCCCGGAGTCCGGCCCTTCGTCGTCCGGTTCGCCGCTGGTCGCCCTCACCCGCGCGTGAGGAGCGCCCACGACGTGCGCCGCCGGACACCACGACGGCCCCGGACTCCGCCGAGTCCGGGGCCGTCGCGTACGGGCGCGCGTCAGATGTGCACGGCGGGGCCCGCGTCGGTGGTGCCGCGGCGGGTGAGCAGGCCGAGCACGGCGGCGGTGAAGGCCACCACGGAGGCGACCGCGAAGGCGAGCGACATTCCGCTGACGAAGGATTCGTGGACGGCCCCGGCCATCGCGTCCACCGCCTGCTGCGGGGTGCCGGGCGGGGCCGGCGGGGCGATGCCGAGCTGGGCGGCCTGCTTGAGGCCGTCGGCCTGCGGGCCCTCGACCGGCGGCAGGCCGGCCTTGGCCCAGTTGCCGGGCAGTACGTCGCCGACCTTGGCGGCCATCAGCGCGCCCAGTACCGCGGTGCCGAGGCTGCCGCCGACCTGCATCGCGGACTGCTGGAGGCCGCCGGCCACGCCGGACAGCTCCAGCGGGGCGTTGCCGACGATCACCTCGGTGGCGCCGACCATGACCGGGCTGATGCCGAGGCCCATCAGGACGAACCAGAGCGACATCACACCGGTGCCGGAGCCGGTGTCCAGGGTGGACATCCCGAACATCGCGGTGGTGGTGATCAGCATGCCGGCCACGATCGGGATCCGCGGGCCGAGCTTGCCGATCGCGATGCCGGCCACCGGCGAGCCGACGATCATCATGCCGGTCATCGGCAGCAGGTGGACGCCGGCCTCGACCGGCTTCATCCCGTGCACGTTCTGCAAGTAGAAGGTCACGAAGAAGATCGCGCCGAAGAACGCGAAGGCCATCAGCGCCATCAGCAGGACGCCCGCCGACAGCGGCACCGAGCGGAACAGGCTGAGCGGGATCAGCGGCTCGCGCGCCTTGCCCTGCCAGAACGCGAAGAGCGCCATCAGCACCACCGCGCCGCCCAGGAACAGCAGCGTCCTCGTGTCGCCCCAGCCCCACTCGGGGGCCTTGATGATGCCGAAGACCAGCGCGAACATCCCCACCGACAGCAGCACGATGCCGGGCACGTCGAAGGACTTGGCGGCGTTCTCGGCCCGCACGTCCTTGAGGACCCACAGGCCGAGCGCCAGCGCGATCAGACCGACCGGGATGTTGATGAAGAACACCGACTCCCAGCTGACGTGCTCGACCAGCAGGCCGCCGACGATCGGGCCGGCCGCGGTGGAGGCGCCGATCACGCCGCCCCAGATGCCGATCGCCATGTTGAGCTTCTCGGCCGGGAAGGCCCCGCGCAGCAGGCCGAGCGCGGCCGGCTGGAGCAGCGCGCCGAACAGGCCCTGGAGCACCCGGAAGGCGATCACGGTCTGGATGTTGCCCGCGAAGCCGATCGCGGCCGAGGTGGCGGCGAAGCCGACGGCGCCGACCAGGAAGGTGGACTTGTGGCCGAAACGGTCGCCGATCTTGCCGGCGGTGATCAGGAAGACCGCCAGGGCGAGCAGGTAGCCGCTGGTGACCCACTGGATCTCGGAGGGCGCCGCGTGCAGCTTCTCCTGGATCACCGGGTTGGCGATGGCGACGATCGTGCCGTCCAGCGCGACCATCATGACGCCGACCGCGACGGTCAGCAGGGTCAGCCAGGGGTGCCCCTTGAGGCCGCCCCCGGGCGGTGGCAGCGGCGGGGCGTCCGCCTCGGAGTTCTTGACGACGGACTGGCTCATCTGGGCCCTCCGGGGGCGTGGCTCGTTCGGAACGTGGTCGTGGCGCCCCGGCCCACCCGTCCCCACAGGTGCCCCGGCCCGACGGGCGCCACTCGCCGCAGATTATGTCAGTCGCTGACATTCGGCAAACAGTGACTTCTGGCCATTACTGACATTTGTCAGAACGCTAAGGTTGTGCTCCCACCCGCCACACCAGAGCCCCGGAAGGCCCCCGCCATGGCCGCTCACACCCCCCGCCCCGCCGACACCCCGGAGGACCTCGGGCGGACGCCCGGGCTGCGTGAGCGAAAGAAGCAGCAGACCCGGTACGCCCTGGTCCAGGCCGCCCACATGCTCTTCCTCAGCCAGGGCTTCGCCCGCACCACCGTCGACGAGATCGCCTCCGCCGTCGACGTCTCCCAGCGCACCTTCTTCCGCTACTTCGCCAACAAGGACGAGGTCGCGCTCGCCGTCATGGCCGAAGCCGAGGACTACTTCATCGAGTGCCTGCGCCACCGCCCCGCCGAGGAGACCCCGCTGCAGGCCCTGCGCGCCTCGATCGTCAAGGCCTGGCGCGACCTCGGGAACGCCAAGGCCTCCGGCCCCGGCTCGATCACCAGCGCCCTCGAACTCATGCGGATGATCGAGGACGCGCCCACCCTGCTCGCCGCCCACCTGCGCCGGGTCACCGAGCAGGAGCGGATCGTCGTCCGGGTGCTCGCCGAACGCGAGGGGCTGGACCCGCGCGAGGACCTGCGCCCCACCGTGCTCGCCGCCGTCTTCGGCAGCGTGCTGCGCGCCGCCCACCTGTCCTGGACGGCCGACCGCGAACCCGACGGCCCGGAGGGCATGATCGCCCTGATCGAGAGCCACTTCGACCAGCTCGGCCCGGCCCTGGCCGGCCACTGGCGCACCCCCGCACAGCGCCCCGAGTAACGCCCGGGTAGCACCCCCGGGTCATACCGGGGTAGCACCCGACACCCCGGCAGCACCCGGAAGTTCGCGCTCCGGTGCGACGCCCCGGCGGGCCCCGGCCTCCTAGGCTGGCCCACGATGAAGAACCTCACCCCCGCCGACCTCCGCAGGTACGCCGGCCGCCTGCTGCGCTCCCTTCACCACCACCTCATCACCCCGACCGGCGGCCACACCCCGCTGCTCGGGGAGTCGCCCAGGTCCTGGCTGCGACGGCTGCCGTACGCCGTCGCCCTGATCCTGCTGTCCTCGCTGATCCCCTCCGGGATCGCCGTGCTGGTCGACTCCTACGGCCTGGTGCTGCCGGTGGCCGGCGCGCTCACCGTCGCCCAGACCGCGCCGCTGCTGCTCGCCATCACCCGGCCGCTGGCCGCCTGGTGGATCAGCGCCGCCACCCTCGTCGCCACCGCCACCATCTCCGCGCACTACGACCTGCACGGCGGTACCTGGCCGTGGACCGCGCCGATGATCCTCGCGTACCTCTTCCTGCTGATCGCCCTCGCACTGCGGGAGAGCCGGCCCACCCTGGTCGCGGTCTGGCTCGCCACCGTCCTGCTCACCGTGCTCACCACCGCGCTCGGCCTGCCCCGCTCCGGCGACGGCACCACCGTGCTGCTGATCGCGCTCAGCGGCGCCGTGCTGCTGCTCGGCTGGGCCGTCCGGGACCGCGCCGAGGCGCGCCGGCTGCTCACCGAGCAGGAGCACATCAGCGAGGTCGAACGCGAACGGCGCACCCTGCTGGAGGAACGCGCCCGGATCGCACGGGAGTTGCACGACGTGGTGGCCCACCACATGTCGGTGATCGCGGTGCAGGCCGCCAGCGCGCCGTACCGGATCCCCGAGATGCCGGCCGCGGCCGCCGAGGAGTTCACCGCGATCGCCGGCACCGCGCGCGAGTCGCTCACCGAGATGCGCCGGCTGCTGGGCGTGCTGCGCAGCGAGGAGTCCCGCGGGGAGAAGGCCCCGCAGCCCGGGGTCGGCCAACTCGCCCAGCTGGTCCAGACGGTGGGGCGGGCCGGGGTCCCGGCCGAGCTGGCGGTGGACCACGGGCTGGTGGAGACGGTGCCGCAGGCCGTCGGCCTCTCCGCGTACCGGATCGTCCAGGAGGCGCTCGCCAACGTGGTGCGGCACGCCCCCGGCGCGCAGACCTGGGTGTCGCTCTCCTCGGACGGCCCGGCACTGCTGGTGACCGTGGTCAACGCGCCCCCGCCGGAGCGCACCGAGTCGCTGGAGGCCTCGGTCGAGGGCACCGGGCACGGCCTGGTCGGAATGCGCGAACGCGTCCGGCTGGTCGATGGCAAGCTGGACACCGGCCCGCTGCCGGACGGCGGCTTCAAGGTGGCCGCCGTCCTGCCCCTCGGCACCTTCAGCACCCCTCGGGAGACCACCGCATGACCATCCGCGTGATCATCGTCGACGACCAGGCCATGGTCCGCGCGGGCTTCGCCGCCCTGCTGGGCGTCCAGAGCGACATCGACGTGGTGGGGGACGCGGCGGACGGCGCCCAGGCCCTGGAGGTCGTCGGCCGCACCCACCCGGACGTGGTGCTGATGGACGTCCGGATGCCCGTGATGGACGGCCTGGAAGCCGCCCGGCGGCTGCTCGACCCCGCCGTGCCGGGCGCGCACACACCCAAGGTGCTGATGCTGACCACCTTCGACGTGGACGACTACGTGTACGAGGCGCTGCGCGCCGGGGCCAGCGGCTTCCTGCTCAAGGACGCCCCGCCGGCCGACCTGATCGCCGCGGTCCGCGTGGTCGCGGCCGGCGAGGCACTGCTCGCCCCCTCGGTGACCCGCCGGCTGATCGAGGACTTCGCCCGCACCCGTCCGGCCAAGCGCCACGACCCCAAGGTGCGGCTCAACGGCCTGACCCCGCGCGAGACCGAGGTGCTGGAGCTGATCGCCCGCGGCCTGTCCAACCAGGAGATAGCCGCGAAGCTGGTGCTCGCCGAACAGACCGTGAAGACCCACATCGGGCGCATCCTCGCCAAGCTCGACCTGCGCGACCGCGCCCAGGCGGTGGTGCTGGCCTACGAGTCGGGCCTGGTGACCCCCGGTCAGTAGCGGCTGTTACTCCCCCGCTCGCTACGCGTCCGCTCGCCTCCGCTCGGAGCTGGCCTGATACCCCGGTAGCACCCGGGAGTTGGCCCCGCGGTGTGACGTCCGCGGGGCCGTCGCGTTCCTACCTTCCTCTCTGTCGCAAGCCGAACGGACGAGGGAGATCAGGGACATGCGCAAGTTTCGGGCCGGACGGGCGCTCGCCGCCGCCGCGGTGGCACTGGCAGCGGTGCTCGGCGCCGGCGGCTGGGCCGCCGACACCCAGACCCCCGTCACCGGCCCGCCGCCCGGCAGTGCCGCCTGGACGGCCGACACCTCGCTCGGCCTGCGGCTGCCCGACCCGGCCACCGCCGCCCCGGCCCAAGTCGCCGCCTTCTTCGCCGGGTTGGCGCCGAGCACGCAGGACGCGCTGGCCGTCCGGCACCCCCTGGTGGTCGGCAACCTGGACGGCGCCCCGGTCGCCCTCCGGTACCGCGCCAACGCCCTGGCCCTGGCCGCCGAACGCACCCGCGAACTCGCCCGGGCCGCCGACCCCGCCCTCGCCCCGCAGGACCACGAGGCCGCCCGCACCCGCGCCGAGCGCTACCGCACCCTGCTGGACGGCGGCCGGCAGATCCTCGCCTTCGACCCGCGCGGCCGCGGGCAGGTCGCCGAGGTGTACGGCGACCTCGCCGGCACCCGCCGCACCGCCGTGATCGTCCCCGGCTCGGACATCGACCTGTCCGGCTTCGACCGTGCCTCCGACCCGTACGGCACCCCCGCCGGCATGGCCCGCGCGCTGCACCAGGCCACCGACCGGCAGACCGCCGTGATCGCCTGGGCCGGCTACACCACCCCGGTCGGCCTCGGCCTGGACGCCGCCACCGAGGACCTCGCCCGGGTCGGCGCCACCCGCCTCACCCGACTGCTCGACGGACTCGCCGTCAGCACCAGCCCGCAGGCCCCCGCCACCGTGTTCTGCCACAGCTACGGCTCGGTGGTCTGCGGCCTGGCCCGCCCCACCCCCGCCCAGGCCTCCGGTGTGGTGGTGCTCGGCTCCCCCGGCATGGGCGTCGACTCGGCCGCCGACCTCGACCGGCGCGTCCCGCTCTGGGCCACCACGCGCAACGGCTCCGACTGGATCGGCGACGTGCCCAACGTCCGGCTGCTCGGCCTCGGCCACGGCGCCGACCCGACCGCGTCCGGCTTCGGCGCCCGCCCGCTGCCCGCCACCGGATCCCACGGCCACACCGGCTACTTCGCCCCCGGCACCGCCTCGCTCGCCGCCTACGCCGCCGTCGCCCTCGGCCGCGCCTGACCGCCCGCACCGGAAGGAGCACCACCATGGCCCACCCCCTCACCGCCCTGCGCCACGCCGCCCGCCGGGTCGACGCCAAGACCCCCGCCACCCGCGACCGCGCCCTGGACGGGCTGCGCGCCCTCGCCCTGCTCGCCGTGCCGGTCGGGCACTGGATGCTCGGCGGCTTCACCCGCTCCCCCGACGGCGCGCTGCACAACGCCAGCCCGCTCTCCTCGCTCGGCTTCTTCGCCCCGATCAGCTGGGGGCTCCAGATGCTCGGGGTGTTCTTCCTGGTCGGCGGCCACTCCTCGGTCCGTTCGCTGGACCGGGCCCGCGCCCGGGGCGAGTCGTACGGCGGCTGGCTGCGCGCCCGTACGGTCCGGCTGCTGCGCCCGGTGCTCGGGGTCACGGCCGTGTGGGCCCTGCTGCTCCCGCTGCTGCCCGCGCTCGGCGTCCCCGCCGACACCGTCCGCACCGGCGCGACACTGGTGGTGCAACCGCTCTGGTACATCGGGGTCTACCTGGGGCTGACCGCGCTGACCCCGCTCTGCGTGGCCGCCGGGCGCCGACTGGGCGGCTGGTCGGCGGGCCTGCTGGTGGCCTCGGTCGCCACGGTGGACCTGCTGCGGTACGGGCCGTGGGCGCAGGCGGTGCCGTCCTGGGTCGCGCTGCTGAACATCCTGCCGGGCTGGCTGTTCGGCTACCAGCTGGGCGTGCTCTGGGCGCAGGGCCGGCTGGGCCGCCCGGCGGCCCGGGTGCTGCTGCTCGGCGGCGGGGCGCTGTTCGCCGTCCTGCTGCTGGTGTTCCACTACCCGGCCAGCATGGTCGGCGTGCCCGGGGCCGAGCGCACCAACTCCCACCCGCCGTCCCTGCTGGTGCTCGCCCTGGCGGCGTTCCAGTGCGGCGCCGCGGTGCTGCTGCGGGAGCGGCTGGGCCGGCTGCTGACGCGCCGTCCGCTGCTGTGGCTGCCGGTGGTGGCGGTCAACCTGTCGGCGATGACGATCTTCTGCTGGCACCAGAGCGCGATGCTCGCGGTGGCGGTGCCCGGCGCGGCCGGCCTGGGCGCCGTGCCGGGCCTGACCACCGCGCCGGACTCGCTCGGCTGGGTGGCCGCCCGGCTGGCGCTGCTTCCGCTGTTCGGAGCCGTCCTGGTGGCGATCGGGTGGTTCACCCGACGGTTCGACGGGCCGTGGACGTCCTTCTCCCGGGCCGGGAAGGCGGCGGCCGGCGCCGCGGCGGCGCTGTTCGCGGCGTACGCGCTGGGCGTGGTGTGACCCTCCCGGGAGGCTGCGCCCGAGGGGATGCACCCGCATGCGAACCACCACGCGCCGTGATGTCCTGTGACGGTCGGCGACCATCGCAGGACCGCGCCCGCCCACGGCCCGTCCGTCCGCATTCGCCGCTCCTCCCCACCACCCCACGCTCCCGAGGAGTGCCATGTCCCTGTCCCCACCCCGTCCCCAGCCGCGGCGACGGGCCCGCCGACGGCTGCCGGGCACCGCCGTGGTCCTCGCGGTGACCGCCGGCACCCTGCTGGGCGCCGTCGCCCCGGCCGTCGCCCACGGCGGACCGGCCGCCCCCGGGGCGGACGGCCTCACCCCGCACGTCGACTCGCCCCGGGTGATGGCCGAGCTGCGGGAGGACGAGGTCGCGGCGCTCGGCCAGGAGCACGCCGAGGAGCACGCCCGGATGCGCGCCGCCGTCCGCGGCATCGGCGACTACCCGCAGACCACCCGCACCAACCGGTACAACGCGCTGACGGCCTCCCAGGCCGATCACAACAAGGCCTTCGACCCGGCAACTTTCGGCGCGTTCAACCAGTACTTCCCCTCCCCCGACTTCGGCGACCACGTCGCGCTGCTGCCGACCGGCAAGGTGCTGCTGTTCTCCTTCGAGCGGATCGAGACCAACCCGGAGAAGGAGCCCGCCCCCACCCAGACCATCGGCAAGGAGAACGCCGGCCGCGCCTTCCTCTGGGACCCGGCCAGGGGCACCGGCCCAAACGCCTTCAAGCAGGTCAACCCGCCGGTCTCGGACATGCCGGACGGCCTGGGCGAGCCCCGCCCGGTCCCGTTCTTCTGCTCCGGCCACTCGTTCCTGCCCAACGGGATGCTCGGCGTCTTCGGCGGCAACCTGGGCGGCAACGGCGGGACGGGCGCCAAGCTCTCGCTGGTCTTCGACCCGTGGACCGAGACCTGGACCCGCAACCCCGACATGTCGGTCGGCCGCTGGTACCCCTCGGTGGTGACCGGCGCCGACGGCCGCCAGCTGATCATGTCCGGCCAGTCCGAGCTCGGCTACGGCACCCCCACCCCGGTGGTCGAGCGCTTCCCCGCCAAGTCCTTCCCGGTGCCGGTGAAGAAGACCGACGTCCCCAAGGACACCCCGGTGGAGCGGTTCAAGGTGGACGCCCCGTTCAGCACCGACTACCCGCACCTGTTCTCGCTCAACGACGGCAGCGTCTACGGCTTCGGCCGCCAGCCCGGCGAGCAGTGGAAGTTCGACCCGGCCGCCGAGACCCGCACCGACCTGGCGGCCCGCCCGGACGGCCGCAGGCGCAACTACGGCTCCGCCGTCATGCTCCCCAACGGCGTCAACGGCCCGGACTCCGCGCTGGTCCTCGGCGGCGACCGGGACAACCCGAGCACGATGCGCTTCTCCAACGGCAGTTGGACCGCCGAGAAGTCCCGCGCCTTCGGCCGCACCCAGGACGACACCGTCCTGCTGCCCACCGGCCGGCTGCTGACCGTCAACGGCGCCTACGACATCCGCGACTACGGCAACGGCCCGTACAACCCCAACGCCGACCTCAAGTACCGCCAGATCGAGCTGCGCGACGACCAGGGCAACTGGCAGCTCGGCCCGGTCCAGCGACTGCCGCGCGGCTACCACTCCAACGCCGTCGTGCTGCCGGACGGACGCGTCCTGGTGACCGGCGACGAGCTCCAGCAGATGGCCAACAACACGGACATCAACGGCACGGTCAGCGGCATCCCGGGCACTTCCGGGCCGGTCACCATGAACGGCACCATCGAGATCTACGAGCCGTCCTACCTGCACCAGGGTGACCGGCCCGCGCTGGCCAACCCGCCCACCACACCGGTCGGTTACGACAAGAGGTTCACCGTCACCAGCACCACCCCGGGCCTCGCCACCAAGGCCGTCCTGCTGGCGCCGACCACCTCCACCCACTCGGTCAACACCAGCCAGCGCCACATCGACCTGCGGCTCACCGGCCGGGCCGGCAACCGGCTGGAGTTCCAGGCCCCGCCGGACGCCAAGGCCGCCCCGCCCGGCTGGTACATGCTCTTCCTGCTCAGCGACAAGGGCGTGCCCAGCGTCGCTCAGTGGGTCCAGCTCAGTTCCTCGGCCTGATCCCCCACCCCACCCCAGAAAAGGACCTCCCATGGCAACGGATCTGAGCCTGCGCGACAGCGACGAGATCCAGGGCGACATCCTCGCCGGATTCAAGAAGGACAACGTCAGCCTCCTGTTCCTCAAGTTCGAGGACGCCGCCCGGGCCCGCGACTGGCTCCGCAAGCTGACCCCGCAGATCTCCACCACCCGCCAGGTCGCCCAGTTCAACGAGGCGTTCAGCGACGCCAGACAGGCCTCCGGCGGCGACGACCCCAAGTCGCTGACCGCCACCTGGCTCGGCATCAGCTTCACCTACGAGGGCCTGCGTATGCTCTCCGCCACCGACCCGTTCGCGACCGCCCCGCCGGTCGGCAGCGGCCTGGAGGCCTTCAAGGAGGGCTCGGCCAAACGGGCCGGCGCGCTCGGCGACACCGGCGACAACTCCCCGGAGAACTGGCTCTTCGGCAACGGCCGGACCCAGTCGGTCCACGCCGTGCTGAAGATCTCCGCGGACACCGAGCGGGATCTCCAGGCGGCCGTCGAGGCGCAGCGGATCGCCGCCGCCGAGTGCCGGGTCCTGATCGCCTACCAGCAGAACGCCCAGACCCTGCTGGGCAGCCGCCGCGGCAAGGAGCACTTCGGCTTCAAGGACGGCATCAGCGAGCCCGGCATCAAGGGCTTCGACCGGCCGAACCCGGCCAGGCCGGACGAGGTCGACGGCCACCCGGGCACCCGGCTCATCCCGGCCGGCGAGTTCGTCTGCGGCCTGGAGAACGACCAGTTCAGCTTCCCCAAGGACCAGTACCCCGTGTGGGCGCGCAACGGCTCCTTCCAGGTGGTCCGCCGGCTCGCCCAGGACGTCCCCGGCTGGTGGTCACAGGTCGCGGTGAAGCTGAGGGAGCTCAAGCAGGCCAAGGCCGTCCCGGACACCGCCACCACCGAGTGGCTGGCCGCCCGGATGGTCGGCCGGTGGCGCTCCGGCGCCCCGGTCTGCAAGCACCAGCTCAACGACGTCCCGAACAACCCGAGCGCCGCCTCGGACAACGACTTCGACTTCCGGGACGACCCGGAGGGCCTGGTCACCCCGCTCTGGTCGCACCTGCGCAAGACCGAGCCGCGGGCCGGCCTGCAGGAGAGCCCGGACAAGGACCCGTTCCCCGCCAAGGACCTCAACGGCCGACGGATCATGCGCCGCGGCACCCCGTACGGCGCCCCGTTCGACCCGGCCTCGGAAGGCCCGGGCGGCCCCGACGACCCGCGCGGCCTGCTGTTCATCTGCTACCAGGCGGACATCCAGCGGCAGTTCGAGTTCATCCAGGCCGACTGGATGGACCAGCCGAACTTCCCGCCGAACCGGGACAGCGGCGGGAGCGTCCCGCCCGGGCACGCCAACCCCAGGCCGGTACCCGGCAAGGACCCGGTCACCCAGGAGGCCCCCGACGTCGACTTCGAGAGCCGGGACGCGAGCGGCCTGATCACGCACACCCCGGTGAGCTTCCGGCAGTTCGTCCAGACCACCGGCTCGGTGTACGCCTTCATGCCCTCCCTGAGCATCCTGCGCGGGCTCTGCGAGGGCCGGCTCACCCCGGTCGGCGGCCAGGGCACCACCACGCAGCCGGGCGGCAACGGCCAGGGCACCACCACGCAGCCCGGCACCGGCGGACAGCCGCAGCCCAAGCCGCAGCCGGTGAAGGCGTACCCGTGCGACGAGTTCATCGGCGTCCCGGACCAGTTCCGCCGAGGCGGGCAGAGCCAGTACTGGGCGTTCCACGGCGACCGCTGCCGGCTGATCTCGGTGGCCGACGGATCCGCCCACACCGACCGCAAGGTCGAGGACGACACCTGGCTGACCACCTGGTCCTGTCTGCAGGGCGTCGGCCGGGTCGACTGCGTCCTGCCCGTACCGGACCAGCAGGACCCGGCCGGCAAGAGCTGGTACTGGGTCTTCCACAGCACCGCCGGGCGCCAGCAGTACCGGCTGGTCTCCATCACCTGCGGCGGAGGCCGGTACACCACGGCGCTCGAACGCTCCGACCGCGACCTCACCCTCTGGGGCTCGCTCAGCGGCGTCGGCCAGGTGGACTGCTGGCTGCCCGTCCCGGACCAGCAGCGGGTCGGCGGCAAGAGCTGGTACTGGTGTTTCCACACCACCGCCGGGCGCCAGCAGTACCGGCTGATCTCGATCGCCGACGGCTCCTCGCACACCGACGTGCGCGAGCGCACCGACCGCGAACTCTCCCAGTGGGGCTCGCTGAGCGGCCTGGACCGGGTGGACTGCTTCCTGCCCGTCCCGGACCAGCAGCGGGTCGGCGGGAACAGCGAGTACTGGGTGTTCAGCGGCCAGAAGTACCGCAGGATCTCGATCTCCGACGGCAGCGGCCACCCGGACCGGCTGGTCTCCGCCGACCGCTCCTGCGACGGCTGGTCCTCGCTCTCCTGACCGGGCCCGCCTGACCGGGCAGACCTGGCACCAACGCGCCCCCGGTGCGCCATCGCGCGCGCCGGGGGCGCGTTGTCAGCGCCCTGCTCTAACCTGCCGCCATGGTGACGTTCGATGAGTTCCGCGCGATGGCGCTGGCCCTGCCGGAGACCGCCCAGGAGCCGACCTGGGACATCGAGACGCTGCGGGTCCGCGGCCGGATCTTCACGATGGGCTCGCCCGACGGCGACCGGGTCACCGTCAAGGCCTCCCCCGAGGACCAGGCCGAGCTGCTCGCCGCCGAGCCCGAGGTGTTCTCCTCCGCCCCCTACGTCGGGCGGCACGGCTGGGTGAGCGTCCGGCTGGACCTGGTGGACCCGGACGAACTGCGCGACCTGGTCACCGAGGCCTGGCGGCGGACGGCGCCGAAGCGGCTGGTCCGGGAGTTCGACGCCTGAGCGAACGGCCCTGCGGGTCACGGCCCGCACCACGGGGAGACGTCGGCAGGACACCCCCGGTCCATGTGATCCATCCCACAGTTTAGGCACGCCCGCCACCCCGTCGGGCCCCCTAGGCTTGCGCAGGGAATCAGCAGTTCTAATGCACCCTCCGGGCACCGCCCGCGAAACGGTGACGGGCCCCAAGGGAGTTGGTGCGGTGCGCAACCGTCGACGCTGGAAGCGTGTACTGATCGGGGCGTTCGCGGGTTGCGCCGTGCTCGCCGACGCCGGCGCCTCGGCGGCCGCGGCCGCGGTCTCCTCCGAGCAGCTGGCGATCTCCACGCCCCCGGCCGGCAGCGCCGCCTGGATCCAGGACCACTCCTTCGGCCGCACCCTGCCCGACCCGGCCACCACCTCCCCGGCCGCCGCCGCCGAGTTCTTCGCCTCGCTCGCGCCCACCGAGCTGGACCGACTGATCCGGGACTACCCGCTGGTCGTCGGCAACTACGACGGCGCCCCGCTGGACCTGCGCTACCGCGCCAACCGGATCGCCCTGGCCGTCGAACGCGACACGGCCCGGGCCCGCGCCGAGGACCACAGGCTCGACTCCGACACCCGCGCGCTGGCCGTCTCCCGCGCCAACGACGTCGAGCACCTGCTCGCCCCCGGCCGACAGATCCTGGCCTTCGACCCGCGCGGCCGCGGCCTGGTCACCGAGGTGTGGGGCGACCTCGCCGACGCCGAGCGGATCTCCGTCCTCGTCCCGGGCTCGGACGCCGACCTCGGCCACTTCGACCAGACCGCCGAGCCGCTGCGCTCCCCGGCCGGCATGGCCCGCGCCCTCTACGCCGAGGAGCAGCGCCAGGCCCCGGGCACCCGGACCGCCGTGGTCTCCTGGACCGGCTACGTCACCCCCTCCGGCCTCGGCCCGGACGCGGCCACCTCCCGGCTCGCCGACGTCGCCGCGCCCCGGCTGGAGCGACTGCTCGCCGGCCTCAAGGAGACGACCCGGCCGGACGCGCCCCCGTCGCTGCTCTGCCACTCGTACGGCTCGGTGGTCTGCGGCACCGCCGCCCCGAAGATCCTCCGCGCGGCCGCCTCGCCGTCCGACACCTCGGGCATCACCGACATGGTGGTGTTCGGCTCCCCCGGCATGGGCGTGCAGAACGCCGCCGAGCTGGGCGGTGGCGTGCACGTCTGGGCCGCCCGCAACCCCGGTGACTGGATCGGCAACGTCCCGTTCCTGGAGGTCGGCAAGCTCGGCCACGGCGCCGACCCGACCGGTGGCGGCTTCGGCGCCGAGCAGATCTCCTCGGCCCGCGCGGTCGGCCACACCGGCTACCTCACCGACGGCACCGACAGCCTGCACAACTTCGCGGCGATCTCGCTCGGCCACTACCGGGACGTGGTCCGGACCGAGCCCAACTCCTGACGGCCCGACTCCCGCCCGGCCGGACTCCCGACCGGGGCAACACCCGACCGGCCCGACTCCCGACCGGGCCACGCCGGTGCGGCTACGACGGCTGGTCCTGGTACAGCCGTAGGGCGTCCGCCGCCGCCCGGGCCAGCTCGCGCCGGGCGGCCGGCGGGGCCAGCACCTCGACCTCCGCGCCGAAGGCCAGCAGCGACCGGACCGCCGCCGGAGCCGGGAAGGCCATCGCCACCTCGACCCAGTCCTCGGCCGGCCCGATGCCCGCCTCCGGCGGCGGCGCGGTGACCCGGCCGCCGTGGATGCGCAGGAACTGGTCCAGCCGCCCGCGCCGGATCCGCACCCGCACCGGCAGCTCCTTCGGCAGCCGCTCCACCTGCTCGCGCAGCGCCGCCCACACGTCACCGAGCCCCACCCCGGCTCGGCGGCGCACCGTCTCCTCGGTGGTCTCGGCGGCCAACACCCGGTCGGCCCGGAACAGCCGCGGCTCGCCGTGCAGATCGGCCACCAGGTACCAGACCGCGGCCTTGCTCACCAGCCCGTACGGGTCGACGGTGTACTCCACCGGCGCGGGCGTGCCGCTGTGCCGGTAGCGCAGCCGCAGCCGCCGGTCGGCGAAGACCGCGTACTGCAGCTCGCCCAGGTCCGGGCCCGGCGCGGCCGCGGGCGGGCCGCCCTGCATCCAGCGGGCCGGGTCGACCAGGATCCGCTCGCTGATCCGCTCGGCGGCCGGCCGGTGCGGGGCCGGCAGCGCCGCCATCACCTTGCGCAGCGCCGAGCCGAGCGCGCCGTCCAGCCCGAGGTCGCTGTGCGCGCCCTGGGCGGAGAGGACGAACAGCGCCCTGGCCTCGTCCGCGGTCAGGCCGGTGACGTCGGTGCGGTAGCCGGGCAGCAGGCCGATGCCGCCGTGCCGCCCGCGCTCGGTGAACACCGGCACCCCGGCGGTGGAGAGCGACTCCACGTCGCGGTAGATGGTGCGCACGGACACCTCCAGCCGCGCGGCGAGTTCGGTGGCGGACACCCGGCCGCGGGTCTGCAGCAGCAGGAGGACGGAGAGCAGGCGGTCGGCCTTCATGGGCCAAGAATCCCAGCAATCCTGACGGAACCTGTCAGGTTTTACTGGGAGATTGCGTTCCGAGCCCGAAAGCCCGCCCGACCACGGGGAGTTGACCGCACATGAACGCCGTCCAGGACGCCCGCCCGCAGTACCTGCTCGCCCTCGACCAGCTGGAGAAGCTGTTCGCCACGATCACCCCGGCTGACCTCGACCGGCCCACCCCCTGCACCGAGTTCACGCTGCGCCGGCTGCTGAACCACGTGGTCGGCGGCATCCACCGCCTCGCGTACCTCGGGGAGGGCGGCCGCTTCGAGGACATCGTGCCCGCCATCGAGGACCCGTCGGACGAGGGCTGGCCGGCCGCGCTGGGCCGGGCCCGCGCCCGGGTGACCGCCGCCTGGGCGGACGACGCCAAGCTCGGCCGCCCGACCTTCGCACCCTGGGGCGAGGTCCCCGGCGGGGCCGCGGTCGGCGGCTACCTGATGGAGGCGGTCACCCACACCGGGGACATCGCCACCAGCCTCGGCAACGGCTTCGCGCTGGACGACGCGCTGGCGCGGACCGCGTTGGGCATCGCCGAGACCGTCCTGCCGCCCGAGAGCCGCGTCGAGGGCGTCCCGTTCGCCGCGGTCCAGCCGGTCGCCGAGGACGCCGACGTGCACGCGAAGCTGGCCGCCTGGCTGGGCCGCACAGCCTGAGCCGGGCCGCACGGCTGAAGCCGGCCGGATGAGCACGGCAGCCGGTCGGGCCCGGGAAGTCGGCGACTTCCCGGGCCCGGCCGGCTGTTGCCGGCTACTCCCGGCCGACCGAGGTGAACTTCATGTCCGCGTAGCGCTCCCCCGCCACCTGGCCGGCCACCGGCTCCAGCAGCGCCAGCTCCGCCGCGGTGAGCCGCAGCGTCGCCGCAGCGGCGTTCTCGGCGAGGCGGCTGCGCTTGCGGGTGCCCGGGATCGGCACGACGGTCAGCCCGTGCACCTCGGCCCGCTGGTGCACCCAGGCCAGCGCGATCTGCGCGAGGGTCACCCCGCGGGCCGTCGCGATCTCCCGGATCGGCGCCAGCAGTTCGGCGTTGGCCGCCGCGTTGGCACCGGTGAAGCGCGGCTGGGTGCGCCGCACGTCGTCCGCCGCGAGCTGCTCGGCGGCCTGGAAGGAACCGGTCAGGAAGCCCCGCCCGAGCGGCGAGTACGGCACGAAGGCGACGCCCAGCTCGGCCGCGACCGGCACCGCCGAGCGCTCGACGTCGCGGGCGAACACCGACCACTCGGACTGCAGCGCCGCGATCGGGTGGATCGCGTGCGCCTCGCGCAGCTCGGCCCCGGTCACCTCGGACAGGCCGAGGTGGCGCACCTTGCCGGCCTTGACCAGCTCGGCCATGGTGCCGACCGAGTCGGCCAGCGGCACGGCCGGGTCGCGGCGGTGCATGTAGTAGAGGTCGATCTCGTCCACGCCGAGGCGGCGCAGCGAGGCGTCCACGGCGGCCCGGATGTACGCGGGGTCGTTGCTGATGCCGCGGTAGCCCGGGTCCTCCTCCTTGCGGACGAGGGCGAACTTGGTGGCGAGCACCACCTTGTCCCGGTTGGCCCGGACGAACGGGCCGATGAACTCCTCGTTGCGGCCGTAGCCGTAGGCGTCAGCGGTGTCGAAGAAGGTGACACCGGCCTCCAGCGCGGCGTCCAGGGTAGCGAGCGACTCGCCGGCGTCGGCCGGGCCGTAGAACTCGCTCATGCCCATGCAGCCGAGGCCCTGGACGCCCACCAGCGGGCCGTCGGTGCCGAGTTCGGCGGTGGGAAGGACGGGGTGAGTCATGCGCTCTGCTCTTCCTCTACGCGGTAGTACTGGCATTGGGCCGGGGTGCCGGCGGCGTCGGCGATCTTCCCGGCATAGAGATCGATCTTGTAGTCGAGGACGACGAGGGTGGCCTGGAGGTCGACGATCCTCTGCCGGACCTCCTCGCGCTGGGCCTCCAGCAGCAGGCGCCGCCCCTCGTAGGTCTGCTCGCCCTGTCGGGCCATGTCCACGTACTTGAGCATGTCCGCCACGGACATGCCGGTCAGTCGCAGCCGGCCCAGGAAGGCCAACCGGTGCAGGTCGGCGTCGCAGTAGCGGCGCTGGCCGCCGGCCGCGCGGTCGACGGGGTCCAGCAGGCCGATCCGCTCGTACCAGCGCAGGGTGTGGGCGGTGAGCCCGCTCGCCGCGGCGACCTCGCTGATGGTGTGCCGCGGGGTCCGGTCCGGATCGCCGACCGGGCGGCCGAACACCTCGGAGCAGCTGCGCAGGTCGATCTCGATTCGTGCGGGTGTGGCCATCGAACGTTTCCCCCTGTCCTGTGCGACGGGAACGACGCTACCGAGTTGGAGTGCACTCCAAGCAAGCCCGACCGGCCCGACAGCCGGGTGCCCCCGCCACCCGGCTGACCGCAGGGTGCCCCGCCGCCCCTCGCCCGCCCCGGCTACAGTCGGGATCCATGGAGAGCTTGCGTGTGATCGAGAACTGGCCGGTGCCCCACGCCGCGGCGGCGGTGGTCCGGGGGGCGGACGGCGCGGTGCTGGGGGCGCACGGGCCGCAGCAACACCTGTTCCCGCTGGCCTCGGTGACCAAGCTGCTCACCTCGTACGCGGCGCTGATCGCGGTCGAGGAGGGCGTGTTCGAGCTGGACGACCCGGCCGGGCCGCCCGGTGCGACCGTCCGCCACCTGCTCGCCCACACCTCCGGCCTGGGCTTCGACGAGGACCGGGTGTTCGCCGAGCCCGGCAACCGCCGGCTCTACTCCAACGCGGGCTTCGACGCGCTGGCGTCGGCGCTGTCCGGGGCCGCCGGGATCGAGTTCTCCCGCTACCTCGCCGAGGCGGTGTTCGAGCCGCTCGGCATGGCCGACACCCTGATCCACACCGCGCACAAGTCCCCGGCCGGCGCCGGCGGCCTGTCCACCGTCGCCGACCTCGCCCGGTTCGCCGCCGAGCTGCAGTCGCCCAAGCTGCTGGACCCGTCCACCGTCCTGCGGGCCACCCGCGAGGTCGCCTTCCCCGGCACCAGCGGCGTGCTGCCCGGCTACGGCCACCGCCGCCCGAACGACTGGGGCCTCGGCTTCGAGATCCGCGACGGCAAGAGCCCGCACTGGACCGGCACGGCCAACTCCCCGGCCACCTTCGGCCACTTCGGCCAGTCCGGCACCTTCCTGTGGGTCGACCCGCAGGCGGGCGTGGCCTGCGTCGCGCTCACCGACCGGGACTTCGGCCCGTGGGCGGTCGAGGCCTGGCCGGCCTTCTCGGACGCGGTCCTCGCCGAGCTCCGCTGAGGGCCGAGCTCCACCGAGGCCTTTCCGAGAAGGTCTCAGCCGTACGAGACCGGCGAGTGCATCTCCCACAGCAGGAGTTCCGCGCCGGTCTCGCCCGCGGCCGGGTCGGCGAAGGCCTCGCCGGTGATCCGCACGCTGTCGCCCGGGGCCATCGAGCGGCCGCCGCCCTTGGGCCCCGGGATCGTCCGGTAGCCCAGCGAGCCCGCCGTCAGGTGGACGTACCGCCAGGGGGCGGCGGGCAGCTCCGGCAGCGGCTGCCACGGCCCGGCGGTCGCCAGCCAGAGCGCGGCGTCGCTGCGGCGCAGCCGCAGGGCCTCCGTTCCGGCGTCGCGCTCCAGGCCGGAGGCGAGCAGTGTCAACCCGCCGTCCGCCGGTTCCACCTTGCGCAGCCCGTACGCCGGGGCCGCGTCGAACTCGTCCGGCTGGAGCCACATCTGGACGAAGCGGACCGGGCCGGTGGCGCCGCCGATGTTGCGTTCGGTGTGGGTGACGCCGGAGCCTGCGCTGAGGTGCTGAACCATTCCGGGGCGGACCACCCCGCCGTGGCCGTGGGAGTCCCGGTGGGCGAGCGCGCCCTCCAGCACCCAGGTGAGGATCTCGGTGTCCCGGTGCTTGTGCTCCTCGAACCCGGCGCCGGGGGCGAGGAGTTCCTCGTTGCAGGCGAGCAGCGCGCCGAAGTGCGTGTTCTTCGGGTCGTAGTGGCCGGAGAAGGAGAACGCGTGGCGGGTCTCGATGCCCTCGGCAGGAGCGGAGCGGTAGCGCTCGGCGGTGCGGCGCAGGTCGGCGCGGGGGCGGTCAGCGGCGTCGGTCACGCGCCCACCGTAATGGTTGTGCCCCTGGCCACGGCGCCGCTGTGCCGGGGGGTGTGCACGAGCAGTCACTCACGTGAGGCAGTCTTGTCCTTGTGCCAGCCGCTTCCGCGAACTCCAAGAGCGAACCCAGTCCCGTACCCGAACCGACCGGGAAGAGCCCGGCTCCCCGGTCCGGGCGCGACCGTCCCGGCCGTGCCGCGCCCCGCCTGACGGCGCAGGAGCGCAGAAACGCCGCCGAGCGCGCCGAGCGCCGGGCGGCGACGCTCAAGCGGCTGGAGAAGTCCTCGGGCAAGCTGGCCACCGCCGCGATCTCGCGGATGGACGACCAGCTCGGCTGGTACCGGCGGATGCCGCCGGAGCACCGGTCGTGGATCGGCCTGGTCGCCCAGGCCGGTATCGCCGCCTTCACCGAGTGGTACCGCCATCCCGAGGCCGCGAAGGCGATCTCCACCGACGTCTTCGGCACCGCCCCGCGCGAGCTGACCAGGGCGATCACCCTGCGCCAGACCGTCGAGCTGATCCGCACCACGATCGAGGTGATGGAGGAGGCCATCGAGGAGGTGGCCGCCCCCGGCGACGAGGCGGACATGCGCGAGTCGGTGCTGGTCTACGCCCGGGAGATCGCCTTCGCGACCGCCCAGGTGTACGCCCAGGCGGCCGAGGCGCGCGGCGCCTGGGACGCCCGGCTGGAGGCGCTGGTGGTCAACTCCCTGATGTCCGGCGACGCCGACGAGGGCGTGCTCTCCCGCGCCGCCGCGCTCGGCTGGGGCCAGCCCAGCCAGATCCGGGTGGTGATGGGCAGCGCGCCGGACGGCGACAGCGAGCTGGTGGTGGAGGCGATCCGCCGGGCCGCCCGGTACGCCAAGCTGCACGTGCTGACCGGGGTGCTGGGCAGGCGCCTGGTGGTGGTGGTCGGCGGCAACAAGGAGCCGGTGCAGGCGGCCAAGGCGCTGATCGGCCAGTTCGCGCCGGGCCCGGTGGTGGTCGGCCCGACCGTGCCGGACCTGCTGTCCGCGACCCGCTCGGCGCACGCCGCCGCGGCCGGGCTGCGCGCCTGCGCCGCCTGGCCGGACGCTCCCCGCCCGGTGCTGGCGGACGACCTGCTGCCCGAGCGGGCACTGGCCGGCGACCAGGCTGCGCGCCACCAGTTGGTGGAGGAGATCTACACACCCCTGGATGAGGCGGGCTCGGCACTGCTGGAGACGCTCAGTGTCTACCTGGAGCAGGCCTCCTCCCTGGAGGGCGCGGCCCGGATGCTCTTCGTCCACCCCAACACGGTGCGCTACCGGCTACGACGTGTGACCGACGTCACGGGGTACGCCCCCTCCGACGTACGTTCGGCGTTCACTCTGCGGATCGCACTGGCCCTCGGCCGGCTGACCGCCGTGGGCGAGCCCAGCTGAGCCGGAGTGTAGGGACCATACAATCCCGGATGGTTTTCTTCGTTACCGTCGCCTACCCGCCCCTGGGCGCCTGGCGAGAGAGGGTTGAACCGTGCTCGTAATCGTCGCCCCTGGACAGGGTGCCCAGTCCCCCGGTTTCCTCAGCCCCTGGCTGGAGCTGGACGGTGTCGCCGACCGCCTGCGCGGCTGGTCGGACGTCGCCGGGCTCGACCTGGTGCACGCCGGCACCGAGGCGTCCGCCGAGGAGATCAAGGACACCGCCGTCGCCCAGCCGCTGCTGGTCGCGGCCGGTCTGGTGACCGCCCGGGAGCTGTTCCCGGACGAGGACGCCGCCCGCAAGCTGGTCGGCGCCGTCGCCGGCCACAGCGTCGGCGAGATCACCGCCGCCGCCGGCGCCGGGGTGCTCAGCGCCCATGACGCCCTGACTTTTGTCCGCGAGCGCGGCCGGGCCATGGCCGCAGCCGCCACCGTCACCGAGACCGGCATGACCGCCGTGCTCGGCGGCGACCCCGAGGTCGTCGCGGCGGCGCTGGACAAGCACGGCCTGACCGCGGCCAACAACAACGGCGGCGGCCAGATCGTCGCCGCCGGCACGCTGGCCCAGCTGGAGGCGCTGAAGGCGGACCCGCCGGCCGGCGCCAAGCTGATCGCCCTGAAGGTGGCCGGCGCGTTCCACACCGAGCACATGGCGCCCGGCGTCGAGCGGCTGGCCGGGCTGGCCCCGACCCTGACCGCGGCCGACCCGCAGGTCCGCTACGTCTCCAACCGGGACGGCGGGGTCGTGGACTCCGGCGCCGAGGTGCTCGCGCGCCTGGTGTCGCAGGTCTCCAACCCGGTCCGCTGGGACCTGTGCATGGAGACCCTCGGGCAGCTGGGTGCGACGGCCGTGATCGAGCTGTCCCCCGCGGGCACCCTCACGGGGCTGCTCAAGCGCAACCTCAAGGGTGTGGCCACGCTCGCCCTCAAGACCCCCGCCGATCTGGACAAGGCCCGCGAGCTCATCGCGGAGCACGGCGGTCAGGAGCAGGAGACCACCGCATGACCAAGCCCCAGATCCGCCCCGCCGGCGGTGCGCAGTACTCGCGCATCCACGGCGTCGGCGGCTACCGCCCGGTCCGGGTGATTCCCAACGCCGAGGTCCTGGAGTGGATCGACTCCTCGGACGAGTGGATCCGCACCCGCAGCGGGATCACCGAGCGCCGCTGGGCGGGCCCGGAGGAGACCGTCTCCGAGATGTCGGTGCAGGCCGCCGGCAAGGCCATCGCCCAGGCCGGGATCTCCCCGGAGCAGATCGGCGGCGTGATCGTCGCGACCGTCTCGCACTTCAAGCAGACCCCGGCGATCGCCACCGAGATCGCCGAGCGGCTCGGCTGCGGCACCGCCCCGGCCTTCGACATTTCGGCCGCCTGCGCCGGCTTCGGCTACGGCCTGGGCCTGGCCGACGGCATGATCCGCGGCGGCAACGCCGAGTACGTGCTGGTGATCGGCGTCGAGCGGCTCAGTGACCTGACCGACAAGTCGGACCGCTCGACCGCCTTCATCTTCGGCGACGGCGCCGGCGCCGCGATCGTCGGCCCGTCCGACACTCCGGGCATCGGCAAGCTGATCTGGGGTTCGGACGGCTCGCAGGCCGACGTGATCACCCAGACCGAGGCCTGGGACACCGCCTTCGCCAAGCCCGACGCGATCAACGGGCCGGGCGAGGACACCAAGTGGCCGTTCCTGCGGATGGACGGCCAGCCGGTCTTCCGCTGGGCGGTCTGGGAGATGGCCAAGGTCGCCCAGCAGGCGCTGGACGCCGCCGGGGTGACCGCCGACCAGCTCGGCGCGTTCATCCCGCACCAGGCCAACATGCGGATCACCGACGCCATGATCAAGGCGCTCAAGCTGCCGGAGTCGGTGCCGGTTGCCCGTGACATCGCGGAGACCGGCAACACCTCCGCGGCCTCCATTCCGCTCGCGATGGAGCGCATGCTGGAGACCGGCGAGGCCCACAGCGGCGACCTGGCGCTGATCATCGGCTTCGGGGCGGGTCTCGTGTACGCCGCGGCAGTCGTTACGCTCCCCTAGGCGCGTTTCGCCCACTCATCCACAAGCCTGTGTCCGGCCGCCGGCCGGACACGTTCAACACCGTAGAGGAGCAGCCAGTATGGCTACCAAGGACGAGGTCCTGTCCGGTCTCGCCGACATCGTCAACGAGATCGCCGGCATCCCGGTCGAGGACGTTGAGGTCGACAAGTCGTTCACCGACGACCTGGACGTCGACTCGCTGTCCATGGTCGAGGTCGTCGTGGCCGCCGAGGAGCGCTTCGACGTCAAGATCCCGGACGACGAGGTCAAGAACCTGAAGACCGTCGGCGACGCCGTGGACTACATCCTGGCCAACGCCAGCGCCTGAGCGATCGACTCGTTCGCTTCGGCCAGCCCGTCCGAGGTGCCCTGAGCACCTCGGACGGCTGACCCGTCGGTCCGGCTCGCCGAGCCGGACCGACCCTCCGGCCGGGACGCCCCACCGGGGCGCCCGGCCGGGCCCGTCCTCGGCTCCCGCCGACCCCCCGCACACGTGAGAGAAGAAGAAACCAGTGACCGCTGAAAATCGCACCGTGGTCGTCACGGGTATCGGCGCCTTCACGCCGCTGGGCGCCGACGCCGCCGGCACCTGGGAGAACCTGGTCGCCGGTAAGTCCGGTGTGGCGGCCCTGACCGAGGAGTGGGCCGAAGAACTGCCGGTTCGGATCGGCGCGCGCACCGCCGTCGAGCCGGGCGAGATCCTGCCCCGCCCGCTGGCCCGCAAGCTGGACCGCTCGGCCCAGTTCGCCGTGATCGCCGCCCGCGAGGCCTGGGCCGACGCCGGCTACGAGACCCCCGCCACCGACGAGTCCTCCAAGCTCGCCCCCGAGCGCCTGGGCACCGTCATCGCCTCCGGCATCGGCGGCGTGACCACCCTCCTCGACCAGTACGACGTGCTGCGGGAGAAGGGTGCCCGCAAGGTCTCCCCGCACACCGTCCCGATGCTGATGCCCAACTCCCCGGCGGCCAACGTCGGCCTGGAGGTCGGCGCCCGCGCGGGTGTGCACACCCCCGTCTCCGCCTGCGCCTCCGGCGCCGAGGCGATCGGCTACGCGATCGAGATGATCCGTACCGGCCGCGCCGACGTCGTGGTGGCCGGCGGTACCGAGGCGGCGATCCACCCGCTGCCGATCGCCGCGTTCGCCAGCATGATGGCGATGTCCAAGAACAACGACGACCCCCAGCACGCCTCCCGCCCGTACGACAAGGCCCGCGACGGCTTCGTGCTGGGCGAGGGCGCCGGCGTGGTCGTCCTGGAGTCGGTCGAGCACGCCGAGGCGCGCGGCGCCCGGATCTACTGCGAGGCCGTGGGCCAGGGCCTGTCCTCGGACGCCCACCACATCGCCCAGCCCGAGCCGACCGGCGCCGGCGTGGCCCGCGCGCTGGCCGACCTGTTCGAGCGCAACGAGCTGGACAAGGCCGAGATCGTGCACGTCAACGCGCACGCCACCTCGACCCCGCAGGGCGACACCGCCGAGCTGAAGGCGCTCCGCAAGGAGCTCGGCGACGACCTCGACCACATCGCCATCTCGGCCACCAAGTCGATGACCGGTCACCTGCTGGGCGGCGCCGGCGGCGTCGAGACCGTCGCCACCGTGCTGGCCCTGTACAACCGCCTCGCCCCGCCGACCATCAACGTCGACGACCTGGACGACGACGTGGACGCGGACATCGTGCGCGGCGAGGCCCGCAAGCTGCCCGAGGGCCGGATCGCGGCGCTGAACAACTCGTTCGGCTTCGGCGGCCACAACGTGGTGCTGGCCTTCCGCACCCGCTGACACCCGCTGCCCCGAACAGCCCGTACGAAGGGGCCGGCGCTCTCCGCGAGCGCCGGCCCCTTCGTCGTACCCTCCGGTCTCAGACCACCTGGTGCAGCCAGCGCACCGGCGCGCCCTCGCCCGCGTAGCGGAACGGCTCCAGCTCGTCGTCCCAGGGCTTGCCGAGCAGCCGGGCGATCTCGGCCTCCAGGTCGGCCCCCTCGCTGCGGGCGCGCAGCAGGACGGCGCGCAGCCGGTCCTCGGGGATGAGGATGTCGCCGTGGATGCCCGTGACGGCGTGGAAGATGCCGAGCGTGGGCGTGCTGCTGTACCGCTCCCCCTCCGCCGTGGCGCAGGGCTCGCTGGTCACCTCGTACCGCATCAGCTGCCAGCCGCGCAGCGCGGAGGCGATCTTCGAGGCCGTGCCGGGCTCCCCTTGCCAGGAGAGCTCGGCACGCCAATGCGCGGGTGCGGCCGGCTGGCGGATCCAGTCCAGGCTCACCCTCACACCGAGCACCCCCGCGACGGCCCACTCGACGTGCGGGCACAGCGCGCGGGGCGCGGAGTGGATGTACAGAACTCCACGTGTCGTCACCGGGACCTCCAGGCTGTGGACGAGGGTCGCCTTCCCCAGCTGCCTCGTGCCTGCAGTTGATCCACAGTTACCCACGTTAGCCGACATTAAGTCACTAAATTGAGCAAAACGGACAGGCTTTCGCTCAATGCTAGTCGAATCCTCAACGAGGTCTACCCCTCGGCCGGATCTCTCCCCCGAACGGCCCCATCGCCGGGCGGAACCACCGTACCGCGCCGCCCCGCAGGATGGCTGACGCACTTTCGGATCCGGCCGGAATGCGGTAGTGCGACCGGATCCCCTGCGCCCGACTGCGAACCGTTGACGGCGAACCGCTGACGACGAGCCGTTGACGACAGACCGCCCCGCGTGCCCGGTCGGGGCGGCGGGGCGGTCGGTGTCCTGACGCGGCGTCAGCCGTCCAGGCGGACGATCATCTTGCCGGTGTTGCCGCCGCGCAGCAGGTCGAGGAAGGCGTCCGCGGTGCTGTCGATGCCCTGGGTCACCGTCTCGCGGTACTCCAGCTCACCCGAGCGCACCCACGCCGAGACCTCCTCGACGAACTTCGGCTGGAGGTCGTAGTGGTCGCCGACGAGCAGTCCCTCCATGCGGAAGCGCTTGGCGATGATCTGCGCCAGGTTGCGCGGGGCCGGAGTGGGCTCGGTGGCGTTGTACTGCGAGATCATGCCGCACACCACGATGCGTCCGTGCAGGTTCATCACCTCGATCGCCGCTTCCAGGTGCTCGCCGCCCACGTTGTCGAAGTACACGTCGATGCCGTCGGGGGCCGCCGCCTGGAGCTGCTCGACCACCGGACCGTTCTTGTAGTTGAACGCGGCGTCGAATCCGTACTCCTCCACGAGGAGCTTGACCTTCTCGTCCGAGCCGGCGGAGCCGATCACTCGCGCCGCGCCCTTCAGCTTGGCGATCTGGCCCACGATGCCGCCCACCGCGCCGGCCGCGCCGGACACGAACACCACGTCGTCGGCCTTGATCTCCGCGATCCGCGTCAGCCCCGCGTACGCGGTCAGACCCGGCATGCCGAGCACGCCGAGGTAGGTGGAGAGCGGCGCGGCGTTCGGGTCCACCTTGACGGCCGTCCTGGCGTCGAACGTCGCGTACTCGCGCCAGCCGAAGAAGTGCAGCACGTAGTCGCCCTCGGCGAAGCCCTCCGCCTGCGAGGCGACGACCTGGCCGACCGCCCCGCCCTGCATCGGCTTGTCGAGCTCGTACGGCTCCGCGTAGGACTTGCGGGCCGACATCCGGCCGCGCATGTACGGGTCCACCGAGAGGTAGACGTTGCGGACCAGGATCTCGCCCGGACCCGGGGTCCGGACCGGGGCCTCGACCAGGGCGAAGTCGGTCGGCACCGGCCAGCCCTCCGGGCGGGCGGCGAGGTGCCATTCACGGGCGGTGGCGGGGGCGGCCTGCTCTGCCATGGGACGTGCTCCTTACGGTTCAGGTGCATGAAAGGTTGAGAAACTTAAGTAACGATGGGCATGAAAGGTTCATCTTGTCAACTTTTCAGGTAGACTCTGCACCATGGACACTCAGCCGGCCCAGGACGCCACGCCGCAGCCCGACGAGATCACCCGCGACGTCGTCGACCTGATGGCCAACCTGGTCGCGCTCTTCCACCGCGAGTACGAGGACGCCGCCGCCGCCCGCTCGCTCACCGGCGCCCAGGCCAAGGTGCTCGCACTGCTGCGGCGCGGACCGATGCCGATGCGCCAGATCGCCCAGACGCTCAGCTGCGAGCCGTCCAACATCACCGGCATCGTCGACCGGCTGGAGTCCCGCGGCTTCGTCACCCGCGAGGCCGACCGGCAGGACCGCCGGGTCAAGCTGGTCGCCGCCACCGACACCGGCTCGGCGGCCTCCGCCGAGCTGCGCGAATCGCTGAACTTCGCCCGCGAGCCGCTGGCCGCGCTCGGCCCGGACGAGCGGACGGTCCTGCGCGACCTGCTCCGGCGGATGCTCGCGGGCGCCGCCGGCCCCGGGGCGTGACCAGCATCACAGGCCCGACGGGCGATCCGTTCGCCCATCGGGGGTAACCGAACCGCCCCCCGGAACGTCTAACGTTCGAATCGTCGAACGCGAGAAACCTGAAGACGGGGGGCACAGAGGATGAGCAGCAGCACGCGCCGACGCCGCTACCTGCGGACCGCCATCGGCCTGGCCGCCGTTCTGGTGCTGTCGGTCGTGGGTGCCGGGGCCTGGTTCTACCACCGGCTGGACAGCAACATCACCACCTTCGACGCGGGCGGCGTCGCCACCGAGCGCCCGCCGTCCCCCGTTCCGGCCACCCCGGGCGCCTCCGTGCCGGTCAACGTGCTGCTGCTCGGCTCGGACACCCGCGGCGACGGCAACAACGCGCTGGGCGGCGGCGACGAGGGCGTCGGCCACTCGGACACCGCGATCGTGCTGCACATCTACGCCGACCACAAGCACGCCGTCGGCGTCTCCATCCCCCGCGACACCCTGGTCACCGTCCCGTCCTGCCGGCTGCCGAGCGGCGCCTGGACGACGCCCAAGAACGACCAGATGTTCAACTCCGCCTTCACCGTCGGCGAGGACGCCAAGGGCAACCCGGCCTGCACGCAGAACACCGTGGAGAAGCTCACCGGGCTGCGGATCGACCACACCGTCGTGGTCGACTTCAAGGGCGCGGCCGCGATGGCCGACGCCGTCGACGGCGTCGAGGCCTGCGTGCCCAACGACGTCAACGAGTTCGGCATCCACCTGAAGAAGGGGCTGCAGAAGCTCTCCGGGCAGTCCGCGGTGGACTACCTGCGAGCGCGCCACGGCATCGGCGACAACTCCGACATAGGCCGGATGAAGCGCCAGCAGGCCTTCCTCTCCTCGATGATCAAGAAGGTCCAGAGCCAGGGCTTCTCGCTGCCCACCCTGCTGCCGCTGGCGGACGCGGCCACCAAGTCGCTCACCGTGGACGAGGGGCTGGGCACCGCGATGAAGCTGGTGGACTTCGCCCGCTCGGTGCAGGACATCAAGCTGTCCGACGTCACCTTCGTCACCGCGCCCTGGCGCTTCGCCGGCGAGCGGATCCGGCTGGTCCAGCCGGACGCCGACACCCTCTGGAAGCTGCTGCGCGAGGACCGCACCCTGGACGGGCAGAGCACCGCCGGGACGGGCCAGGTGACCTCTTCCCCCACCGCCGGCCCGGGCGCGACGGCCGGCACCGACACGCCGCTGACCCCCGAGCAGGCCGCGGCGCCGATCACCGTGGTCAACGGCGTCGGTACCCCCGGTCTGGCGGGCTCCGGCGGCGAGACCCTCAAGGGGAGGGGCTTCCGGAACGTCACGCTCGGCTCCAACTCCCCGGGACACCAGGTCACCCGGATCGCGTACGACCCCGCGCTGAAGGCCACCGCCGACCAGGTGGTGGCGCTCTTCCCCGGCGCCCAGGCGGTCGAGGAGCCCGGCTCGGAGTCGATCACCGTCACGCTCGGCGCCGACTACCGGCCGGCGGGCACCCGGATCGACTCGGCGTCCTCCCCGATCCCGACCCCCGGCGCCGCGACCCCCGGTGCCGCGGCCGACGGCACGCCCGGCGGCGCGCCGACCGGCGGCGTCCCCACCGGGGGCGTCCCGACCGGCATAGCGGAGAACACCCGCAACGCCGACACCGACCCGTGCGCCAACCTGTCCTTCGGCTGACCGGCCACCGGACCCGGGGTCCCGGCTACTCGGGGTCCGGCAGCCCGGTGACCACGGCGGTGAGACGGGTGCCGCGCGGGAAGGCGCCCGCCCCGGCCAGGTCGGCCAGCCCGGCGAGCAGCTTGGCGACGTAGCGCCGCTCCACCGGGACGCCGTGGCGGCGCTCGAACCGCTCGGCGAAGGCCGCCAGGTCCGCCGGGACCCGGCCGTAGCCGCCGCCGTGGTGCGCGTGGTCGATCCGCCAGTTGTCGAACTCGCGTCCGTACGCGGCCAGATGGAGCCGGGCGACCTCCGCCTCCAGGTACCCCTCGCCGCCGCGCAACACGGCCACGCCGAGCGCCCGAGCGCCCGGCGGCAGGCCCGCCGCGATGCCGGCCAGCGTGCCGCCGGTGCCGACCGGGCAGCAGACCACGTCGCGTGCGCCCAGATCGGGCAGTTCGGCCGGGATCGCGGCCGCGCCGACGGCGGCCAGGGCGTTGGAGCCGCCCTCCGGGAGCACCAGGCAGGGGCCCCAGCGGCGCTGCAGGCCGTCGTCCGTACCGCCGTCGTCCGTACCGCCGTCGTCCGTACCGCCGTCGTCCGGGGCGCCGTCGTCCGTCGGGTCCGCGCTGCCGGCTCGGCCGGTGGCCTCCCGGTACGCGGCCCGGGTCAGGAACTCCAGCCGCATCCCCGCCGCCTCGGCGGCCCGCAGCGACCAGTTGCGCGGCCGGTCCGCCAACTCCTCGCCGCGAACCAGTCCGACGCTCTCCAGCCCGAGTGCCCCGGCGGCGGCCGCGACGGCCCGCAGGTGGGTCGAGTACGCGCCGCCGAAGGTCAGCAGCCGGGTGTGGCCCCGCTCGACGGCGGCGGCCAGGTTGGGCGCGAGCTTGCGCCACTTGTTGCCGGGAACGGTCGGGTGCAGCAGGTCGTCCCGCTTGAGCCGCAGCTCCACCCCGGCCCGGGCGAACGCCTCGTCGGTGCAGTCCACCAGCGGGGTCGGCAGCAGGGCGGGTTCGAGCACCCGGCCAGCTTACGGGCCGGCCCGAACGAGCCAGGCGAACGGGCCGGGCGTACGGGCCAGGCGTACGGGCCGGGCGTGCGGGCAGCGGGTAGCCCCCGGGCAGCGTGGAGCCCGACCGCCGGATCGGCGACCGGGCTCACGGCGCAGGGGTGGGTCAGCCCCCCGTCGAACCGTCGGCACGGCTGGCGTTGACCGCCCGGCGCAGGGCGCGCGGGACGGGGCCCGCCGCGGGGGCGAGCTTGTCGATCCGGGCCCGGAACTCGCGGCGCCGGCGCCAGGACAGGGCCGAGCCCAGCCGGGCGGCGTCGACCAGCGCGACCAGTGCGGCGTCCGCCGGTTCGACCCGGCTGAGCGGGCCCTTCAGCGCCGAACCGACCAACGCCATCACCGACTTGCGCAGCCGGGGCTCCGGCAGGATCACCCGGGAGAACGGGAACAGCCCGAGCACCCGGCGCTCCTCGATCCGGATCCGGCCCGCCGCCGCCAGGCCGTTCCGGACGACCCGTGCGGCGCGGGCCGTCGAGCCCTGGTTGCGGCCGACCCAGCTCCGCCAGCTGCGCCGACGCCCCTGCCGGATCTGCTCCAGCAGGGCGGCGGAGAGCGGGTCGAGGCCTTCGGCCTGCACCCCCTCGACGGCGGCCGGGTGTCGGCCGTCGTCCCGGATCAGTCCGCGCCGCAGGAGTTCGACCAGCGCCGACGCCCGCAGCACCAGGTCGAGCCGGTCGGTGGCGGTGAGCCGCTCACGCTCGGGGTCGTAGGCGAGCAGGTACAGCTTCTCCGGCAGATTGGCGGGCACGTCCATGGTGGACTCCAAAGCTGTGGGCAGTGGGGTGGAACCGTCCGATCATTCGGCGTCGGATTCGCCGTCCTCCGGGCTCTCCCTGGGCGGGCGTCCGCGCCGGGGAATCCGGTTCGCACCGCCGGGCATCCGGCCCGCGTCCGTGAGGGCGCGGCGGAGCAGGAACTCGATCTGCGCGTTGGTGCTGCGCAGGTCGTCCGAGGCCCAGCGGGCGAGTGCGTCGTGAACTGAAGGGTCCAGTCGCAACAGGATCTTCTTCCGTTCCGTCGCCAATGCCGCGCCTTACTGGTAGAGGGAGCCCGTGTTCACGACGGGCTGGGTGCCGCGGTCGCCGCAGAGCACCACCAGGAGGTTGCTCACCATGGCGGCCTTGCGCTCCTCGTCCAACTCCACCACGTCGCGCTCGGCGAGCCGGTCCAGCGCCTCCTCGACCATACCGACGGCGCCCTCGACGATCAGCCTGCGCGCGGCCACCACGGCCCCGGCCTGCTGACGCTGCAGCATCACCTGGGCGACCTCCGGCGCGTAGGCGAGCCGGGAGATCCGGGACTCGACGACCCGAACCCCGGCCGAGGCGACCCGGGCGGCGATCTCCGCGGAGAGCTTGCGGGCGATCTCGTCCGCCCCGTCGCGCAGCGACAACTGCCCTTCCTGGTGGGCGTCGTACGGGTAGCTGCTGGCGATGTGCCGCACGGCCGTCTCGGTCTGGATGGCGACGAAGTCGGTGTAGTCGTCCACCTCGAACATGGCCATCGCGGTGTCCTCGACCTGCCAGACCACCACGGCGGCGATCTCGATCGGGTTGCCGTCCGCGTCGTTGACCTTGGTGGTCTCGGTCTCGTGGTTGCGGATCCGCAGGGAGATGTGCCGACGGCTGGTGAACGGGTTCATCCAGGTCAGGCCCTCGGCACGGACCGTGCCGCGGTAGCGCCCGAGCAACTGCACCACCCGGGCCTGACCGGGCGAGACCACCGTCAGCCCGCACAGCGTCAGCAGCGAGCCCAGCAGCAGCAGCGGCCCGACGACGATCAGTCCGGCACCCAACCCCTGCTGCCCGTCCGCCAGTTGGACCCCTCCGCCGATGATCGACCCGGCCCCCGCGACCAGGCCGAGCAGCGCACCGAAGAGCACCGGCAACCCGGCGGCCCCGGTGATGAGCCGCTCGGTGATCTTGGGGACCGGAAGGTCCAGGGCAGGTCCGTCTTCGACGGTGAAACGCGGTGTGGCCATGAGACCGACTCCTCCAACGAGCGTCCGCATCCGATGGCAAAGTGATATCACTTTTTCCGCGCACCGCACCAGGGGGCCGACACCGGGAACACCGACGCGCCGCCGACAGGGCGCCGACGGGGCACAGGGCCGGGGAGCCACCAGGGGACGCCGGGGCCGATGCCCACAGGCGGGTGAATTCCGGCGCGCCACCCGGGGAAAGGGAGTGGCCGCGTCCTAGACTCGCGTCGTCGCAGGCGGCGGAGCTCCGGCTCAGGGCCTGCCCGCGGACGGTCATACGCGCTCGTACGGCACTCGTCGCGCATCGAGAAGGTGGGGCGGGTGGGACTCGAACCCACGACCAAGGGATTATGAGTCCCCTGCTCTAACCGGCTGAGCTACCGCCCCGGTTCGCCGCGCGCCGGTCGATCGGCCACGGCAGCAGCAGACGGCCCCAGCGAGGCCGTCCCGGGCAGCATAGCCGGTCGATCACCCGTGGTGCGCGCCGGGGGCGCACCTGGGTGCGGGACGGCGCGCGCCTCTCCGGGCGGCGCAGCCCGGGTGGCGGCGCGACGCCCGTCCGGGGCAGCCTGGGCGGACGACGATACGTAGGGCGGGGGTGGTGGCCGGGCTGTTCGCGACGGTGCTGGCCGCGGCGGGCTGCACGACCTCGGCGGGGCCCGGCGGGGGCGTCCCCACGGTCACCTCGGCACCGGCCACGGCCGCCTCGGGGAGCAGCCACGGCTGGAGCAGGCAGCGGTTCAAGGGGGCGGTCGGCCGGCGCACCGGAGTCACCCGCACCGCCAAGCCCAGCGTCCTCAACGGCCTGGTCGGCGCGGTGTTCACCCGCAACGCCGACGGCGACCACTTCTGCACGGCCAGCGTGGTCGACAGCGCCGGGCTCAACCTCATCGTCACCGCCGCCCACTGCGTCTGGGACCCGAAGCTCGGTCAGCGCGCCGACCTGGTCTTCGTCCCCGGCTACCGGGACGGGGACACCCCCAGCGGCGTCTGGCCGCTGCTGGCGGTCACCGTCGACGACGGCTGGAAGGACCACGCCGACCCGGACATGGACGTCGCCTTCGCGGTCGTCCAGGCCCAGAACGGGCAGCAGGTCCAGCAGGTGCTCGGCGCCAACCGACTGGGCGTCAACCGCGGCTACCGGGTCCCGGTGAAGGTCACCGGCTACCCGGGCAGCAGCGACGTCCCGATCACCTGCTCCAACACCACCTCCGAACAGAGCCCCACCCAGCTGCGGATCGACTGCCCCGACTACACCGGCGGCACCAGCGGCAGCCCCTGGGTCACCGACTTCGACCCCACCACCAGGACCGGCACCGTGGTCGGCGTGATCGGCGGCTACCAGGAGGGCGGCGACAGCCCGGACACCTCGTACAGCAGCTACTTCGGCGACCGCGTCCAGGCGCTGTACGACCGCGCCACCGGCTGACCGGCGCCGCACCGGGAACCCGACGGTGGCGCCGCCCGGCACGGCCTGGTAGATCTTCCTCACGAACGGCGGAACGCACGGCCCGGTGCCCGCCCCGAGGAACGAGACGGAGCCCCGATGGCCCCCCGCCCGGTACGGCCCGCGCGCCCGGTTCGTACGGCCGCGCTGGCCGCCCTGCTGCTCGCCGCCGGCACCGCGTGCGGCGGGCAGGACGGGGCGCCGACCGCCGAGGTCGCGCAGCAGAGCCCCGCGCGGGACCGGATCGGCACGCTCTCCATCCACACCGCGCAGGGCCCCCGGGCGTGCACCGCGAGTGTCGTGCAGAGCCCCCGGCACAACCTGCTGGTGACGGCGGCGCACTGTGTGCAGAGCCGCCGGATCGGCCTGCTGGACGGCCTGGTGTTCACCCCGGGCTACCGCAACGGGTCCACCCCGTACGGGACTTGGCCGGTGCGGTCGGTCACCGTCGACCCGCGCTGGGCGTCCGACGACGACCCGGAGTACGACGTGGCGTTCGTCACGGTGGGCACGGTGGACGGCCGGCAGGTCGAGGACGCGGTCGGCGGAAACCCGATCGGCACCGGGCAGGGCTTCGGGCTGTCCGTCTCGGTGACCGGCTACCCGAACCAGAGCGACGAGCCGATCACCTGCTCGGTCCGGACCCGCTCGCAGAGCGCCACCCAGGAACGCTTCGACTGCGGCGGCTACACCGACGGCACCAGCGGCAGCCCGTGGGTGACCGAGAAGGGCACGGTGGTCGGCGTGATCGGCGGCTACCAGGAGGGCGGGGACACCCCGGGCACCTCGTACAGCGTCGCCTTCGACCAGCGGGTGACCGACCTCTACCGGAAGGCGACCACCTGATTCCGGGGCCCGCCGGGGCGGCCGTCACGGTGTGACGTACGCGACACCGGGCGGCGGCAACACGAAGGCCCCCCGGTCGACCGAGGGGCCTTCGCTCTGAGCAGTCACCGGGCGCACCCGGTGCAGCTCCCGCAATTGGACTCGAACCAATAACCTGCCGATTAACAGTCGGCTGCTCTGCCAATTGAGCTATGCGGGATCGCGGCACTCGACTTCCGTACCACGGGCGGGCAGAGGACCCGGAGGGCCTCGTCCCGAGCTCCCCCAATTGGACTCGAACCAATAACCTGCCGATTAACAGTCGGCTGCTCTGCCAATTGAGCTATGGGGGATCGGCTTCCGCCCCGGCCTCCGGTTTCCCGGACTCCGTGGCGCTCGCTGCGGGACATACATTAGCGCACTCGGGGGGGTGGTCCGCCAATCGCTTTCGCCGGTTGCCCCGGGGTTGCCGCCCGGCGTGCCCCGCGCGCGCCCGCAGCCGCTCCCGGGGATGCTGGGGACGCGGACGACGGTTCGCCGTCCCGACGGACGGGTAGGGCAATGCGGCAGAAGGCCGCCAGGAGAGGGTGGATCCGACCATGTGGAAGCTGTCGTTGGCCGCGGGGTTCGCGGCCGGCTACGTACTCGGCTCGCGGGCCGGGCGTCAGCGCTACGAGCAGATCGCCAAGGTCACCCGGCAGATCGCCGAGAACCCCACAGTGCAGGGCGCCGCCGACCGGGCGAAGCACCAGGCCGGCGCGGTGGCCGGGAAGGCCGCGGGCGCGGTCGCCGACCGGGTCGGCGACCGGCTGCCGTCGGCCGTCACCGACCGGGTGCCGTACTTCAACCGGGCCCGGACGGAGGACGACGGCTGGGGTACCTTCCGCCCGTGACGGGGCGGTGATGCCACGGCAAAGCGCGCCCCAACGCGGGGTCGCGAAGCGGCAACGGCTCACCCGGCCCGGACGCGTCCCGGGCCGGGCTGAGGCATGATCTCGACATGGCCATCGTCGCGGGGATAGACAGCTCGACCAGCCGTACCCGGATCGTCGCGTGCGACACGGAAACCGGCGCCGTCCTGCGCTCCGGCAAGGCGCCGCACCCCGTCCCCGAGGACCAGGACCTGCGCCCCGGCGAGGCCGACCCGCAGGTCTGGCTGCACTCGCTCGGCGACGCCGCGGCCGGCGGCCTGCTGGAGGGCGTCCGGGCGATCGGCGTCAGCGCGCAGCAGCACGGCATGATCGGCCTGGACGCGGGCGGGGTACAGGTCCGGCCCGCGATCCTGTGGAACGACCCGCGCTCCAGCGGCGCCGCCGCCAAGCTGCTGGACGCCCTCGGCGGCCCGGCCGGCTGGACCGCCGCGATCGGCGCCGTGCCCGCCCCGACGTACACCATCGCCAAGCTGCGCTGGCTGGCCGAGTTCGAGCCGGCCAACGCCCGCCGGGTCGCCGAGGTGCTGCTGCCGCACGACTGGCTGGTCTGGCAGCTGCTCGGCCACCCCAAGCGCCGCACCACCGACCGCGGCGACGCCTCCGGCACCGGCTACTGGTCGCCGATCACCGGCGAGTACCGCCAGGACCTGGTCGAACTGGCCCTCGGCCACGAACTCAAGCTGCCCGACGTCCTCGGCCCCGCCGAGCCCGCCGGGCACACCCCCGAGGGCCTGCTGATCTCGGCCGGCACCGGCGACAACATGGCCGCCGCCCTGGGCCTGGGCCTGCGCCCGGGCGACGCGGTGGTCTCGCTCGGCAGCGCCGGGACGATCTTCGCGGTGCACGAGGAGGCCGTCGTGGACGCCTCCGGCCTGGTCTCCTCCTTCGCCGACGCCAGCGGCCGGCACCTGCCGATGGTCGCCACCCTCAACGCGGCCCAGGTGCTGCGCTCCACCGCCGCGATGCTCGGCCTGGAACTGGAGGGCCTGAGCGACCTCGCCCTGCACTCCTCCCCCGGCGCGTACGGGCTGGTGCTGCTGCCGTACCTGGACGGCGAGCGCACCCCCGCGCTGCCGCACGCGGCCGGCACCCTGACCGGCCTGCGCGCCGACGCGATGACCCCTCAGCACCTGGCCCGGGCCGCCGTCGAGGGCATGCTGTGCAACATCGCGGACGCGCTGGACGTGCTGCGCGCCCAGGGCGTCGGAATCAACCGGGTGTTCCTGCTCGGCACGGCCGGGCGGCTGCCCGCCGTCCGGCACATCGCCCCGATGCTGTTCGGCGTCCCGGTCGTGGTGCCGCCGCCGGGCGCGCACGCCGCCCGCGGGGCCGCCCGGCAGGCCGCCTGGGCGCTGGCGGGCACCCCGGAGCCGCCGGAGTGGGAGCTGCCGGACGCCGAGACCGTCGAGCCCGACGGGGAGCAGGACCTGGCGATCGGTTCGGCGGTGCGCCGGCAGTACCGGGCCGCCCGCGGCCAGATCCACCCGGAGACGGCGGCCTGACCGCCCGCCGGGGTGGCGCCTGACCGCCGTTCGGGGTGGCAGCCGGTGAAGATGCGTCACCCGGCGCCCGGTGGCAGCGTGGGACGGGACACAACCACCGACACGAAGGGCGGCAGGATGCCATGGCGCTGCACAAGGGAGCCGCCGGGGACCGCCGGCTGAGCGTCGCTCCGTTCACGGCCGCCGCCGACCCGCTGGGCGCGATGAAGCTGGCCCCGCCGCTGCACCGGCTCGGCGACGGCCCCGTGCCGGCCGAGACCGCGTACCAGCTGATCCACGACGAGCTGATGCTGGACGGCAACGCCAGGCTGAACCTGGCCACCTTCGTCACCACGTCGATGGAGACGCAGGCCAACCGGCTGATGACCGAGTGCCTCGACAAGAACATGATCGACAAGGACGAGTACCCGCAGACCGCCGAACTGGAGCGGCGCTGCGTGGCGATCCTCGCCGACCTCTGGCACGCCCCCGACCCGGACACCGCGGTCGGCTGCTCCACCACCGGCTCCAGCGAGGCCTGCATGCTGGCCGGCATGGCGCTCAAGCGCCGCTGGATGCGCCGCAACCCCGACCGCTACGCGGCCGGGGCCCGGCCCAACCTGGTGATGGGCGTCAACGTGCAGGTGTGCTGGGAAAAGTTCTGCAACTTCTGGGAGGTCGAGGCGCGCACCGCGCCGATGGAGGGCGAGCGCTTCCACCTCGACGCCGAACAGGCGGTCGCGCTCTGCGACGAGGACACCATCGGCGTGGTCGGCATCCTCGGCTCCACCTTCGACGGTTCGTACGAGCCGATCGCGGAGATCTGCGCGGCCCTGGACGCGTTCCAGGAGCGCACCGGCATCGACGTCCCGGTGCACGTGGACGGCGCCTCCGGCGGCATGGTGGCGCCCTTCCTCGACCCCGGGCTGGTGTGGGACTTCCGGCTGCCCCGGGTGGCCTCGATCAACACCTCCGGGCACAAGTACGGCCTGGTCTACCCGGGCGTGGGCTGGGCGCTCTGGCGCGACCAGGCGGCGCTGCCGGAGGAACTGGTCTTCCGGGTCAACTACCTCGGCGGCGAGATGCCGACCTTCGCGCTCAACTTCTCCCGTCCCGGCGCCGAGGTGATCGCCCAGTACTACGTGCTCCTGCGGCTCGGCCGGGAGGGCTTCCGGGCCGTCCAGGGCGCCTCCCGCGATGTCGCCACCTACCTGGCCGGGGAGATCGGCGCGCTGGACTGCTTCCGGCTGCTGACCCGCGGCGACCAGCTGCCGGTGTTCGCCTTCACCACCGAAGGGGACGTCCCGTTCGACGTGTTCGACGTCTCGCGGCGGCTGCGCGAGCGCGGCTGGCAGGTGCCCGCGTACACCTTCCCGGCGAACCGGGAGGACCTGTCGGTGCTCCGGGTGGTCTGCCGCAACGGCTTCTCCCGGGACCTCGGCGACCTGCTGCTGGCCGACCTCCACCGGCTGGTGCCGGAACTGCGGCGCCAGCCCGTCCCGCTCAAGGAGCTCGGGGTGCCGGCCCGGTCAGGCTTCCACCACTGAGCGAACGCCGCGGGACATCGACGGGAACACCACGGGAACGTCACGGCGGGAGGGCGCAGTGAAGCGCCCTCCCGCCGGACTGTCCCGGACGGGCCGGGGCAGCCTCCCCCCGCGAGGCTGCCCCGGCTCGGTGGGGGAACCGGGACGGATTTCGGACGAACGGCACGTGACCGTCCGGTATCCGACGAACCCACCGGGCGGCCAACCGCTCCGGTGAGAGAACTCTGCACGATGGCCAGATAGCTGTTCGAGCGTCTCCGGGGCTTGTGAGACACTTCCGTCCGTCTCAGCGCCATGACCAGGGGATTGAGACGCCAGGCCGATGAGGTTGGAGACAACGGAGACACCCGAACGGCCCGGGCCGGAGCCCGTTCCGCCCGTCTCCCTCCCCCGTTCCGTCCCTGATCTTTGGAAGGCCGCATGGGTTCCGCCTGGAAGAACCTGCCCGAGGAGCTGTCCGAGCCCGCCAGAAGCCTGGCCGAGGAACTCCGGGCCATCAAGGACGCCGCCGGACTCTCACTGTCCGAGCTGGCCACCCGCACGCACTACAGCCGGGCCTCCTGGGAGCGCTGGCTGAACGGCAAGCGGGTCGTCACCGAGCAGGCACTGGACGCGCTGATCGGGACAGTGGACTGCGACGGGGCCGCTCTGCGGGCGCTGTGGGAGCGGGCGGCGGTGCCGGGGGAACCGGCCGAGCCGTCGGCGCGGGACTCCCCGGCCGCGGAGCCGCCGCCCGGTGGGCCGTCCCCGGACGAAACCGGTGTTCCGTCCCTCGGCGAAACCGGTGTGCCGTCCTCCGACGAGCCCGGTGTGACCTCCGACGAGGCGTCGCACGGCGAGGCGTCCGCCGGGGAACCAGACGAGGCGCTGGTGACCGGCCAGGATCCGGAGCCCGCCCCCGTCGTCTGGTGGCGGCGCCCGGCGGCGCTGGTCTCCGGCGCGGCGGTGCTGGCAGCCCTGCTGGTGCTGGTCGGCCTGCGCGCCGCCCGGCACGACGGTCAGCCGACGGCGGTCGCCGAACCGGTCCCGACCACGTTCCCGGCCGCCACCGGCACCACCGGCACCACCGGCAAGCCCATCCCCGCCGCTCCCACCTGCCAGGCCCTCGGCTGCGACCACCGGGACCCCAAGTACACCGGCTGCGGCAAGGACGCGCGGACCCTGTACACCGACGTCATCGGCAAGGTGGTCATCTACCTCCGGTACAGCCAGACGTGCCAGGCCGCGTGGGCCGCGATCACCGAGGGCGAGCCGAACGACTTCGCGACGATCATCAACAGCACGGGTGACAGCGAGCAGGCCCTCATCCACTACGGCTACGACAACTACTCGAACATGCTGAACGCGGCGGACCCGACGATCGGCTTCCACCTCTGCGGACACCAGCCGGGCGGAGACCGCTGCACCGAGGAGATCTTCGACCTGGCCGCCGTGGTGGCCTCGACCCCGATCCCGATCGGCCCCGCCTCGCCGCCGCCGGGCACCGGAGCGGGTGCGGCCACCACACCGGCCACGACCCCGGCGACGGCCCCGGCAGCCCCGAGCGACTCGCCGACACCGTCCTAGTCGAGGTACCCGCGCAGCTGCTCGGCGAAGGCGTGGTCGCGGAGCTTGACCAGCGTCTTCGACTCGATCTGACGGATCCGCTCCCGTGTCACGCCGAACACCGCGCCGATCTCCTCCAGCGTGCGCGGGCGGCCGTCGTCCAGCCCGTAGCGGAGCTGGACGACCTGGCGTTCCCGTTCGCCCAGGGTGGCCAGCACCGCGTCGAGGTGCTGGCGCAGCAGCAGGAAGGTCGCGGACTCGGCGGGTGAGGCGGCGTCGGCGTCCTCGATCAGGTCGCCGAACGCGACGTCGTCCTCCTCGCCGACCGGGGTGTGCAGCGAGATCGGCTCCTGGGCCAGCCGGAGCAGCTCCCGCACCCGTTCCTCGGTCAGTCCCAGGGCGGCGCCGATCTCGGCCGCCGTCGGTTCCAGGCCGCGTTCCTGCAGCAGCCCCCGCTGGACCCGGACCACCCGGTTGATCAGCTCGACCACGTGGACCGGCACCCGGATCGTCCGGGCCTGGTCGGCCAGGGCCCGGCTCATCGACTGGCGGATCCACCAGGTCGCGTAGGTGGAGAACTTGTAGCCGCGGGCGTAGTCGAACTTCTCCACCGCCCGGATCAGGCCCAGGTTGCCCTCCTGGATCAGGTCCAGCAGGGTCAGCCCGCGTCCGACGTAGCGTTTGGCGACGGAGACGACGAGGCGCAGGTTGGCCTCGATCAGCCGGCGTTTGGCGATCCGGCCCCGCACCACCAGGGTGTCCAGCTGCCCGGCCAACGGGTCGGACGGCGGGGCCCCGTTCAGCCGCTCCTCGGCGAACAGGCCGGCCTCGACCCGGCGGGCCAGCTCGACCTCCTCGGCGGCGGTGAGCAGGCGGATCCGGCCGATCTCGCGCAGGTACTGGCGCAGCAGGTCGGCGCCCGGCCCGCCGCTGTCGGCCGGCTCGCGGCGCTCGTCCGCCGCGTCGGCATCGTGGTCGGCAGGGCGCTCGGCATCGCCGCCGGTGTCCGCTTCGGGCTCCGGCTCGGGCTCCGGGCTGTCCGGGTGGCCTTCCGGCAGGCCCTGGGCAGGGACGCGCGCGCCGTCCGGGGGCGCTGCCCCGGCCCGGCCGTGGTCGGTCTCCTGCTCCCCCGCCGGTTCGGCGGGGTTCGCTCTCGTGCTGGTGGTGGTCGCTGCGGCGAGGCCTTGCTCCACGGGCATCCCCTCGGGGCGGGCGCGACTCTGGCGGACCCGCGCTGTACGGAGGTGAGACGCCCTCCAGTGTGCGGTACGCCACACTCCGTGGCCGAGACTCGTGCGCCGACTTTCTGTGCAGCGAGTGCTACAGGGCGGCGGCGCCCCGGCTCTTCAGTTGATCGCCGTACTGCTGGAGCTGCCACAGCTCGGTCTGCACCGCGTGCAGCTGCTCCGTGTCGGCCCGGTGGCCGAGCCGCTGGAGGTAGCCGCGGACCTCGGCGATCCTGCGGTCGACGGCCAGCAGGCGGAGCTTGACCAGGAACTCCCCCGCGTAGACGGCGTCCACCTTGCGGCGCGAGCGCACCGGCTCGACGGTCAGCTCGGTGACCAGCGAGCGCACCCGGTCGTCCGGGGACGCCTCGCGCACCGCGCTGGTGAAGTCCGGCAGGGTCGCCCCGTACGCGGCCCCGCCGGCCTTGGCGACGGCCTGCCGGACGGCGGTGTACGGCGGGGTCGGGAACTCGTCGTCGCCGTAGTGGTCGAAGGCCGGGCTGACCAGGTCCGGGTGCTGCAGCGCCAACTTGAGCAGCTCGCGCTCGACGAACTGGGCCGGGTCACGAGGGTTGAGCCGGAAGGCCTGCTGCGCGGGGCGCGGCGGCTGTACCGGTTCGGGGCGGCGCTGCGCGGCACCGCGGGGATTCTGCTGGCGCTCGCGGTCCCAGCGGGCCAGCTGGGAGACCCTGCGGACGACGAAGGGCTCGTCCAGGATGCCGAGCATGCCGGCCAGCCGGACGGCGTACTCGTGCTGGATCGAGCGGTCCTTGATCTTGGCGACGATCGGGGCCGCTTCCTCCAGTGCCGCCGAGCGCCCCTCCGGGGTGTCCACCCGGTGCCGGGCCACCGCCGAGGTCAGTGCGAACTCGAACAGCGGGACCGGGTTGTCGATCAGCTGCTTGACCGCCTCGTCGCCCTGGGCCAGGCGCAGCTCGCACGGGTCCATGCCGCCCGGGCTGACCGCGATGGAGGTCTTGGCGGCGAACTTCTGGTCGTCCTCGAAGGCCCGCAGGGCGGCCTTCTGGCCGGCCGCGTCGCCGTCGAAGGTGAAGACCGTCTCGCCCCGGTACTGCGAGGTGTCCATCAGCAGCCGACGGATGATCTTGATGTGGTCCTCGGCGAAGGCGGTGCCGCAGGTGGCCACCGCCGAGGTGACCCCGGCGAGGTGGCAGGCCATCACGTCGGTGTAGCCCTCGACCACCACCGCGCGGCCCGACTTGGCGATCTCCTTCTTCGCCAGGTCGATGCCGTACAGCACGTGGGACTTCTTGTAGATCGGCGTCTCGGGGGTGTTCAGGTACTTCGGGCCGTTGTCGTCCTCGCGCAGGCGGCGGGCGCCGAAGCCGACCACCTCGCCGGCGATGTCCCGGATCGGCCAGACCAGCCGGCCCCGGAAACGGTCGATCAGGCCGCCGCGCTGGCCCTGCGAGGCCAGGCCGCCGAGCAGGATCTCCTTGTCGGTGAAGCCCTTGCCGCGCAGGTAGCGGACCAGGTGCTCCCAGCCGACCGGGGCGTAGCCGACGCCGAAGGCCGCGGCCGCCTCCTCGTCGAAGCCGCGCTCGGCCAGGAAGCGGCGACCGATCTCCGCCTCCGGCGAGGTCAGCTGCTCCCGGTAGTAGGCGGCGGCCACCTTGTGCGCCTCGACCAGGCGGGTGCGCTCGCCCTGCTGGTGGCGGGGGCTGTAGCCGCCCTCCTCGTAGCGCAGTGTGATGCCGGCCTGGGCGGCCATCCGCTCGACGGCCTCGGCGAAGGTGAAGTGCTCGATCTTCATCAGGAAGGCGATGGTGTCGCCGTTCTCCTGGCAGCCGAAGCAGTGGAACACGCCCTTGGCGGGGTTCACGTAGAACGAGGCGGACTTCTCGTCGTGGAAGGGGCAGACGCCCTTGTACTCGCCACCGCCACCATTGGTCAGCTGTACGTAGTCGCCGACCACCGCGTCGATCGGCAGTGCGCTGCGCACCGCCTGTACGTCTTCGTCCCTGATCCGCCCGGCCACCCCGGAAGTCTACTGGGGCGGCCGGGTTAACCGGCCGGGTTAACCAGCCGGGTTGAGGGGTCGGGTCGAACGGCGGACCGGCTACGCCCAGGCCGCGCCGACGAGCTTGGCGTGCAGGGCCAGGGCCGAGGCGTCGGTCAGGGTGGCGATCTGGTCGATGACCGTGCGCAGGGCGGCGCGGTCGTCCTCGGCCTCGCGGTACATCGCGGCGAACACCGGGTCCAGGCCCTCGGGGGCGCGCTGGGTGAGGACGTACGCCAGCTCGGCGATCACGATCCGCTGGCGGGCCCGCAGCTGGGCCTGCTCGTCGCGCTGCATGACGAAGCGGACGGCGACCGCCTTGAGCACCGCGCACTCCAGCCGGACGTCCCGCGGCACCACCAGCTCGGCGGCGTAGCGGGTGAGCCGGCCCGGGCCGTAGCGGGCGCGGGTGGCCTGCTCGGCGGCCAGGCAGAAGCGGCCGATCAGCTGGCTGGTGAGGTCCTTGAGCCCGGCCCGGTCGCGCGCGGTGCCGTCGTACGAGCGGGGCCACCATTCCTGGGCGAGCAGTCGGTCCAGGGCGGCGGCCAGCTCCTCCGGCTCGGCGTCGGGGGCGTAGCGCTCGGCGACCTTGAAGAGCTCGGCGCGCTCGCTCGGGGCGCGCAGCACGGCCGGGTCGATGTGGCCGGCCTGGAGGCCGTCCTCGACGTCGTGGGTGGAGTAGGCCACGTCGTCGGACCAGTCCATCACGGTGGCCTCGAAGCACTTGCGCCCGGCCGGGGATCCGGCCCGCAGCCAGCGGAAGACCGGCAGGTCGTCGGCGTAGACGCCGTACTTGGGCGAGGCCGGGTCGCTCGGGTGGGTGCCCTTGGTCCACGGGTACTTGGTGGCGGCGTCGAGCGCGGCGCGGCTCAGGTTGAGGCCGACGCTGCGGCCGGGCCAGGGGGCGAGCCGGGTCGACGGCTCCTCCGTGGGGGCGAAGCGCTTGGGTTCGAGCCTGGTCAGGATGCGCAGCGACTGGGCGTTGCCCTCGAAGCCGCCGCACTCCTCGGCGGCCTGGTCGAGGGCCTCCTCGCCGGTGTGGCCGAAGGGCGGGTGGCCGATGTCGTGGGCCAGGCAGGCCGTCTCCACCAGATCCGGGTCGCAGCCCAGGGCCGCGCCCAACTCCCGCCCGACCTGGGCGCATTCGAGGGAGTGGGTGAGCCGGGTGCGCGGGAAGTCACTGCGCATCGGGGCGACCACCTGGGTGGTGCCGGCCAGCCGGCGCAGCGCCGCCGAGTGCAGCACCCGGGCGCGGTCGCGCTGGAACGCCGTACGACCCGGGCGCTTGTCGGGTTCGGGGACCCAGCGGGCCTCGGCGGCGTGGTCGTACGGGATCGGGGCGGCGAGGCGGTGCGTGGTGTCATCCATATGGCACTCACGGTACGCCGCGCCCCTGACACGCGGGGTATGCCGCGCGCGAAGGAGCGCGGGCCGGGGCGTGAACGCCGCGCGGCGCGCGGGTGCCCGTCCCGGTGAATCCTCCTCACCCGGACGGCTCAGCCCCGGAGCGCCTTGAGGACGACGCCGGCCACCGCCTCCTGCCCCTTGGCGTTCGGGTGGATCGGCGCCATTCCGCGGGCCGGGAACGGCGGCTCGACCCAGCGCTGGTCCTCCCCCGCGCACATGTCGTGCCCGGCCGAGGGCCCGGCCGTGTCCACGAACACCGCTCCGGCCGCCTCCGCGTGCTTCTTGAGCATGCCGTTGAGCTGCTGCTCCTTCTCCGAGAGGAAGCCCAGGTCGGAGGCGGCCACGGTCTTGCCGAGCACCGGCAGGCAGCCCGACGGCTCGGCCGGCAGCAGCGTCGGGTACCCGATCACGTACACCCGGGCCTGCGGGGAGCGCCGTTTGATGTCCTGGAGGATCCCGCCGAGCCGGTCGCCGGCCGCGTCCACCTTGTGTTGGACCTCGTCGGCGCCGTCGGCGGAGGAGTAGTGGTCACGGCAGGGCGAGGCGGCGCGGGTCTGCTTGATCACGCCCTTCACCACGTCCATCAGGTTGTCCTTGGCGCACTCGGTCACGACCTCCATGAAACCGGCGTCGTTGCCGCCGATCCCGAGGGTGACCAGCCGGGTGTCCGCGCTCAGCGCGTCCAGCTGGGCCGGGTTGCTGCCGTTGCCGGTGTCCTGCGCCGCGGTCAGGTCCACGGTGGTGGCGCCGGTGCAGCTGACGTCCCGGAACTGCCCGGACGCCACCCCGAGGCCCTTGGCCACCAGGGACGGGTAGTTGACCGCCGAGCGGGAGCAGCCGCGCGGCTCGCCGGTCTGCGGGGGGATCTGCATGCCGGCCGTGTACGAGTCGCCGAGCGCGACGTACGGGCCGGTGGGTGGCGGGGTGGGTGTCGGCGACGGGGTGGCGCCGGCCTTCGCACGGCCGGGCACCGCGCCTGCGAGGTCCTTCCCCTGGCTGTCCGAACCGCCTCCGCCGGTGCATCCGGCCAGCAGCAGCGCGGCCAGCCCGGCCGTCAGGGCGACGGTCGGGCGTGTGGTCCTGGGCATGGCATCCCCCCGGGGGTACGACGAGTCACGGTCGGCTCCTCACGGCAGCCCGTCCCCCGGGCACCTCGGGCTCCAACGAGCGGCCGTCGACGATGACTCCCGCCTCCGCGAAATCCTCCCAAGGGGAATCCGCGTTCCCGTCAGGGCCCCCGGGGCCGCGCCGGAGGAGCCGGCTCCGCGCCCGCTCCCGACTACTCCGCGCCGCGCTCGTGCTCGGCCAGGAACTGCTCGAAGCGCCGACCCAGTTCGTCCGCCGACGGCAGGTCCACCGGCTCGGCCAGCAGGCTCTCCCGGTCCTCGGAGCCCGCCACCGCGTCGTACTGGCCCTCCATGCCGCGGATCGCCGAACGCAACTCGCCGTCCCCGTGGGTCAGCTGCTCCTCGATGTCGGCGTAGACCTCGCCGACCCGCTCGCGCAGCCGGGTGCCGGGCAGCACCAGCCCGGTGGCGGACTGCACCGCCTCCAGGACGAGCACGGCCGCCGCCGGGTAGGCCGAGCGGGCCACGTAGTGCGGGACGTGCACGGCGAAGCCCAGGACGTCGTGCCCGGCCTCGGCCAGGCGGTACTCCAGCAGCGCCTGCGCGCTGCCCGGGACCTGGGCCTGCTCGAACCACTGCGGGTACCCGGGCGCGAGGTCGAGCCGGTTGCCGTGCGGCGTCAGGCCGACCGGGCGGGTGTGCGGCACCCCCATCGGGATGCCGTGGAAGTCGATCGACAGGCGGACCTCGAAGCGCTCCACCAGCTCGCGGACGGCGCGCGCGAAGCGCTCCCACTCCACGTCCGGCTCGGGGCCGGTGAGCAGCAGGAACGGCGCGCCGGCGGCGTCGTGGACGAGCTGGAGCAGGATCTCCGGCGGGTCGTAGGACGTCCAGTGGTCGTGGTCGAACACCATCGCCGGACGGCGGGCCCGGTAGTCGACCAGCCGGTCGTGGTCGAAACTGGCCACCACCTGCGGCGATCCCGTCTCCAGCAGGTGGGCCACCACCTGGCCGCCGGCCTCGCCGGCGTCCATGAAGCCCTCGAAGTGCTGGAGCAGCACCAAGCCGGCGCCGGTGTCGCGCAACTGCGCGGTGGCGGTGGCCACCGCGGCCACGCCCTGCTGATCCAGCTCGTACAGCGCCTGGAAGTCACGCACCGCGCACCCAACCCCGTTCTCTGCTCGTCGTCCCACCGGCTTCTCGTCCTGTCCAGCGTGCCGGGCACCGCCGGAATTCCCGCCACGCCGGACGACTCGTCCGGAGCCTCGGCCGACCCCTCCGGACCATGATCGCACCCGACGGAAGATCCCCTGGTCACAGGCCTGCGAGGGCCCGTTCCGAGGTGCGCCGCAACAGGCCGCGCCGCCATTCGCGCGCCGCGAAGTGACGCACCGCCTTCTGGCGGGTATCGTCCTCTCGCTGCCTCGCATCGTCGCGTCGTCGTCACGTCGTCCGTAACGCCGTCGGCCACGTCCCGGTCCGGTGCTCGGCCAGCCACCCACGACGCATCTTGCCTTCACCTGGCCGCCTGCTTCCCTTCGCGCTCTCGTTTCCTTCTCGGCCATTTCGCGGACGCACACTGTCCCCTCGCACTTCCCGCCGGACCGGTCCGAGGACCCGTGTCCGTTCCGGCACCCCGCGCCGCCCGTTCCGGGCCGCCGCCCCCGCCCCGCCCGACCGGATCCTCCGGCGCGCACGGCTACCCGGGCGGACGGACCCGGGCCGGGGCGAACCCCGAAACCGCATCCCGAGCCGCACCCCGGCCCGGGAGGCGCCCTCCGACCGATGAAGGACCGAAGGTTCCGTGCCCGTACCTGTCATCCTCACCGGCCGCACCGTGCGGCTGGAGCCCCTCGCCGCGCACCACGCCGAGGCCATCGCCAAGGCCGGCGCCGAGGACCGTACGACCTACGCCTTCACCCCCGTTCCGCACGGCCTGGAAGCGGCCCGCGACTACATCGCGCGGGCCCTCGCCGACCAGGCCTCGGGACGGTCGCTGCCGTTCGCGACGGTGAACGTCGCCGACGGCCGGGTGGTCGGCTCCACCCGGTTCCTGGAACTGGACTACTGGCAGGGCCCGATGGTGTGGCCGCCGGTGCCCGGTGTGCCGTTCGGCGATCCCGCCACGGCCGTCCCGGACGCCGCCGAGATCGGCAACACCTGGCTCTCGCCGCGCGCCCAGGGCACCGGCATCAACACCGAGGCCAAGCTGCTGATGCTGCGCCACGCCTTCGAAACCTGGGGCGTGCAGCGGATCTCCCTGCGCGCGGACGCCCGCAACCTGCGCTCGCGCGCCGCGATCGAGCGGCTCGGCGCGACGGGCGAGGGCGTGCGCCGGGCCCACTCGCGCGGGCTGGACGGGGTGGTCCGGTCCACCGCGTTCTACTCGATCCTCGACGCCGAGTGGCCGGCCGTCCGGGACATCATCGAGATGCGGATCGCCGCCGCCACCTCGCCGAGCGCCCCGGATCCGGCGATCAACCAGGAGTGCCTTAGACAGGGCGGCAGCGGCGCCGGGCAGCTGATGATCACGGCCTGACCGGGGACCACTCACCGTCGGCGGCGTTCCTCAGGAGCCGAGCGAGGAGCAGGGGGCTCCGGTCCGCGTCCGTCGGGAACCGGTGGTGGGCCGTCTCGGCGACGGCGGAGACCGGGCGCCAGCCGTTCCGGACGCGGGCGACGGTCACCTCCCAGCGGGCCGGGCCGTCCGGGTGGCACAGCCGCAGGGTGCCCTCATAGGTGAGGACCTGCCAGCGGTGGTCCATCGCGGCCGGATCGGACCCGGTCCGGATGCGCTGCCACTGCTCGTCGGTCCACACCACGTCCGGGACCGGGAAGAGACGCGGCACCAGCATCTCCTCACGGCCCCGGCCGTCGGGGATGCTGTCCGGCTCCGGGAACGCCCAACCGGGCAGCGGCTCGCGCGCGGCCGTCCACGCGGCCGGGATGCCGCGCGTGCCGGTGCGGGCGGCGACCACTCCCCCGGTGATCGCCGCGACGGTGTCCATGTCCCCGCCCGCTGCGATCGCCTCCCACACCGCGGCCCGGTAGTCGGTCAGCCGGCGGGCGGCGCACCACAGGGCGTAGGGGACGGTGTCGGCAGCCGACGTCCGGCTGCCGTTGCCGAGTACGTGGGCGGCGACCCGGAGGTCCGGTTCGGCGAGCAGCCCGATCGCCTCGGTCAGGCCGTCGTGGACGGCGCCCAGCGGAGTGTGGTGGGCGACCCTGCCCAGGAAGGTCTTCGGCGTCATGGTCTCGGTCCGCGCCCGGACCGCGAGAGCCGCCGCCACCGCGACCGCGATCGCGCCGTCCACCGCCTGCGGGTGGGTGTGGGTGACCACCGCAGTCCAGGCCGCCTGCCGGACGGCCTCGTCCAGGTCCTCGGCGTACGCGGCGCCGAGCGGGGCGACCCGCATCGCGGCGCCGTTGCCGTACGAGCCCTGGCCGTCGAAGAGTTCGGCGGCGAGCCGCTTCGCGTCGCCGCCCTCGCGGATCAGCCGCAGCATCCGGTTGGCGGCCGGGCCGTAGCCGCGGTCGAAGTCGTGGCGGCGGGCGAAGGCGTGGGTGAGGTCGAAGGTGTCGATCGTGCCGCGTTCGGTGTGGGCGGCGTGCACCGAGCAGGCCATCTCGGTGTCGTCGGTCCACGGCCAGGGGCCGGGCGGGTCGGTGCGGTCGGCGAGGTGGGCGCGGGCGGTTTCGGGGACGAAGAACTGGGCGCCGAGGGCGTCGCCGACGGAGAGGCCCCGGAGCGCGTCGAGCGCCGGGCCGGTGTGTGGAGTTGTCATATGGGCGCCAGCTCAGCCGGTCGGCCGCCGTTTCGTCAACACGTTTGCCGGAACGCCCCCGACGAGGGATGTTTCGCATACCTCCGATCGGGGCGGGCAGCACCCTGACATGACCCGCGCGAACCCGCTCGACCCGGTCGCCCTGCTCGGCGCCGACCAGCAGCACATCGCCACCCGGGCGCAGCTGCGCCGGCTCGGGGTGCCCTCCGGCACCATCGCCCACCGGCTGCGGCCGGGTGGACCCTGGCAGCAGGTGCTGCCCCGGGTGATCTGCCTGCAGAGCGGGAGATTGACGGCCCATCAGAAACTGCGGGCCGCCCTGGCCTATGCGACGCCGAAGGGGCACGAGCCGCAGCCGGGGGAGGTGCTGCTGACCGGCTTCGCGGTACTGGCCGACGCCGGGCTGCCGAGCGCCGGGCACCCGGCCGACCTAGACGCGGTCGACGTCCTGATTCCACGCCAACGCCGCGTCGGGGAACGGGAGTTCGTCCGGATCCACCGGGCCGGCGGGGCGATGCCGGGCGGCTTCGAGCGGGACGACGGGCTGTGGAGCACCACGGTCGCGCGGGCGCTGGCGGACCTCGCCCCGAGGGAGACCGGGCAGCGTCGGTTCCGGGCGCTGTGCGCGGAGGCCGTCCAGCGGCGGCACTGCGAACTCGGCGAACTGCTGGACCAGTTGCTGACCCGGCCGGGCGTGCTCGGACTGCCGCACGTGGCCCGGGTGGTGGAGGACCTCACCGCGGGGGTGCGCTCGGCGGTCGAGGGCGAGGCCCACGAGCTGCTGTCACACGCGGGCCTGCCCGAACCGCTGTGGAATCCGGTGCTCTTCCTGGACGGACGCTTCCTCGCCGTCCCGGACGCCTACTGGCCACACGCCTGCGTGGCCCTGGAGATCGACTCCCGCGCCTGGCACCTGCGCCCGGCCGATCACGAGCGCGGCCTGGCCCGCGCCAACCGGCTCACCGCCACCGGCCTCCCGGTGGTCCGCACCACGCCGGTCCAGCTCCGCCGCGACCCGGCACCGGTGCTGCACGAACTGACCGCCCTGGTCACCACCGGCCCGCACGGCCCGCACGGCCGGATCACGTGGCGCCGGGCCCACTGACGGTCCGCCCGGCATGCCCGGCATGCCGGGCGGAGGCCGCCTCGGCGGCGGTCACCAGGCGCTGGAGTTCGGCGAGGTGGGCGGCCAGGGCCTTGCGGCCCGCCCTGGTGGCGGCGAGCCAGGTGCGGGGGCGCTTGCCGACGTAGCCCTTCTTCACGGCGACGTACCCGGCCTCTTCGAGAGCGTCCACCATGGCACCCTGTTTCCAGGATGGAAAGTACTTTCCATCAGCCGAGCCAGGTCGGGTCGAGTCGGGCCAGGTCGGGCCGGAAGGACGGGGCCGGGAGGCCGGCTCAGCAGCGGGGGTCGATCTCCTGGAACGTCGCGTAGTGGTCCCCGGACCAGTACTGCTCGCCGGCGGTGCCGGTGACCACGCGGCGGGTGCCGCGGTCGTCGGAGCCCGGGGTGACCACGGTGTACTCGTGGTAGTAGCCGCCGGCCTTCTTGGGGAGGCGGCTCTCGCGGTTCTCGAAGACGATGCCGTCACGGCTGTACGGGTAGGGCCCGCCCTTGGCGATCAGGCCGAGGGTGTCCTGGGCCTGGCTGGGGAGCTTGGTGCGGCAGACGTCGGCCAGCGCGGGGTCGGCGGGGACCCAGGTGCCGGCCGCGGAGGGGGCGCCGCCGGCCGGTGGGGACGGCTTGGGGGCCGAGGGCTTGGGAGCCGAGGACGTGGACGTCGAAGAACCCGCGGCGGCGGCCGCCGTGGGGCTCGCGGCGGCCTTGGGGCGGCTGCTCCCCCTGTCGGCGAGGAGGTACCCGGACCCGGCCAGGAGGGCCAGGATCAGCACGGCCACGACGACGAGCGGGTTTTTGCGACTGGTCATGCGCCCCAGCTTGGCAGGCGCCCGGGCCCCGCCCGGCGAGCCGCACACGTGGTCGCCGCCACGCCCGCCGGTGCGCGGACGTACGGCCGGGCGCAGCCGTAGGGCCGGGTACAGGCATGCGGCCGGGCGCAGACGTACGGCCGAGCGGGAACGGACGCCGTTGTCCGTTCCCGCTCGGCCGTGTTACGTACGCCGGTTCTCCTGCGCCGAGCTCCGGTGTACGCCCTCCCGGTGGGAGGAAGAGCGGTCAGTCGTGCCCGCGCGTGAGGAGGGGATGCCTTCCCTCCCTCAGCGCGAGTCGCTGCCCGCCGTCTCGATGGCGGCGCGGCCGGCCTCCAGGCGCGCCACCGGGATCCGGAAGGGGGAGCAGGAGACGTAGTCCAGCCCCACCTCGTGGAAGAAGTGGACCGACTCCGGGTCGCCGCCGTGCTCGCCGCAGACGCCGAGCTTGAGGTCGGGGCGGGTGGCCCGGCCGGCCTCGACGGCGTGCTTGACGAGCGCGCCGACGCCGTCGCGGTCGATGGTCTCGAACGGGGAGACCCCGAAGATGCCCTTCTCCAGGTAGGCGGTGAAGAACGAGGCCTCCACGTCGTCCCGGGAGAAGCCCCAGACCGTCTGGGTCAGGTCGTTGGTGCCGAAGGAGAAGAACTCGGCGGCCTCGGCGATCTGCCCGGCGGTGACCGCGGCGCGCGGCAGCTCGATCATGGTGCCGAGCTTGATGTCCAGCTGGACGCCGGTGGACTGGGCGACCTCGGCGAGCACGCGCTCGCACTCGTCGCGGACCAGCTCCAGCTCCTGGACGGTGCCGACCAGCGGGATCATCACCTCGGGGCGCGGGTCCCCGCCGGCCAGCTTGCGCTCGGCGGCGGCCTCGGCGATGGCCCGGACCTGCATGCCGAACAGGCCGGGGATGACCAGGCCGAGGCGGACGCCGCGCAGGCCCAGCATCGGGTTCTGCTCGTGCAGCTTGTGCACCGCCTGGAGCAGCCGCAGGTCGTTCTCGTTCGGGTCCTTGCGGGCCTCGGCGAGGGCGACGCGCACCGACAGCTCGGTGATGTCCGGCAGGAACTCGTGCAGCGGCGGGTCGAGCAGGCGGACGGTGACCGGCAGCCCGTCCATCGCCTGGAACAGCTCCAGGAAGTCGCTCTTCTGCAGCGGCAGCAGGGTGGAGAGGGCCTGCTCGCGGTCCTTGTCGTTGTCCGCGAGGATCAGGTGCTCGACCTCCTTGCGGCGCTCCTCACCGAGGAACATGTGCTCGGTGCGGCACAGGCCGATGCCCTGGGCGCCGTAGCGGCGGGCGCGCCCGCCGTCCTCGGCGTTGTCGGCGTTGGCGCGCACGGCCAGGCGGCGGCGGCCGTCGGCGTGCGACATCAGCCGGTGGACGGCCTGGACCAGCCCGCCCTGGACGTCGGCGCCGGCGTGCAGGGTGCCCTCGAAGTACTCGACCACGGGGGACGGCAGGACCGGTACCTCGCCGAGGTAGACCTTGCCGCTGGCGCCGTCGATGGAGACGATGTCGCCCTCGTGGACCACCAGGCCGTCGGCGGTGGTGAACTTGCGGGCCTTGGTGTCGACCTCCAGCTCCTCGGCGCCGCAGACACAGGTCTTGCCCATGCCGCGGGCGACGACGGCGGCGTGCGAGGTCTTGCCGCCGCGCGAGGTGAGGATGCCCTCGGCGGCGATCATGCCGTCCAGGTCGTCCGGGTTGGTCTCGCGGCGGACCAGGATGACCTTCTCGCCGGAGCGGGACCACTTGACGGCGGTGTACGAGTCGAAGACGACCTTGCCGATCGCGGCGCCCGGCGAGGCGGCGAGGCCCCAGCCGATCTGCTTGGACTCGGGGGTCGGGGCGAAGCGCGGGAACATCAGCTGGGCCAGCTGGCCGCCGGTGACGCGCATCAGGGCCTCGTCCAGGTCGATCAGGCCCTGGTCGACCAGCTGGACGGCGATCCGGAAGGCGGCGGCGGCGGTGCGCTTGCCGACCCGGGTCTGCAGCATCCAGAGCTTGCCGCGCTCGATGGTGAACTCGATGTCGCAGAGGTCGCGGTAGTGGTTCTCGAGCTTCTGCATGATCGCCATCAGCTCGTCGTACGACTTCTTGTCGAGCTTCTCCAGCTCGGACAGCTGCAGCGTGTTGCGGATGCCGGCGACGACGTCCTCGCCCTGGGCGTTGGACAGGTAGTCGCCGTAGACGCCCTGGGCACCGGTGGAGGGGTCGCGGGTGAAGGCGACGCCGGTGCCGGAGTCCTCGCCGAGGTTGCCGAAGACCATGGAGCAGATGTTGACCGCGGTGCCGAGGTCGTTCGGGATGCGCTCCTGGCGGCGGTACAGCCGGGCGCGGTCGCCGTTCCAGGAGTGGAAGACCGCGTGGACGGCGAGGTCCATCTGCTCGCGCGGGTCCTGCGGGAAGGCCCGGCCGGTCTCGCGCTCGACGATGCCCTTGAACACCTCGACCAGTTCCCGGAGGTCGGAAGCGTCCAGGTCCAGGTCGTTGACGGTGCCCTTGGCGTGCTTGGCCTCCTCCAGGGCCTCCTCGAACAGCTCGCCGTCGACGCCCAGGACGGTCTTGCCGAACATCTGGACCAGGCGGCGGTAGGAGTCCCAGGCGAAGCGCTCGTTGCCGGACTGGGCGACGAGGCCGACCACCGAAGCGTCGGAGAGGCCGATGTTCAGGACGGTGTCCATCATGCCGGGCATGGAGAACTTCGCGCCGGAGCGCACCGAGACCAGGAGGGGGTTGTCGGCCTGGCCGAGCTTCTTGCCCATCTGCTGCTCGAGGGCCTCCAGGTGGGCGCTGATCTCCTCGTGGAGGGAGGAGGGCTCGCTACCGGTCTCCAGGAAGACCTTGCAGGCCTCGGTGGTGATGGTGAATCCCGGGGGGACGGGGAGTCCCAGGTTGGTCATCTCGGCCAGGTTCGCGCCCTTGCCGCCAAGAAGATCCTTGAGGTCCTTGTTTCCTTCGGTGAAGGAGTAAACAAACTTCTGCTGGGACGGCACGGGTCGGTCTCCTCGTACGCGGTTGCCCTGACGCCGGAGAACATACCCATTTCGAAGGCACTTCTCTGCCCTGAATAGGCCACCCGAGGCCGGTACCGAGAGGTAACCCGCTAGATCGAATGCACATAAAGGCGTTCACCTCTGTTGGTGAAATCGTCCGCCTGACGCTAGCCAGCGTTCAACTCTTGAAGACAACGAAACCCGAAGATCGCACGATTCGGACGCTGTGTAGCGACCGCGGGTCCGTCGCGTTGCCCCGGCTTGATTTCCTGCACCCGGATCGGCCGATCCCCGGATGGCGGCTTCGGGAAGCGATTCACGGCCGACCTGTCCATTTCGTCCACTGACCCGGCATCAGCCCCCGCGGCGTGTGGCAAGCGTCACCAGCGTGTCTCACCGCTCGAGCGTAGATGGCCTCCGCCGATCGTCGCACAGCGTCCAGAAACGTGCCCGTTCCGTGACATCCGGACGCCGAAAAGGAGCCCTCCTGTCCAGAATGGACAAGAGGGCTGGGACCTAGTGGCAATCGGACCGCGAGGGCCCATTTTGCCGGTCCGTATAGATCATCCGCCGGAGGTGTCCGATTCGGCGTCCTCACCCGGGCGGGCGCAGTCGTACGGATCGTCCAACCAGTTCTCCGGCAGGACCACCCGGCCGTTGCCGCTGGTCCGCCCGCGCGGGCCGTCCGCGCCGGCCGGCCAGCCCTGCGACTGCTCCACCTCGGACAGGGTTTCGGCCAGTTCGGCCAACGAGGACGAATTGGCGAGCCGCACCCGCAGCTCGGAGCCGACCGAGAAGCCCTTGGTGTACCAGGCGACGTGCTTGCGGAAGTCGATCACGCCGCGCGCCTCGTCCCCGATCCACTCGCCGAGCAGCTGCGCGTGGCGCACCATCGCCCGCGCCACGTAGCCGAAGTCGGGGCGGGCGTAGTCGACGTCGCCCTCGAAGATCGCGACCAGGTCCTTGAACAGCCACGGCCGGCCCAGGCAGCCGCGGCCCACCACGACGCCGTCGCAGCCGGTCCCGCGCATCATCCGCAGCGCGTCGTCGGCCGACCAGATGTCGCCGTTGCCCAGCACCGGGACGTGCGCCGGGACGGACTCGCGCAGCCGGGCGATCGCCGACCAGTCGGCCGTCCCGCCGTAGTGCTGGGCGGCGGTGCGCCCGTGCAGGGCGATCGCGGCCACGCCCTCCTCGGCGCCGATCCGGCCGGCGTCCAGATAGGTGAGGTGGTCGTCGTCGATGCCCTTGCGCATCTTCATGGTCACCGGCAGGTCGCCCGCGTTGGCGACGGCCTCGCGCAGGATCTCCCGCAGCAGGTTGCGCTTGTACGGCAGCGCCGAGCCGCCGCCCTTGCGGGTCACCTTGGGCACGGGGCAGCCGAAGTTGAGGTCGATGTGGTCGGCCAGGCCCTCGTCCGCGATCATCCGGGCGGCCTTGCCGACGGTCACCGGGTCCACGCCGTACAGCTGGATCGAGCGCGGCTTCTCGCTCGGGTCGAACGTGATCAGCTGCATGGTCTTGGCGTTGCGCTCGACCAGCGCCCGGGTGGTGATCATCTCCGAGACGAACAGGCCCTTGCCGCCGCTCTGCTCGCGGCACAGGGTGCGGAAGGGCGCGTTGGTGATGCCGGCCATCGGTGCCAGCACGACGGGCGGCCACACCTGGATCGGGCCGATGTCGAGCGGCGCGAACTCGGTGTCGGGCGCGGTGGGTGCGGGCGTGGCTGTCATGCGCGGCTGACCTCGGGTCGAGGGGACGGGACTCTCCATTGTCCCCCACCAGGGTGAGCGGCCGGCCCGGCGGCGGGACCGGGACGCCGCCGGGCCGGTCCGCGCGAGGGGCGAGCGCTACGACGGATTGATGGTGATCGACCCCGAGGTGACCGTGGCGTGGATGCGGTTGGGGCTGCCGGAGTCCGCCAGCTGCGGATCGATCCGGCCGCTGCCGGAGCCGATGTCGCTGGAGAAGGCGTAGCGGCTGCCCTTCGGCAGGGTCATCGTCAGCGAGCCGGAGGTGGACCTGGTGTCCACCTGCTGCGGCGCCTTGGCGAAGTGCAGCTCCATCGAGCCCGAGGTGGTCTGGGCCTCCACCCGCCGTGCGCTCAGGTCGGCGCTCTGGATCAGCCCGGAGGTGGCGTGCGCCTTCACGTCCCCGGAGGTGTCGACCAGCAGCAGTTCGCCGGAGGTGAGCCTCAGGTCCACGTTTCCGCTCAGGCCCTCCACCTGGACCGAGCCGGAGTCCACCGACCCCGTCACCTCGGTGGCGGCCGGCACCTCCAGCTCGAGGTCGGCGCCGCAGCCGACGTCCGCGACCGGCAGGATCTGCCGGCAGTGCACGCCGACGGTGACGACGCCGTCGGCGAGGACGGTCGACACCACCGGCTTGCGCACCATCCAGTCCAGCCGCTGGTGGACCACCACCCGGCTCTCCCGGCCCACCCTCACCTTGACGGAGGCGCTGCCGGTCTCCAGCGTCAACCGGTGGATCGTGACGTCGTCGTACGACCGGGTCGAGTTCGACTGCTGCTGCGCCGCCGTCGCCCAGGTCTGCAGTCCACCGACGGCCATGACCAGGACGGCCGCGAGCGTCCCGGTGACGCGCCAAGCCTTCGCCACGCCCACCGTTACCCGACCTCCAGGAACCGCAGCACCGCCATCACCCGGCGGTGACTGTCCTCGGCCGGCGGCAGGTCGAGCTTGGTGAAGATCGAGTTGATGTGCTTGGCCACCGCGCTCTCGCTGACCACCAGCGAGCCGGCGATCGCGGCGTTGGAACGGCCCTCCGCCATGAGCGAGAGCACGTCCCGCTCGCGCGGGGTCAGCTTCTCCAGCGGGTCCCGGTGGCGGCGCACCAGCAGCTGGGCGACCACCTCCGGGTCCAGGGCGGTCCCGCCCTCGGCGACCCGCTGCAGCGCGTCCACGAAGTCGTCCACATTGGCCACCCGCTGCTTGAGCAGGTAGCCGACCCCGCTGGTGTTGGTCGACAGCAGGTCGGCGGCGTAGCGCTCCTCCACGAACTGGGAGAGCAGCAGGACGGCGGTGTCCGGCCACTGGCGACGGATCACCATCGCGGCCTTCACGCCCTCGTCGTGGAAGCCCGGAGGCATCCGGACGTCCGCGACCACCACCTTGGGGCGGTGCTCCTCGACCGCGGCCAGCAGTTCGGTGGCGTCCCCGACGGCTGCCACGACCTCGAAGCCCACCGCCTCCAGGACCTTGACCAGGCCGACCCTCAGCAGGACCGAGTCCTCGGCGATCACAGCGCGCACGGCAACTCCACAGTGATGGTGGTGGGGCCCCCGAGGGGGCTGAGAACGGACAGCGTGCCGTCGACCGAGGCGGCGCGCTTGCGCAGACCGGTCAGCCCGGTGCCGCGCGAGGGGTCCGCGCCGCCCACGCCGTCGTCGCTGATGACCAGGCGCAGCCGGCCGCGAGCCGTCCGCACCGCGAGGTCGACCCGGTTGGCCCGGGCGTGCTTGGCCACGTTGGTAAGCGCCTCGGAGACGGTGAAGTAGGCGACCGCCTCGACGGTCGGGGCGATCGGCTCGGAGAGGTCGACGTCCAGCCGCACCGGCAGCGGGGCGCGCGCGGCGATGCCGGACAGCGCCGCGTCCAGGCCGCGGTCCTCCAGGACCGCCGGGTGCAGGCCGCGGACCAGGTCGCGCAGCTCGTCGATGGCCGCCTGGGCCTCCTCGTGCGCGTCGACGATCACCTGCATCACCTCGGGCGGGACGTCCTTGAGGGTGCGCCGGGCCAGGCCCAGGTTCATCGCCAGCGAGGTGAGGCGCTGCTGGGCGCCGTCGTGCAGGTCGCGCTCGATCCGGCGGCGCTCGGCGTCCACCGCGTCGACCAGCCCCGCCCGGCTCTCGGCGATCTCCTCGACCCGCCGCTCCAACGCCTCCGCCCGGCCGGGACCAAGCAGCAGCAGCGCCGCCCACACCTCCAGGCGGGCCATCAGAGTCGCCGGCCAGGCCATCGCCACCAGCAGCAGCACCCCGCCGATCGTCAGCAGGACGTCCAGCCCGGCCAGGTCCGAACGCAGCGTGGTACCGGCGGGCATCAGCCAGATCCAGCCGTACACGGTGGCCAGCACCAGGGCGGCGCCCCACACCCACACCACCACCAGCGCGGCCGCCGCCAGCAGCGGGCCGACCACCAGGTGGTGCAGGGTCTGGCGCCACGTCACGCCCAGCAGCCAGATCCGGCGCCCGGCGAACGGGCGCGGCGGCGGCACCTCCACCCCGCGCAGGGCACGCAGCCGCCCGCGCTGGAGAGCGGTCAACGGGCGGGTGCACACCAGGACGGCGGCGAGCACCGGGAAGACCAGCTTGGACTCGGTGACGGCCAGCCAGACCGGCAGGGCCGACGGTATTCCGGCGGCTATGAAACGGGTGTCCCGCCAGACCCCGGGCAACCACGAGGGGCGCCGCAGGCTCCTGACGAGTGCTCGGCGCAACGTGGTGGAGGGCATGGCCGACAGCGTAGGGCCCGGTGATCATCAGCCGCCATGAAGGGGGGTACCCGGTAGGGGTGTACCTGGATACACCCCCAATCCGGGGCGGGACACCACCGACAGGAGGGGGTGCCCGACGGAAAGCTTGAGCCCATGACGAGCACCGCATCGCACTCCGCCACTCCGCCGCACGGGCGGCCCGTCCCCGGGAACCACGGGGGTGCTCCCGGGGGCGCGCTCCTCCCGGCGTCGGAGCCGGAGGGGGCGCTGTCCGCCGGAGCCGGGCCCTGGTCGGTCCGCAGCGTCGGGTCCGGCCGCGGCCGGGCCGCGCTGGAGCTGTACCAGCACGGCGAGTTGGCCGACGTCCTGGTCGCCGCCCGGCTCACCCCGCAGCTCCTGCGCGGGGCGCGGCGCAGCCCGTCCGGCGGGCGGGCCTGGCACGTGCTCGCCTGGGGCCGGCTGGCGGCCGACGGTACGGCGCCCTCGGTGGTGTTCGCCGGGCGGCGGGCGTTCCGGCCGGTCCGGTCCGCCGGGTCGGTCCGGTCCGTCCGGTCCGCCGTCGCGGCCGAAGTGGTCACGGTGGCCGGGCGGTTCTGGCTCGCCTGGGCCGAGGGGCCGTTCGACACGGTGCTGGTCGAACACCCGGCAGGCGGGCCGGCCGAGCGGCTGCCGCTGGAGCGGGTTCCGGCCCGTCGGGTCGGGGGCGCGGCGTGAGCACCGCCGTCCTCTCGGCCCGGCCCGTCGGCCTCTGCGCCCCGTTCGCCGGTTCGGCCTCCTCGTTCGTCCTGCCCGTGCGCTTCGCCCGGGTGCCCGTCATGGCGGCGGTCGCCCTGCTGCCCTGGCTGACGATCCTCGCCGTCTGCCACGAGACCCCGTGGGTCGTGCTCGACCTGGTGGAGTTCTCCGCCCTGCTCTCGCTGGACGCGCTGCTGCGCCGGCGCAGCCCCGCCGCGCTGTGGGCGGGCGCGGCGGTGGCCCTGATGCTCACCTCGGACGCGCTGGCCGACATCGCCTGCGCCGGACCGGGGCACGCGGTGCTCGCGGCGCTGGCCATGGCGGGCTGCGTCGAGCTGCCGCTCGCCGTGGTGTGCCTGCTGCTCGGGCGGGACGCGGCCGTCCGCGCCTAGACCCCGGTGGGCAGCCGGTCCATCAGGGCGCGGGTCCCGTCGTCCAGCGGGGTGTAGGTGATGATCCGGGTGCCGAGCGCGGGGCTGAGCCAGAAGTTGGTGTACTCGCAGCTCAGCAGGCCGACACCCGGCACCTGGAAGCGCTTGATGCCGTTGCCCGGCCGCATCACGTCGTGCCGCTGCCAGAGCTCCGCGAAGTCCGGCGAGGCCTTGAGCACGCGGGCCAGCAGCACCTTCCAGGCCGGCTCCGCGCTGTGGTCGGCCATCGCCGAGCGGAACCGGGCCACCATGCCGAGCCGTTCGGTCCGGTAGTCGACCAGCACGTCGCGGAACCGCGAGGGCGTGAAAGCCATCCACATCAGGTTCCGGTCCTCGGGCGGCAGTGCGGCGAGGTCGCCGACGATCCCGGTGTACTGCGCGTTGTACGCCAGCACGTCGTACCGGGAGTTGACCACCAGAGCCGGGTACGGCGCCAGCTGATCCAGCACCAGCCGCACGCTCGGGGTCACCGAGGGGCACTCCTTGACCGGTGCCGGGTCGTCCGCGGCGGCCAGGGTGAACAGGTGCGCGCGCTCGCTCGGGTCCAGCAGCAGCGCCCGGGCCACCGCGTCCAGCACCTGGGTGGACACCTGGATGTCCCTCCCCTGCTCCAGCCACGTGTACCAGGTCACCCCGACCGCGGCGAGCTGCGCGACCTCCTCCCGCCGCAGCCCCGGCGTACGGCGGCGCCCGGTCATCGGCAGGCCCACCTGCTCGGGCGCGATCCGCTCACGGCGGCTGCGCAGGAACGCGGCCAACTCGTGCCGGCGGGCGTCGCCGGGATTGACCGGGGTGCCCGGCGCGGCCGGGTGCGGCCCGGCGGAGCCGGTGCGGGCCTGGGTCGGACGGGCTTGCGCGGCGGGGGTCATCAGGCTCATGCTCCCCAGCATGCGGCAACCGTCAGCCTGTTGCCAGGTACTTCTTATACCTGGATAACCACACTCTGGTACCAGGGTACGGAGCGGCGCATCGTATGACCCGTGACCCAACAACTCGCCGTCGCCCCAACCCCGCACCGCACCGCCACCACCCCCGGCACCGCGGCCCCCCGCACCTCCGCACCCGGAACCGGCACTCCCACCCTTGCCGCGCCCACCCTCGGCACCGCCGGGCTGGTCACCGTCCTGCTCGGGGCCTTCCTGCCGATGCTCGACTTCTTCATCGTCAACGTCGCCCTGCCCACCATCGACAAGGACCTGGCCGCCGGGCCCGCCGTCCTGGAGCTGGTCGCCGCCGGCTACGGCATCGCCTTCGCCGTGCTGCTCGTCCTCGGCGGACGCCTCGGCGACATCTTCGGCCGCCGCCGGCTCTTCGTCGTCGGCGCCGCCACCTTCGCCCTCACCTCACTGGCCTGCGGCCTCGCCCCCGACGCCTGGTCGCTGGTCGCCGCCCGGGCCACCCAGGGCGCCTCGGCCGCGCTGCTGATCCCGCAGGTCCTCGGCACCATCACCGCCGCCACCGACGGCGCCCGGCGCGGCCGCGCGCTCAGCGTGTACGGCGCGGTCGGCGGGATCTCGGTGGTGATCGGGCAGGTGCTCGGCGGAATGCTCGTCGCCGCCGACCTGTTCGGCACCGGCTGGCGCTCGGTGTTCCTGCTCAACGTGCCGTTCGCGCTGCTCGCCGTGGTGCTCGCGGTCCGCTACGTCCCGGAGAGCAGGGCCCCCCAGGCCGCCCGGGTCGACGTGCCCGGCACCGTCCTGCTCACCGGCACGCTGCTCTCCCTGCTCATCCCGCTGATGGAGGGCCGGGCCGCCGGCTGGCCGCTGTGGTCCTGGGTGCTGCTCGCACTGTTCCCCGTCCTCGCCGCCTCCTTCGCCCTGGTCGAGCGCCGCGCCGAGCAGCGCGGGGACACCCCGCTGGTGCCGCCGACCCTGCTGCGCATCCCGGAGATGCGGCACGGCCTCGGCATCGCACTCCCCTACTTCGCGGGCTTCGGCGGCTTCATGTTCGTCATCGCGGTCGCCCTCCAGCAGGGCCTGAAGCTCGGCCCGATCGCGGCCGGCTGGGCGCTCGTCCCGATGGCCGTCGGCTACTTCAGCGCCTCGCTCGCCGGCCCGCGCCTGATCGGCCGCTGGGGCAGCCGGGTGCTCAGCGCCGGCGCCGTCATCCAGGCCGCCGGCCTCGCCACCCTCGCCCTGACCGTCCTCGCCGACTGGGCGCACTTCTCCCCGCTGCGGATGGCCCCGGGCGTCGCCCTCGCGGGCATCGGGCAGGGCCTGATCGGCACCCCGCTGTTCCGGGTCGTCCTCTCCAAGGTGCCCGCCACCCGCGCCGGCGTCGGCAGCGGCGTCCTGGCCACCGGCCAGCAGTCCAGCCTCGCCCTCGGCGTCGCCACCCTCGGCACCCTGTACCTGTCGCTCTCCCCCAGCCTCGGCATGGGCCGCACGCTCGCCCTCTGCCTGGGCATCCAGCTCCTCGGCTCGTTCACCATCCTCTACCTGACCACCCGGCTCCCCCGCTCCATCGGCTGACCCCCAGGGCCTCCGGGCCCCGGGCGGCGGCGGACGGCCCCGCGATCGCACACCGATCGCGGGGCCGTCGGCGTTGCGCTGCCGGGTTTCTGGCCATGCGGCCCTCGGCGTTGCGCTGCCGGTTTCCGGCGGTGCGGCCCGTCGAGCCGACCGCCGGTCCGCCCCGGGCGGGGCGTGCCACCCGTTCGCGTGAAGTCGACGCACGTTCCTCGCAATCGCCGCACGGTCCGCCCTACCGTGAGTCGCATGACAGCCAGAGTCCCCATCCGACAGCTCCAGCAGCACGCCAGCGAGTTGGTCGACCGGGTCGCGGCCGGCGAGCGCATCGAGATCACCCGCAACGGGCGGCTGATCGCCGTACTCGCGCCGCCGGACCCCGAGCAGCGGGTGCTGGAGGACCTCGTTCGTGACGGCACCATCGACCCGGAGAACGCCGCCACCGCCCGTGGCCTGGCCGACTGGTCCCCACCGGTGCTCGACGTCCGCCTCGGCTCGGCCGCCGACGCCCTCCACGCCATGCGCGAGGAGGAGGACCGGTGATCTACCTCGACTCCTGCGCCATCCTCAAACTCCTGGTCCCGGAGGAGGAGTCGGACGCGCTGCGCACCTACCTCTCCTCACACGGCTCCGAGGGCCATGCGACCAGTGCGCTGGCCCAGGTGGAGGTCCCGCGGGCGCTCATCCGAGTCGGCGCGCCCCGGGAGCTGCTCGATGCTTCGGAGGAACTGCTCGACCGGCTGCTCCGGGTCCGGCTCTCCGACCCGATCCTCCGAGCCGCACGACAGTCCCCCACCCGGCACCTGCGTGCACTCGATGCCGTCCACCTGGCCAGTGCCGAGCACCTGGAACACGCGCTCACGGGGTTCGTCACGTACGACAAGCGCCTGGCCGAGGCAGCCGACGAACGGGACCTTCCGGTGGCCTCGCCGGGGGCGGTGCCGGGCGCCGGCCCAGCATGATCCTTCGCCAGGGCGCCGGCTTCTGCGGACCCGGGCCGGTGGTCCGTTCGCGATCAGAGAAGACTGACGCCATGAGCTTCGTCCTGCTGTTCCTGCTCGCGCTCGTCGCCGCCATCGCCGGCATCACGCTGTTCCTGGTGCGCCGGGAGCGGGCGCGGCGGCTCCACTCGGATGACGTGGCGGGGATGCTGATCGAGCAGTAGCTGACCGTCCGGGCCACGCGCATGCGGGCGACCTATTCGAGTGTGTCCCTCCACAACGGCACCGCCCTGGTGACCGACGAGGTGCACCGGTACCACTCCTGACACCCGACCAGGGGCGGCATGAAGCCTCCGGCCCGGCTCAGCGGCACAGCGCCGTGTCCACGACGCTCTCCAGGTGCCGGGTCACGCCGTAGTCGGTCGGGACGGTGGTCACCGCGATGTTGACGGCGCGGCCGTCGTCGGTGGCACCGCCCCGGGTCTCGTACCCGGGGATGTCGCCGCCGTGACCCCAGTAGACCCCGCCGCAGGAGAGCGGCCGACTGAAGATCCCCAGCCCGGCGCCCACGCCGGTGTCTCCGACCGGGACGGTGGTGCGCATCTGGGCGAGCTGGGCCGGCGGGAGGAGGCGTCCGGCGAGCAGCGCGGAGAAGAACCGGTTGAGGTCGGAGTCGGTGGAGATCATCTGCCCGGCGGCCCAGCCCGCCGAGGGGTCCATCTCCGTGAAGTCGCGCAGCGGACCGTCGGCGGTGTCCTTCCGGTAGCCCTTGGGGTGGGCCTCCCGGATGGTCCGGTCGCCCACGGCGGGGAAGTAGGTGTGGCGCAGTCCGACGCGCCGGATGATGCGCCGGTCGATCTCCTCTGCGAGCGGCCGGCCGGTGATCTTCTGGACGATCAGGCCGGCGAGCACGTAATTGGTGCTGCTGTAGCCGAACTTCTCCCCGGGCGCGAAGTCGGGCTTCTGCCGGAGGGCGAGGTCCAGGAGTTCGCGGGGCTCGAAGTACCGGTCCCGGAGCGAGGCTTCGTCAAGGAGACCCTCGTAGTCGGCCAACCCGCTGGTGTGCTGCAGGAGTTGGCGGACGGTGAGGTGCAGTCCGTCGATGCCCTCGCTGCGGACCACGCCGGGGAGGTAGGTGTCGACCGGGGCGTCGAGGTCGATCTTCCCCTCCGCCACCAGCTGCAGCACGACAACGGCGGTGAAGGTCTTGGTGTTGCTGCCGATCCGCACCTGCCCGTCGACCGGCACCTTCGCCCCGCCGGCCAGGTCCCCCACTCCCGCCGTGTAGTGGCGGATCCGGCCGTCGCGGTCCCGTACGGTCGCGAGCGCGGCGGGCACACCGTCCGCCTGCACCAGCGCGCTCAGTCCCCGCTGTACGGGGTCCGGCCGGGCGCCGGCGGAGGCGCCGGATGCGGCGGAGGCGCCGGGTGCCGCCAGGACGCCGGCCGCGACCGTCGCCGCGACCACGGCCGAGAGCGAGAGGGCCATGTGGCGGAAGCGCTGACGCATGAGTGAACTCCTCTGGGGTCGTGGGGAGTAGGGCCTCCCTGGTCACGATCGCCAGTCTGGTCGCACGGTTCGCCGACGACCCCCCCCCGATCGAGGGAGCACCTTCGCCCTCGCCTCTCGCATTCGCCATCGCCCTCGCCTTCAGGGCCTGGCGGGCCCGCGCAGCGGCAGGGTCCGGCTGTAGACGACGCTCGTGGTCGTACTGCCGAAGCCGGCCAGTTCGTCGACGAGGGTCTCCAGGTGTTCCATGGAGGTCGCCGCGACCTTCAGGGTGTAGCAGTCGTCACCGGTGGTGCGCAGGCACTCGAGGATCTCCCGCCGCTCGGCGAGCAGCCGGCGCAGCGGCTCGTGGCGGTTGCCCGGGTACTTCAGCCGGACGACGGCGAGTACGGGGTAGCCGACCGCCGCGAGGTCCACCGACGCGTGGTAGCCGGTGATGACGCCCAGCGACTCCAGGTTCCGGACGCGTTCGGTGGTGGCGGACGCGCTGAGGCTCACCCGCCGCCCCAGCTCGCTGAGGGAGATGCGGGCCTCCCCTTGCAGCTGCTCGATGATCGCCCAGTCGGTGTCGTCAAGATTCACGGCCATGGGGCGAATCTACCGGGAGAATCGCGGCGGCCGCCGCCCAGTACCGGGAAGACTCCGTTCCGGTCGCCATGATCACGGGGATAGCCTCGAAGCATGCAACTTGGCGTCAACGTACCCAATTTCGGGCCCGGGACCGATCCCGGCGTGCTGCGCGAGTGGGCCAGGACCGTGGAGGGGCTCGGCTTCGACCTCCTGATGGTGTCGGACCACGTGGCGGTGACCCCGGACGTGGCCGAGCGGTACCCGGAGCCGTTCTACGAGCCGTTCACCACGCTGTCCTGGCTGGCCGGGATCACCACCGGCCTACGGCTTGGCACGACCGTGCTCATCCTGCCCTACCGGAACCCGCTGTTGGTGGCGCGCATGGCCGGTACTCTAGACCGGCTCAGCGGCGGCCGGTTCGTCCTCGGCGTGGGGGTCGGCTGGGCGCGGCAGGAGTTCGACGCGCTCGGGGTGCCGTTCACCGCGCGCGGCCGGCTGACCGACGAGTACCTGGGCACGCTGCGGGACGCCTGGGGCGGGCAGGACGGCGGGCAGGACGGCGGGCGGAACGGGTCCGTACCGGTGTGGGTCGGCGGCCACAGCGAGGCGGCGCTCCGACGGGCGGCCCGGTTCGGCGACGCCTGGCACCCGCTGCGGCTGCCGCTGGCCCGGATGCAGGAGGTGCTGGCCGGGCACCCGATGCCGGGCTTCGCGCCCCGCATCGCCCTGCGGCTGACGACCGCCCCGGTCGAGGGCCTCGAGCGGCCGGCCGGTGTCGGCACCATCGAGCAGATCCTCGACGATCTGCGGCAGTTGCGTGATCTCGGCGCCGAGACCGTCGTGTTCGACCCCTACCACGGCGACCCGGAGGAGACCCGCCGGCCGCAGACGGCCTGGCAGGCCCTCACCACCGTGGCCACCCACTGGAAGGCAGCAACCTCGTGATCACCGAAGCCGACGAGACCCTCCTGCGCCGAGCCATCGCCATCGCGGCCCGCGCCATCACCCTGGGCGACGCCCCGTACGGCTCCCTGCTGGCCGGTCCGGACGGCGAGATCCTCGCCGAGGCCCACAACACCGTGCGGCGCGACAACGACATCACGGCCCACCCGGAGCTGAAGCTGGCCCGCTGGGCGGCCCGCGAACTCGACCCGGAGACGGCCGCCCGCACCACGATGTACACCAGCTGCCAGCCGTGCGGGATGTGCGGCGGCGGCCTCGTCCGCTCGGGCATCGGCCGGGTGGTGTACGCGCTGTCGACGGAGCAACTCGTGGAGCTCAACCCGGAGTCGGGGGCGTGGCCGGTGGTGGCGGAGGAGGGCCCGGCGCTGCACGGGGAAGCCCGGGCCCCCATCGAGGCCTACTACCGGCCCCGTTGATCGTTCGGAACGAGATCTCAACGGCTCTTGAGGAAGTCGACCTTGACGTCGAGCGCCAGCAGATCGTCGTCATCCACCGTGAAGCCGCGAAGAGCGATGTTGAACGTCGCCTGCGGGGTCTCCCGCGGCAGGTCCAGGGTGAGGGTCAGCCTCGTGTCGCCCTTCGGGATCGGGCTCTTGCCGTCGCTGGTGCCGCAGGCCAGCTTGAGGCTGCCCTCACCGCGCAGTTCGGCGAGGAGGTCGAACTGCTTGGTCAGCACCTTGATCAGACCCAGCTTGACGGTGACGTCGACGTAGGCGCCGTCCGCGATCGGCTCCTGCACCGTCGCGTCGATGGTGAAGACACTGGTCTGCCCCGGGGCGGGAGGGTCCGGGGTGACCGTGATGCCGTTGATCTGCAACGGGTCCGTCGGCGAACCGTCGTTCGTGTAGTCCCAACCGGACATCGGAACCTCCGTGGGCGACAAGGGGAGTTGAGCACGGCAACGGCCGCCCAGTCTGGTGCGCCGACGGCCCGCACCAACGCGACGCGCTATTCAAACCACTCGAACGGCTGATCCGCCCGCGAGGAGGCCGTTCAGGAGCTGGTCGACGTGGGCGGCGGCCAGGGCGGGTTCGAGGGGCTGGTGCTCGACCAGGAGGCGGTACCAGAAGAGCCCGAAGAAGTGGTCGGTGGCGGCCTGCAGGTCGGCGGTGGGCGGGAGTTCGCCGCGCTGGACACCCCGGGAGAGCAGGCCGAGCACGACGGCGCGCCGACTCTCCACCCACTCCCGGAACGGCCCGGCGAAGCCGGGGTCGAGCTGGGCCTCCGCCATGAGGCCGCGCAGCGTACGAACCCGGACGGGGTGCGCGGTGACGCCGTACAGGGCGGTGGCGAAGGCGGTCAGGTCGCCGGCGAGTGAACCGGTGTCGGGCTCGGGCATCCGCTGCTCGACCGCCGTGCGGTAGGCGTCCATGACGAGGATCGCCTTCGACTTCCACCAGCGGTAGATGGTGCTCTTGGCGACGTCGGCGCGGGCGGCGATGCGTTCGATGGTGACGGCCTGGTAGCCGAGCTCCTCGACGAGTTCGATCGCGGCGGCCAGGACGGCGTCATGGGCGTCCTGGCTGCGGATCCGGCCGCCCGTGCGGCGGCTGTGGGTTTCTCCACTGTGGCGGGGTTCTCCGCTGTGGGTTTCTCCGGAAGACACCTCCTCACGCTAGCAGCGTGCTACCTTTAATCGAAACGCGACGGATCGTTTGAATTCAGGGGAGTGGATCGATCATGAGCGACATCGTGGTGGCACACGGCTACGGCGCGAGCGACGACAGCGTCTGGTTCCCGTACCTGACCCGGCAGTTGGCCGACGCCGGCCACCGGGTCACCGTGCCCCGACTGCCGGAGACCGAAGCGCCCAGCCTGGAGCCGTGGCGCAAGGCCTACGGCGACGCGGCGCTCGCCGCCGGCCCCGCCGAGTCCACCGTCCTGGTCGGGCACAGCATCGGCGGCGTCAACGTGCTGCGCTTCCTGGAACAGCACGACCACGAGACGAACGGGGTGTTCGCGGGCGTCCTGCTGGTCGCGGCCTCCGCCCACGAGGTCGGGTACGACGCACTCGCCTCCTTCTTCGAGGACGAGTTCGACTGGGCGCGCATCCGCCGCTCGGCCCGGAACTTCCGGATCCTCCAGGCCATGGACGACCCGGTCAACCAGCCCGACCCGACCGAGCACGTCCGGCTGTTCGTCGAGGGCCTCGGCGCCACCGCCGTCGTGACGCCCACCGGCGGCCACTTCGGAGCCACCCCGGACGACCACGTCGAGGTGCCGGAGGCCGTCCGACTGGTCCTGGAACTGCTCGCGGCCTGACCCGGCCAGGGGGTTCACCGTCCCGCCCAGTACCTTCGCCTTCGCGGAGGCGCCGTACGGGACGGCGGCGCTTGCACACGGCGGGCGGACCCTTGGGGAACAGTCGCGATAGAACGGTCACGCGAACGACGGCCACCGGTTCGCGGCCCACTCCCGCCAGTCCGCCCAGCCGGGCGGCAGGCCGGCAGCGACCCCGAGGCCTTCCAGCTCCGCCGCGTCCGGCTCCTCGAAGTGCGCCCGCCCGGCCAGGATGTCCGCCTCTGTCATCGGGAACGTCTCCTCGGGAGTGGTCGCCCAGCGATGGGCGATCCGGGCACGCTGGGTCCCGTCGTCCACCGGCAGGTAGAGCATCCGGAAGCACGCCCCCTCGGACTCCACCAGCCAGCGGATCGCGGACCGCTCCTCCCGCGACCAACAGCCGTAGTCCACCACGACGTTGGTGCCCAGCCTGACCGCCTCCAAGGCGAGCCAGAGCATGCGCCCCTCCAGCACGTCTCGCTTCCCGTCCGCCTCCGATGCGCCGAACAGCGGAATCATCCAGTCGTCGGGCGTCAGCCGCAGCGCGCCCTGCTCCTCGGCGAGCTGCCGGGCCATCGTGGTCTTTCCGGCCCCTGGCAGGCCGACCATCAGGAACAACGTAGTCACCGCGGGATCGTGACAGGGAAGCCGAGCGGACGGCCACCGCATTTTCCGCGCGACCCCGACCTGCGACCATGGGCCCGTCGGCACATCGAGCAGGGGGACCGGACCGCATGGAGCTACGGCAGCTGCGCTGCTTCGTCGCCGTCGCCGAGGAACTGCACTTCGGCCGGGCCGCCGAGCAGCTGCTGCTCGGCCAGCCCGCCGTGAGCCAACAGGTCCGGCGCCTGGAACGGGAGTTGAAGGTCACGTTGTTCGACCGCTCGCCCCGGTACGTCCGGCTGACCCCGGCCGGCGACCGCTTCCTGCCCGCCGCCCGGGACGTCCTGGCCGCCGAGGACGCCGCCCGCGCCCTCGCCGCCGACCTCGCCGCCGAGGCCGCCACACCCGCCGTGCTCCGGCTCGGCACCATCACCGGACTCGGCGAGCGGCTCGACCTGATCCTGGACACCTACCAGCGGCGGGCCCCCGGCGTGCGCGTCGAACTCCACTCCGCCCCGGTACGGGAACGGCTCGCCCGACTGGCGGACGGCCGCCTCGACGCCGCCTTCGTGCGCGGCGCCATCCCCGAGAGCAACACCGAACTCCGCTTCCTGCCCGTCTGGCAGGACGAGCTGGTGCTCGCCCTCCCCGCCCGGCACGCCCTCGCCGACCAGCCCGACATCGACCTCGCGGACCTCGCCGCCCTGCCCCTGCGGCTGACCGAACGCCGCAACCACCCGGCGCTGGTGGACCTGGTGACGGACGCCTGCGCGCAGGCGGGCTTCCAGCCGGTCCTCGGCCCGGCCCACGGCGGCACCCTCCAGGACACCCTCGCCGCGATCGGCACCGGAACCCCGATGTGGACGGTGGTGTACGCCGCCAACGCCCGGATGACGAACACCCACCGGATCGCCTTCCGCCCCTGCCGAACCCCGCTGACCCTCCCGACCTCGATCGCCGTACGACGCTCCGCCCCGCTCCCCCGGCTGCTCCTGCAAGCCTGCCGCCAGACGGCCGTGACCAGCCCGACCAGCCCGACCAGCCTGACCAGGGACGATCAGGATTCGTGATCGCTGCCAGAGCGATTCGGGTCTGGGTGCGGGCGGCCCGATCGGGTGGACTGTTCTCAGCCGGAAAACCCGGCAGGAACACCCCACAGGAAACCGGTCAGGAGCCGAAGATGCCGATCGTCACCATTCAGCAGGGCCCGCGCGAGGTCGAGCAGAAGCGCGAGCTGGTCAAGAAGGTCACCGAGGCCTTCGTGGAGGCCCTGGAGGTCCCCGCCGAGAGCGTGTTCGTGTGGATCCAGGAGTACCCGGCCGAGAACTGGGCTGCGGCCGGCAAGCTCACCGCGGACCGGTAGCCACCGGCCAACGGACGACGGGATGCGGCCGCTCCCACCTCCGCCCGCCGCACGGCGGCATCGAGCGGACGGCCCGCCCCGACGACGTCGACCCTCCCCCTGCTCGCACCTCATGACGTTACCGACCCGCCCCCGCACCTCCCTGCTCGCCGCCGCAGCATCCTCGGTCGCGACCGGGGCGGGCGCGGGGGCCGTCGACTCCCGTCCGCTGCGCCGCCACGACCCCGGCCGGGCCCGGTGCCGGGAAAACCGGTTGGCCCGAAAACCAGTTGGTCCGACCCCGCCATCGGCCTGACAATCCCCGGATGACCGATGACCAGAGCAAGATCCACCGGCGACGCGCGGCCCGCATGTCCTGCAAGCGGTTCCTCTCCGGCGACCGCATCATGAGCATCCGCGAGCGCCTCGCCCAACTCACCGCCCTGGACGGCCTGGACGTCTTCCCCGACTTCTACGGCAGCGACGGCCCGGTGCGACAACTGGAGGAACGGACCGCCGCTCTGCTCGGCAAGGAAGACGCGGTCTTCTTCCCCACCGGCACCATGGCGCAGCAGGTCGCCCTGCGCTACCACGCCGAACGCACCGGCAACCCCGCCGTCGTCCTCCACCCGCTCAGCCACATCGAACGCCACGAGCGCCACGCCTACACCCAGCTCACCGGCCTGCGCGGCCTCTGGCCCACCACCGAGCAGCGCCAGCCGACCGCCGAGGAACTCCGCGCGCTCGGCGAGCCCTTCGGCACCCTCACGGTCGAACTCCCGCTGCGCGACCCCGGCTACCTCCTCCCCACCTGGGACGAGCTGACCGAACTCGTCGCCGCCGCCCGCGAAACCGGCGCCCGGGTGCACTTCGACGGCGCGCGCCTCTGGAACACCACAGTCCACTTCGACAGGCAGCTCGACGAGATCGCCGCCCTCGCCGACAGCGTCTACGTCTCCTACTACAAGGACCTCGGCAGCATGAGCGGGGCCGCTCTCGCCGGAGACGCCGCCCTCACCGCCTACGCCCGCACCTGGCGCCACCGCTACGGCGGCCAGCTCTTCCAGCAGTGGCCGGCCGCCCTCGCCGCGCTCCACGGCATGGACACCGTCCTCCCCCACCTCGCCGACTACACCCGCCATGCTGCGACGCTCACCCGGGCCCTCGCCGCACTCCCGGGCGCCCGCCTCTACCCGGAGGTCCCGCCGACCCACGAGTTCCAGCTCTGGCTGCCGCACCCGGCCGAGGCACTGAACGCCGCCCACCTGACCCTCGCCGAGCAGGAGGACACCTGGTTCATCGGCTACTGGCAGGACGCCGCCCCCGGCCTCGCCATGGCCGAGGTCAGCCTCGGCGGACCGGCCCAGAGGTGGACGGCGGACGAGGTGACGGCGGTCGGGCTACGGCTCCTGGAGCTGGCCGCAGCCGGCTGACGGGATCTCCCGAGGCACCCGGGCCAGGGCTGCGCGGATGCTGTCGGCGGCTTCGGGGATTTCGACTCCGAGTTCGCGTAGCCAGTTCACAGTCTCGGCGATGGACAGGCGGGCCCGGCGGGCCGTCGCCACGAGGCAGGAGAGCGAACGGGGCCGGCCCACCCCGCTGGTCAGTTCTGCTCAAGGTGATACGTCGCAATCAAACGGTTCGCGAGCACCAGACCCTTTGTGTCACTATGACGATATGAGCGAGATGCACGTGGGGAACCCTGCCGCCGTCCGCAGCCGTGAGGAGCTGGCTGCGCTGATGGCCGACGGGGTGCACCCGAAGTGGGTGATGTTCTGGGGGCACACCGCACGCAAGGACGGCGGCACCCGGCAGGAGTGCATGAGCCAGTGGTGGCCCGGCGAGTTCACCGTCGACGGGGTGACGTACGCCTCCGCCGAGCACTGGATGATGGCCGGCAAGGCCCGGATGTTCGGGGACGAGGACATCGCGCAGCAGGTGCTGAAGGCCCGGACGCCCGCCGAGGCGAAGAAGCTGGGGCGGCTGGTCAAGGACTTCGACGACGAGGTCTGGGTGGCCGGGCGGTTCGAGCTGGTCGTGGCGGGCAACGTCGCGAAGTTCGGGCAGGACGAGTCGCTGCGCGCGTACCTGCTGGGCACCGGCAGCCGGGTGCTGGTCGAGGCCAGTCCGGTGGACCGGATCTGGGGTATCGGGCTCGCGGCCGACGACATCCGGGCGCAGCAGCCCAGCGAGTGGCGCGGGCTGAACCTGCTCGGCTTCGCGTTGATGGAGGCGCGGGCGCGGCTGGCCGCATGAGCACGGTCGCTCCGCTGCTGGACGGGACGGTGGTGGCTTCGGCCGCCACCGCCTTGCTCCTGGCTCCGGGGGTGCCGAAGGCGTCGAAGACGCCAGAGGTGCCGGTGCTGCGGGCCAGGGCCCGGCCCAGCCGCCGGGGCGCGATCGGGCCGGAGGCGGTACTGGCCGCCATCGTCGCGCTCATCTACCTCAACCAGCTCCTGGTCGCCGTCTACGTGAACCGGGTCCACGGCGGGGACCCGTCCTTCATCGCCCGCTACCTGCCGCCCGGCTGGTTCGATGTCCCCCGCCTCAGCGCCCTCGACTCCCTCGCCGCCCGCTTCCCGGCGCCGGAGCTGTTGGCGCCGTCCGTCCTGCGGGTGCAGGCGTTCCTCGAACTGCCGCTCGTCCTCCTGGCGTTCGTGTCGGTCGTCCGGCGGCTGGACCGCGAGCTGTACGTCCGGCTGGCCCGTTCGCCGCTGGTCCCGCTCGCCGCCGTCTCGTACACCGTGGCGTTCTGCGCGGTCGAGTGGGACCTGCGGAATCCGTACACCATGGACGACCTCGCCCTGCGCGTGCTCTCCGTCGCCGTCACACCGCCGCTGATCGTCTGGTTGGCCCGGCGCGAACCGGCCGGCGACCGCCCCGCCCGCCGCCACCTGTTCCTCTTCGCGCTCGACCTGTGGGCGTACGGGCAGTTGATGCTGGTGCTGTACGACACCGCGCTGCTCTACAATCTCGCCCGGATCGGCGGCCATCTCCTCTCCGCCGCAGTCGCGTTGACGGTTCTCGTCGGCACCCGCCTCGCCGAGAGCCGCCTCGCAGCCACCCGCCACACGGCCGCCCGCCTCGCGGCCCGCTCCGTCACACCGCCGGCCGCCCCCCGCACCGCCACCCTCACCGAGACCATCGGCCGGGCGCTCACGCTCTTCCTCGTCCCAGCCCTGGCGATCCGCTACGCCGAGACCTTCGGCACACCCCAACTCGCCGCGCTCGCTGGACTCTTGGTGATCGGATCGGCAGCCCGGCGGGACACCCTGTGCCTTCTCCTGCCCGCGGCCGCAGGTGCCGTGGTCGGGTATGCCGTCGCCGTCCTCGCCCCCGGCCCGTACTACGAGGCGACCCTCCTACGGAGCGCGACCGGCGCACTTCTTGCAATGACCGCCCTCTGCGCGCTCCTTGACACCACTCGGACACGACTGGTCGTGCGCTCTTAACTCCCCAGCCACATACCAACGCCAGGATGTCCTGCAGTCAGGGTCTGGATGGACAGGTTGGGGCGATCATGCGCATGCGGCCGACGGCACAACCCGCAGGCCAACAGCTGGGGGGCGAGCGACAAGCCGCCGAACTCCGCGCAGAGCTGGACGAGTTACTCCGTGCGAGCCGTTACGCGAGTCAGCGTGAACGGCGACTGAACGAGGCGATCCGGGCGAGCCCGGGGCGCCAGCGGCCGGACGGTGACCTGCTGCGGCAACTCGCCCAGGCCCGCACCCTCCGCGAGGGGTTGGGCGCCCGGTGCCTCCAACTCAGCGACCGGTTGGAGGCCTTGGAGACACGACTCAGACACGGAGAGCAGGACCCACACCAGCAGTACCACCAGCAGTACCGACCGGAGCCGGAACCGGCGCATCAGCCGGAGCCGCAGCCGCAACCCTCGCCCCGGCAGGCCCCGCCCTCCCCCGCCCGCCCCGACATCGGCGCCCTCACCGAGCGGATCTCCACCCTCCACCGCACCGGCGCCCTCACCGAGGCCGAGGAGCTGCTCGACCAGGCGGCGGCCCGCCTGGAGCCCGCCGACGCCGCACTGTTGGTCGGCATGCTCGCCCAGTACGGCCCGACCGGCGCCTCCCTCCACCTCGCCCGCAGCACCGCGCAGGCCGCGCCCGAGCACGCCGTCGCCGTCCTGGCGGAGCTGCGCGAGCTGGGCCTGGCCGAGGAGGCGGCCGAACTGTTCCACGCCTTCTGGGCCTACCCGGCCGCCTCCGTCCCGGGGCTCCTCTCGGCGCTGGAGCAGGCGGGGCAGAACGCGGACGGCGCGACGCTCCTGTGGGAGTGGGGCTCGGCGCCGACGCCCGAGCTGACGTCCCTCGCCGCCTGCCTCCAGCAGCACGGCCGCCCCGGCGACGTCCGGACGCTGCTGCGCCAGGCGGCCGGCCGTCCCACCGCCGACCTCGCCGACCTCGTCACCGAGCTGCCGCCGGCGCTCGCCACGGACCTGCTGCAGGAACTGGCGGCGCTCCGCCCGCCCGTCGAACTGGTGCGCCTGGCGGCCGCGTTGGACGGCGCCGGCAGCCGGAACCTGTACGGCGAGCTGCTGGACGCACTCCGCGCCGGCGGGCCCCGCCACCGCACCACCCTCGCCGCCCTCCGCGCGGCCGGCCTGCCGACCACCCCGCCCACAGCCCCCCGCTCCCGCTGGGGACGCAGGTAACGGCTGCCGCCGCAGCGAGGCCGCACACAGCGAGGAGCCCCCGACCGCCCCGAGATCAGGGCGGTCGGGGGCTCCCCGAACAGGCGGACCCGTCCTAGCAGCCGATCAGGCGCGCACCCAGGTACGCCTTGACCTGGTCCAGCGAGACGCGCTCCTGCGACATGGTGTCGCGGTCGCGGATGGTCACCGCGTTGTCCTCGAGGGTGTCGAAGTCGACGGTGACGCAGAACGGCGTGCCGATCTCGTCCTGGCGGCGGTAGCGCTTGCCGATCGCGCCGGCGTCGTCGAACTCGACGTTCCAGGCGGTGCGCAGGTCGGCGGCGAGGCCGCGGGCCTTCGGGGAGAGGTCGGCGTTGCGCGACAGCGGCAGGACGGCGACCTTGACCGGGGCCAGGCGCGGGTCGAGCCGCATGCCGACGCGCTTCTCCATGACGCCCTTGGCGTTGGGCGCCTCGTCCTCGAAGTAGGCGTCGATCAGGAAGGCGAGCATGGCGCGGTTGAGGCCGGCCGCCGGCTCGATGACGTACGGGAAGTAGCGCTCGCCGGACTCCTGGTCGAAGTACTTCAGGTCCTGGCCGGACGCCTCGCTGTGCACCCGCAGGTCGTAGTCGGTGCGGTTGGCGACGCCCTCGAGCTCGGAGAACTCGCTGCCACCGAAGTTGAAGCGGTACTCGATGTCCACCGTGCGCTTGGCGTAGTGGGAGAGCTTCTCCTTCGGGTGCTCGAAGAAGCGCATGTTCTCGGTGCGCAGGCCGAGGTCGACGTACCAGTCCCAGCGCTGCTGGAGCCAGTACTCGTGCCACTGCTCGTCCTCGCCCGGCTTGACGAAGAACTCCATCTCCATCTGCTCGAACTCGCGGGTGCGGAAGATGAAGTTGCCGGGGGTGATCTCGTTGCGGAAGCTCTTGCCGGTCTGGGCGATGCCGAACGGCGGCTTCTTGCGCGAGGTGGTCTGGACGGCCTTGAAGTTGGTGAAGATGCCCTGCGCCGTCTCGGGGCGCAGGAACGCGAGGCCGCTGGCCTCCTCGGTGACGCCGAGGTGGGTCTTCAGCATGCCCGAGAAGTCCTTGGGCTCCGTGAACTGGCCCTTGGTGCCGCAGTCGGGGCAGTTGACGTCCTTGAGACCGTTCGGCGGCGGGAAGCCGTGCTTGGCCTCGTACTTCTCTTCCAGGTGGTCGGCCCGGTGGCGCTTGTGGCAGGAGAGGCACTCGGTCAGCGGGTCGTTGAAGGTCGCGACGTGGCCGGAGGCCTCCCACACCTCGCGCGCCAGGATCACCGACGAGTCGAGGCCGACGACGTCCTCGCGGGCCTGGACCATCGCGCGCCACCACTGGCGCTTGATGTTCTCCTTGAGCTCGACACCCAGCGGTCCGTAGTCCCAGGCGGCACGCGTGCCGCCGTAGATCTCGCTGCAGGGGTAGACGAAGCCACGGCGCTTGCTCAGGCTGACGATCGTGTCGATCTTGTCGGCGGCCACAGTGCTCTCTTCAGTACGTACGGCACGGTCAGGGCACGGCTGGTTGCGCGTACCCGAATACCTCAGGTTACCGGCCATATGGGTACGTGATTCAAATCGGTATCGTCCGGCTGCCCCCACTCTTCGCCACCCCCCGTTCACCCGTCCGAGTGAGTTGACAATCATTTCCATCTTAGATGAGAATGATTGTCATGATGATCGGACTGCCTCGACGACGGACCCGCCGCTCCATAGCCATCGCCGCCACCGCGCTCGCCGCGCCCCTCGTCCTCACCGCCTGCGGAGGCAGCAGCAGCGCCGACAGCGGCAACGGCAAGCTGAAGGTCGTCGCCTCCTTCTACCCGATGGAGTTCCTCGCCCAGCAGATCGGCAAGGAGCACGTCGCGGTCACCGATCTCACCGCCGCCGGCGTCGAGCCGCACGACCTGGAGCTCACCGCCAAGCAGGTCGGCACCGTCCAGAAGGCCGACGCGATCCTCTACCTCAAGGGCCTGCAGCCCACCGTCGACCAGGCCGTCGCGCAGTCCTCCGGCAAGCACAGGATCGACGCCACCGCCGCCAGCCCGCTGGTCGACCACCACCTCGACGAGGGCTCCGAGGGCGACGGCAACGCAGCCGACGGCCACAAGCACGAGGGCCCGGCCGGCGACCCGCACATCTGGCTCGACCCGACCCGCTACGCGGCGATCGCCAAGAGCGTCGGCGACGAGTTCGCCAAGGCCGACCCGACCCACGCCGAGGACTACCGGAAGAACACCGACGAACTGGTCACCAAGCTCACCGCGCTCGACCAGGACTTCCGGGCCGGACTGAAGGACACCAAGACCAAGACCTTCGTCACCAGCCACGCCGCCTTCGGCTACCTCGCCGACCACTACGGCCTCACCCAGGTCGCCATCAACGGCGTCGACCCGGAGTCCGAGCCCACCCCGGCCCGCCTCGCCGCCGTACAGAAGGCCGCCAAGGACAACGGCGTCACCACGATCTTCTTCGAGACCCTGGTCAGCCCCAAGCTCGCCGACACCGTCGCCAAGGACCTCGGCCTCAAGACCGCCGTCCTGGACCCGCTGGAAGGCGTCAAGGACCCGGCCAAGGACGACTACCTCACCGTCATGAAGCAGAACCTGGCCAACCTCCAGGCCGCCCTCGGCGCCCCCGCCGGCAGCGGAACGCCTGCCACCCCGGCCGGAGCCGACGCCCCCACCCCCGACGCCACCACCCCTGCCGCCACCAGCTGACGGGACGGAACACCATGACGACCCACCCGATCCCCCCGGCCGTCCGCCTCCGTGCCGCCGTCGCCTCGCGCGGCGGCCGGCCGGTGCTGCGCGGCGTCGACCTCACCGTCCGGCCCGGCGAGGTCGTCGCCCTGCTGGGCGCCAACGGCTCCGGCAAGTCGACCACCGTCAAGACCGTGATCGGCTCCGTCCCGCTGGAGCACGGCACCCTGGAGCTGTTCGGCGCCCCGTACGGCTCCTTCCGCGCCTGGCACCGGATCGGGTACGTCCCGCAGCGCACCACCGCCGCCTCCGGCGTCCCGGCCACCGTGCGCGAGGTGGTCTCCACCGGACGACTGCCGCAGCACCGGCTGCTGCCGTTCCGCCGCAAGGACCGCGAGGCGGTGGACCGCGCGCTGGCCGCCGTCGGCATGCTGGAGCGGGCCGGGGACGGCGTGGCCGACCTGTCCGGCGGCCAGCAGCAGCGGGTGCTGATCGCCCGCGCCCTGGTCGGCTCCCCCGACCTGCTGATCATGGACGAGCCGATGGCCGGCGTGGACTCCGCCAGCCAGCAGGTGCTCGCCGACACGCTGCGCGCCGAGGTCGGCCGCGGTGCCGCCGTCCTCCTCGTGCTGCACGAACTCGGGCCGCTGGAACCGCTGATCGACCGCGCCGTCGTCCTGCGGGACGGCTGCGTCGCGCACGACGGCCCGCCCGTGCCCAACACCGGCCTGCACGCGCTGCCCGGCCACGACCACGTCCACCCGCACGCCGACCTGACCCCGCCGAGGCTGCTCGCATGACCGAGATGCTGTCCTACGACTTCATGCAGCGCGCCCTGCTCGCCGCCGTCCTGGTCGGGATCACCGCCCCGGCCGTCGGCATCTACCTGGTGCAGCGCCGCCAGGCCCTGATGGGCGACGGCATGGGCCACGTCGCGATGACCGGCGTCGGCCTCGGCTTCATCTTCCAGACCAGCCCGGTCTGGATGGCCGTGCTGGTCTGCGTGCTCGGCGCCGTCACCATGGAGCTGGTCCGCTCGCGCGGCAACCAGCGCGGCGACATCGCCCTCGCGATGCTCTTCTACGGCGGCATGGCCTGCGGCAAACTGCTCGTCTCGCTCTCCGCCCAGGCCGGCGCCGGCTCGCTGGAGAGCTACCTGTGGGGCTCGATCCTCACCGTCGCCCCCGCCGACCTGGCCGCGATCGCGGTGCTCGGCGCGGTGGTCATCGCGGTCACCGTCGGCCTGCGCCGCCAGCTGTTCGCGATCTGCCAGGACGAGGACTTCGCCCGGGTCACCGGCCTGCCGGTGCGCACCCTCAACCTGCTGCTCGCCGTGATGGCCGCGGTCACCGTCACCGTCGCCATGCGGGTGGTCGGCCTGCTGCTGGTCAGCGCCCTGATGGTGGTCCCGGTGGTCGCCGCCCAGCAGCTCACCCGATCCTTCGCCGCCACCCAGGCCGCCTCGATCGCGCTCGGCGTGGTGGTCTCGCTGGCCGGCGTCACCGGCTCCTACCAGCTCGACGTGCCCTCCGGCCCGGCCATCGTGCTGCTCGCCATCGCGGTCTTCGCGGTGTTCAGCGCGCTCGCCGCACCGCTCGCCCGCCGCCGCCACCGCCACCGCGCCGACACCGAGCACGGACCGAAGGTCTGCGACGTCGAACTGCCGCTCCAGTCGCCGGAGCGGACTTCCTCCGACACGACCACCCCTGACGGGCGGGCCGGGCTGGCACAATGAGGTGCGAGCCGACCACGACCCCAGGAGGACCCCCGGTGACCACCGCAGGCCCGTCGCCGCGTGCCCGATCGACCCGGCAGCGTGCCGCCGTCTCGGCGGCCCTGGACGAGATCGCGGACTTCCGCAGCGCACAGGAGCTCCACGACCTGCTCAAGCACCGCGGGGACTCCGTCGGTCTGACCACGGTCTACCGCACCCTGCAGTCGCTGGCGGACGCCGGTGAGGTCGACGTGCTGCGCACCGCCGACGGCGAGGCCGTCTACCGCCGGTGCAGCAGCGGGCACCACCACCACCTGGTCTGCCGGCACTGCGGCGCGACCGTCGAGGTGGAGGGCCCCGCGGTGGAGCGCTGGGCCAACTCGGTCGCCGCCGAGCACGGCTTCAGCGACATCGCCCACACGCTGGAGATCTTCGGCACCTGCGCGGAGTGCGCCAAGAAGCTCTGAGCCGGCCGACCGGCACACCTGCCGTACCGGTCGTACGACGCCGTACACAGCCGTACGCGACGGAAAGGACCCACCGGGCAGATCCCGGTGGGTCCTTTCCGTCGCATACGGAGCGCGTCAGCGCTGGGACGGCCGCGGCGCGGGGAGCTCGTTCGGGATCGCCCCGCCGAAGCGCCGGTCGCGCCGCGCGTACTGCTCGCAGGCGCGCCACAGGTCACGGCGGTCGAAGTCCGGCCAGAGCACGTCCTGGAACACGAACTCGGCGTAAGCGGACTGCCAGAGCAGGAAGTTGGAGGTGCGCTGCTCACCGCTGGGGCGCAGGAAGAGGTCCACGTCCGGCATGTCCGGGTGGTACATGTACTTGGCGAGGGTCTTCTCGTTGACCTTCTTCGGGTCCAGCCGCCCGGCCGCGACCTCCCGCGCGATCGCCTGCGTCGCGTCCGCCAGCTCGGCCCGGCCGCCGTAGTTGACGCACATGTAGAGCGTGACGGCGTCGTTGCCCTTGGTCTGCTCCTCGGCGACCTGCAGCTCCTGGACGACGCTCTTCCACAGCTTGGGCATCCGGCCGGCCCAGCGGATCCGCACGCCCATCGCGTCCATCTCGTCGCGGCGGCGGGCGATGACGTCCCGGTTGAAGTTCATCAGGAACTTCACCTCGTCGGGCGAGCGCTTCCAGTTCTCGGTGGAGAAGGCGTACAGCGAGATGTTCTTGACCCCGAGCTCGATGGCGCCCGCGAGGACGTCGAGCACCACGGACTCGCCGACCTTGTGGCCCTCGGTGCGGGGCAGCCCGCGCTCCTTGGCCCAGCGGCCGTTGCCGTCCATCACGATGGCGACGTGCTCGGGCACCAGCTCGCCGGGGATCTTCGGGGGCTGTGCGCCGCTGGGGTGCGGGGTCGGGGGCGCGTACGCCCGCTGCTTGCCGCCGCCGAAGAGCCGTCGCGCTGCCATGTGCTCACTTCTCCACGTATCTCATCGAGCGGATGCCCCGCTCCAGGTGCCACTGCAGATAGGCCGCGACCAGGCCGCTGCCCTCCCGCCAGTACCGCGGCTCGCAGGCGTCGGCCGTCCGCCAGTCCCCTGACAGCAGCGCCCCGAGCAGTACCAGTGTCTCAGGGGAGGGTACGGCACATCCCGGCACTCGGCAGTCCGGGCAGAGCACCCCGCCTGCGGCGAGCGAGAAGAAACGGTTCGGCCCCTCCAGACCGCACTTGGCGCAGTCCGTGAAGCTCGCGCCGTACCCGTTCACCGCGAGCGAGCGCAGCAGGAAGGCGTCCAGCACCAGGTGCGACTCGTGCACCCCCGCCGCCAGCGTGCGCAGCCCGCCCACCAGCAGCAGGTACTGCTGGACGGCGGGCTCGCCCTCGTTCTCGGCGAAGCGCTCGGCCGTCTCCAGCATCGCGGTGCCCGCGGTGTAGCGGCCGTAGTCGGTGACGATCGAACCGCCGTACGGCGCGATGGTCTCGACCTGGGTGCAGAGCGGCAACCCGCGGCCGATCAGCTCACTCCCCCGGCTGAAGAACTGCACGTCCACGTGCGAGAACGGCTCCAGGCGGGCACCGAACTTGGACTTGGTCTTGCGCACCCCGCGCGCCACCGCCCGCACCTTGCCGTGCTGGCGGGTCAGCAGGGTGATGATCCGATCGGCCTCGCCGAGCTTCTGCGCCCGCAACACGACGCCGTCGTCCCGGAAAAGACTCATGCCGACCATTCTCCCCCAGCCGCCGACAGCGGCGGACGGCCGCGGGCGGCGACGCACCGCGGGCGGACAGCGCCGGACAGCCGTGTTGCCCGCACCGGGGCCGTGGGGGAGGACCACTGCGGCGCGGGTCACGGCGGGCCCGGAGGGGGTTCGGGCCCGTTTGTGGGGGATTTCGGAGATGGTCGACGGGTGAAGCGGCGACGAGGGGCTACGTGTACGGGCTACGTGTACCGGTTGCTCGTGCCGGCTACTTGTACGGTGCCCGGGTCGCCGCCTCCAGCAGCGCCCCGACCCGCGCCTGCGGCAGGTCCAGGCAGCGCCCGACCGCGGTCAGCGCCTCGCGCTCCTGCGGCAGGTAGCGCCCGTCGGCCAGGGCGATCGCCGCGCCCTGCAGCAGCAGCCGTTCGCGGCCGTGGTGGGCGAGGTGCGGCGTGAGCGGTTCGAGCACCGCGTGCAGTTCGACGGCCAGGCCGCCGGCCATGCCGTGGGCGTCGTAGAGTTCGCCGCCGAGTCCGGAGAGCGCGGCGAGCGCGGCCAGCACCTGGGCCTCGCCGCAGTCCTCGAACCCGGCCTCGCGCACCGCCGCGCAGGCCGCGTCGCGCGCCTCCCGGTGGGCGGTGCCGCCGGCCGCGAGGAGGGCCAGCGCGATGGTGTACTGGGCGTCCCGCAGCATCGCGCCGAGGCGTACGCAGGTCAGCTGTTCGAGGCTCTCGACGCCGTACCGACCGTGGCAACTGGTGCACTGCACGCTGCCGATCACCGGTCCGAGCGGGAGCACCGGGGTGCCGAGCAACCGCAGCCACCGCCGGCCGTGCTGCCGGCGGTAGTTGCGGTCCCCGCCGCAGCCCGGGCAGAAGAAGTCACCGAGAACGTCAGTCCGCCACCGCGGGCGAACACCCCACAACCTGGTCACGGCGCCACTCCCCAGACATGGCAGGCGGCCTGCTCGACGATGGGCAGGTCACGCGACCGGACACCGAGCCGTCCCACCGACCCGGCTTTCCGGTGGATCGATGTTGCCATGGTTACCGGCACGTGTCAGTACCTCGAACGGCTTCCGATCCCAAAAAATGTGGCGCAGGACACAGCGCCCCCGCGCAGGTGCCTGGGTACGGCGAAGGGCCGCCCCGCAGGACGGCCCCGCCGTGTGCCACTCGTACGAACTACCCGCGCTGCGACCGGTTGACGGCGCTGATCATGGCCTTCAGCGAGGCCAGCACGGTGTTGCCGTCGATGCCCACGCCCCACAGCACCTGGCCGTCCACCGCGCACTCGACGTACGCGGCGGCCTGGGCGTCGCCGCCCTCGCTCAGCGCGTGCTCGGCGTAGTCCAGGACGCGCACGTCGAAGCCGATCCGGGCCAGCGCGTCCGCGAAGGCCGAGACCGGGCCGTTGCCGGCACCGCTCAGGGCCACCGGCGTGCCGTCCACCACGGCCTCGGCGGTCAGCGCGTCCCGGCCGTCCTCGGTGGTCAGGGTGCGCGAGCCGCTCAGCGCCACCCGGCCCCACGGGTTGTCGGTGGTCGGCAGGTACTCGTCCTCGAAGACCCGCCAGATCTCGGCCGGGGTGACCTCGCCTCCCTCGGCGTCGGTCTTGGCCTGGATGATCCGGGAGAACTCGATCTGCATCCGGCGCGGCAGGTCCAGCTTGTGGTCGTTCTTCAGGACGTACGCGACGCCGCCCTTGCCGGACTGGCTGTTGACCCGGATGACCGCCTCGTAGGTGCGGCCGACGTCCTTCGGGTCGATCGGCAGGTACGGCACGCCCCAGGTGTGTTCCTCCACCGGCACGCCCGCCGCCCTGGCGTCGGCCTCCAGGGTGTCGAAGCCCTTCTTGATGGCGTCCTGGTGCGAGCCGGAGAAGGAGGTGTACACCAGGTCACCGGCGTACGGGTGGCGCGGGTGCACCTCCATCTGGTTGCAGTACTCGGCGGTGCGGCGCACCTCGTCGATGTCGGAGAAGTCGATCTGCGGGTCGATGCCCTGCGAGAACAGGTTCATCCCCAGCGTCACCAGGTCGACGTTGCCGGTCCGCTCACCCTGCCCGAACAAGCAGCCCTCGATGCGGTCCGCGCCCGCCATGTAGGCCAGCTCGGCGGAGGCGACGGCGGTGCCGCGGTCGTTGTGCGGGTGCACCGACAGACAGACGAACTCGCGGCGGGACAGGTTGCGCGACATCCACTCGAACTGGTCGGCCTGGACGTTCGGGGTGGCCCGCTCGATGGTGGCCGGCAGGTTCAGGATGATCTCGCGGCCCTCGCCCGGCTGCCAGACGTCCATGACCGCCTCGCAGACCTCCAGCGCGAAGTCCAGCTCGGTGTCGACGAAGATCTCCGGCGAGTACTGGTAGCCGAAGACGGTGTCCTCGCCCAGCAGCTTCTCCGCGTACTCCATCACCAGCCGGGTGCCGTCGGTGGCGATCGCCTTGGTGGCCGCCTTGTCGTTGCGGAACACCACCCGGCGGAACAGCGGCGCCGTCGCGTTGTACAGGTGGACGGTCGCGCGCGGGGCGCCGACCAGCGCCTCGACGGTCTTCTCGATCAGCTCCTCCCGGGCCTGCGTCAGCACCGAGATGGTGACGTCCTCGGGGATCGCCCCCTCCTCGATCAGCGACCGTACGAAGGCGTGGTCGGTGGCACCGGAGGAGGGGAAGCCGACCTCGATCTCCTTGTAGCCCATGCCGACCAGCAGGTCGAACATCTTGCGCTTGCGGGCCGGGGACATCGGGTCGATCAGCGCCTGGTTGCCGTCCCGCAGGTCGGTCGAGAGCCAGCGCGGCGCCTTGGTGATCACGGAGTCCGGCCAGGTGCGGTCCGGCAGGTCCACGGTGCCGAACGGCAGGTAGCGCCCGTACCGCATGCCGGAGGGCTGCTGGCGCACGGCGGCGGCGGTGATCGGGGTGGGCCGGTCGACGAAGGCGCGAGCGGCGGGGATGGACGCGGCGGAGGTCTGCTCGGTCATGGAGGTGACTCTCGGCTTCCTGTGGATGCGTGGTGCGGGCGGGTCGGGAGGGATCAACACCGACTGGCCGGCCTCTGCTGCCGCTCGCGACCCGCCATTGGATCGCCGATTCCGCGCACAGCTCGTTCCCCGCGGCGAGGGAGCCGGCCCCAGTGGACTACAGGCCCTCGACGCGGCAGCTAAGAAGAAGCAGCCCGTTGCGCATGATGCCCCAGCGTAACCCAGCGCCGCGCGCCCCCGAAGTGATCCGGGCTCCCGTTCCACTCCTTGAGACGCCGACCGGTCATGTCAAGGGTGGTGACATTCGGTCATCGAGGCCTCACCCTGGGCCACATGACTGCAGCAGTACCGATCTGCGCGATTGTCCCGCCGTACGTCCTGGACCGCCTCGCCGAGGCCGGTCACGAAGCCGCCGTCCACTCCCTCGCACTCGACGCCGCGCACCGCGCGGCCCGCCTCTCCCCGCCCCCGCCCACCGGCGGCGCCCCGGGCCTCAACCGGGTGATCTCCGACGCCGCCCACGGCCAGCGGCTGCCCGGCCGCACCGCGCGCACCGAGGGCCAGGCGGCGGTCGCCGACGCCTCCGTCAACCACGCCTACGACGGCCTCGGCGCCACCTTCGCGCTCTACGCCGACGCCTTCGGCCGGCACTCCATCGACGACCACAACCTGCGGCTGGACGCCAGCGTCCACTACGGCCGCAACTACGACAACGCCTTCTGGAACGGCCACCAGATGGTCTTCGGCGACGGCGACGGCGAGATCTTCGGCGACTTCACCGCCTGCATCGACGTCATCGGCCACGAACTCACCCACGGCGTCACCCAGTTCACCGCCGGACTCGACTACCAGGACCAGCCCGGCGCGCTCAACGAGTCGGTCTCCGACGTCTTCGGCTCGCTGGTCAAGCAGTACGCGCTGCGCCAGAGCGCCGCCGACGCCGACTGGCTGATCGGCGCCGGACTGCTCGCCCCCGGCGTCCAGGGCGTGGCGCTGCGTTCGATGAAGGCGCCCGGCACCGCCTACGACGACCCCCGGCTCGGCAAGGACCCGCAGCCCGCGCACATGCGGGACTACGTGAACACCGCCGAGGACAACGGCGGCGTGCACATCAACTCCGGCATCCCCAACCACGCGTTCTACCTGCTGGCCACCGCCCTCGGCGGCTCGGCCTGGGAGCGCGCCGGGCGGATCTGGTACGACGCGCTGACCGGCCGCACACTGCCCGCCGACGCCGACTTCACCGCCTTCGCCCGGGCCACCGTGGCCGCCGCCAAGGCCCGCTACCCCGACCAGTCCTCGGTCGCGGACACCGTCACGGCTTCCTGGGCGCAGGTCGGGATCAGCCCGGGGTGACCGGATGACCTCATCACCGTACGGCCGGGCAGAGGAGCCGAGACCGGCTGAGACCGGGTTGAGGTGCGCTTAAGGTCACGGTCCGGGAAAAGCGCCGCAAAAGCCTTCCCTGCGTACCACCATGGACACCATGCGTATCCAGGTGACCCGGACCGGCGGCTTCGCCGGAATCGTCCGCCACGCGGAGCTCGACAGCGCCGAGCGCACGGACGCCCCGCACGTCCACGCCCTCGCCCGCGAGGCCGTCGCGGGCGGGCTGCGCGCCCCCTCGTACGGGGTGCCGGACGGTTTCCACTACGAGATCACCGTCGACGGCCGGACGGTGTACTGCGCCGACCCGAAGCTCACCGACTCGCAGCGGGAGCTGGTGTCGCTGGTGCTGCGCGAGGGCGCGTAGCACCAGCGACGGCGGCGGAAGCGGCGACCGGCGCTCGAACTCCCCGGTCAGGGGCCCCGGTTCAGGGGCCCCGGTTCAGAAGCCGAGCTTGCGCAGCTGCTTCGGGTCGCGCTGCCAGTCCTTGGCGACCTTGACGTGCAGGTCGAGGTAGACCGGCGTGCCGAGCAGCGCCTCGATGTGCTTGCGGGCGGTGGTGCCGACGTGCTTCAGCCGCGAGCCCTTGGCGCCGATCACGATCGCCTTCTGGCTCTGCCGCTCGATGTAGACGTTGGCGTGGATGTCCAGCAGCGGGCGGTCCGCCGGGCGGCCCTCGCGCGGGAGCATCTCCTCGACCACGACGGCCAGCGAGTGCGGCAGCTCGTCCCGCACGCCCTCGAGCGCGGCCTCGCGGATCAGCTCGGCGACCATGATCTGCTCGGGCTCGTCGGTGAGGTCGCCGTCCGGGTAGAGCTGGTCGCCCTCCGGCAGCAGCTTGGTGAGCAGGTCGGCGGCCAGTTCGACCTGCTTGTCGCCGACTGCGGAGACCGGGATGATCTCGGCCCACTCGAAGCCCAGCTCGATGCCGAGCTGGTGGATGGCGATCAGCTGCTCGGCCAGGCGCTTGGAGTCGACCAGGTCGGTCTTGGTGACGATGGCGACCTTCGGGGTCTTCTTGATCCCGGCGATCTCCTTGGCGATGAACTTGTCGCCGGGGCCGATCTTCTGGTCGGCGGGCAGGCAGAAACCGATCACGTCGACCTCGGCCCAGGTGCTGCGGACCAGGTCGTTGAGGCGCTCGCCGAGCAGCGTGCGCGGCTTGTGCAGACCGGGGGTGTCGACCAGGACGAGCTGGGCGTCGGGGCGGTGCACGATGCCGCGCACGGTGTGCCGGGTGGTCTGAGGGCGGTCGGAGGTGATCGCGACCTTCGTCCCCACCAGGGCGTTGGTCAGGGTCGACTTGCCCGCGTTGGGCCGGCCGACGAAGCACGCGAACCCGGAGCGGTACGAGGAGGAAGGGGCATTCATGGGCTCCATTCTCCCTGATCACCGGAGCCCCGCTGCCCGGGGTCGCCCCCGGGCGCGTTCAGCCCTGCTTTCCGCCCTTGGCGTTCCCGGGAATCAGCGAGACCACCACCAGCACCAGCAGGAATCCGAGCGAGCCGAACAGCCAGCCCTGCGAACCGGTCTCCTGCCATTTCCCCAGCCCCATCACGAACAGCAGCAGCCCGGCGAAGAACGCCACCGCCCCCATGTCCCAGCCCCCCTCACCGAGTCCACTCCCCCGGTGAGATTATCTGCAGAACTCGTGGGGGCCACCACGCCGGGTGGTGCCGGGCCGAGAAGGCCCCGCAAGGGCCCTGGCCGCCCCTCAACAGCCCCCCCAGAGCCCCTCCGTGCCCCCTCGGCAGCCCCCCAGCGCCGCTCAGCGCGCCTCGGCCGCCACCCGCAGCGCCCCGTCCGGACCGGCCAGCAGCACCGGCGTCCCGGCCCCGCCCAGGTCCCGCACCGCCGCCAGGTCGGCCTCGGCCGGCTGCTCCGCCTCGCTCACCACGGCCGCCGCCTCCAGCGACTTGGCGCCGCTGGCCACCGCCATCGCCACCGCCGTCTGCAGCGCGCTCAGCCGCAGCGACTCCAGGGCGACCGTCCCGGCCACGTAGGTCCGGCCGGTCTCGTCACGCACCGCGGCCCCCTCGGGGACGCCGTTGCGGGCGCGGGCCGAGCGGGCCAGGGTGATGATCTTCTTGTCTTCGGGGTCGAGCTCGACGATGTCACTCATGCCGCCGAGCATAGGCCGCCGCCCGTCGCCACCGGATCGCGAGCGCCCCGGAGGCGAGCGGGCGAGTAGCAGCGGCTCAGTGGCCGACCGGGTGGGTCGGGCCCGGGTTCGGGCGGAGGACCTTGACGAAGGTCTTCGGCCCGGACGGCATCGGCTCCTCGTTCTCGGCGCGATGGCGCCAGTACGGGTTGTCGTGCGGCAGATGGCTGCTCACCCGGCCGTACATCCCGAATGTCGTCAGGACGACCCCGAAGACGAACGCGAACAGCACGTTCGACATCCGGAAGTTGAGGATGTTGGCCTCCGGCCGTCCGAGCACCGTCAGGCCGTAGAAACCGGACAGGACGAACAGCACGCCCACCGCCATGTTCAGGTTGGCGGCGAAGTTCCCGCCGATCACCGCCCCGATCACCAGGATCGCGCCCGCCACGATGGACAGGACGGCCAGCGCGCCGTTGGTCGACAGCCCCGCGACCTGATCGCCCCGGGTGTCGAGGAAGCCCGGGTGGTCGGCCAGCCCGAGGGCCCCGAACACGATCAGGAAGACTCCTCCGAGCCCCGCTCCGATCCGCCAGACCATGAGGAGCTTGTGGTCGACGGGCAGTTCGTCTTGCAGCTTCATGGCGACCTCCAGAGCTCAGCCATGGCCTAGCTGTAGGGGTGGCTCCCCTGCATGTGGGGCGTCTCGTGCATGTAGAGCGAGCCGCACTGCTGGCAGCAGCGCAGCCCGGTGCCCCACTCCTGCTCGGGCCGCGTCTCGGCGTCGTCGGGCATGGTCCGGCCGCAGAGCGCCGTCGAGAGGTCCCGGTCCCGCACCACGTGCCAGGACCTGACTCCGCCGGCCACCCCCTGCGGGCCGTACTCCGCGCGCAGTTTGTGCGTCATGCCCTCCATGGTCGCTCGGCGGCAGCCCACCCGCTACTCGCCCGCGAACTCCTCGGCCTCGTCGCCCTTGCGGACCGGGGTGGCGACCATCGAGCCGATCCGGTTGCGGCGGCCGGCCGAGGACTCGGCGGTCAGCAGGATGCCGGTCAGGCCGTCCGTGGCCGGCTCCGGCAGCGGGATCTCGCAGGCGGAACCGGGGATCGGCACCCGGCCGAGGTGCTTGGCCAGCAGGCCGCCGACGGTCTCGACGTCCTCGTCCTCCAGCTCGATGCCGAACAGCTCGCCCAGGTCCTCGACCAGCAGGCGGGCGGTGATCCGGTACGAGCCGTCGCCGAGGTCCTCCACCGGCGCGATCTCCCGGTCGTACTCGTCGGTGATCTCGCCGACGATCTCCTCCAGGACGTCCTCGATGGTGACCAGGCCGGCCGTGCCGCCGTACTCGTCGATCACGATCGCCACGTGCGAGCGGCGCTGCTGCATCTCGCGCAGCAGGTCGCCGGCCGGCTTGGAGTCCGGGACGAACACGGCCGGGCGCATCACCGCGCCGACCTCCTCGGCCTCCGCCTCCCGGTTGATGTGGGTGCGCCGCACCAGGTCCTTGAGGTAGACGATGCCGACCACGTCGTCCTCGTTGTCGCCGACCACCGGGATCCGCGAGAAGCCGGAGCGCAGCGCCAGGGTGAGGGCCTGCCGGACGGTCTTGTGCCGCTCGATCATCACCAGGTCGGTGCGCGGCACCATCACCTCGCGCACGATGGTGTCGCCCAGTTCGAAGACGGAGTGCACCATCCGGCGCTCCTCGTCCTCGATCAGGTCGTCCTTCTCGGCGAGGTCCACCAGGGCCCGCAGTTCCGCCTCGGAGGCGAACGGCCCCTCCCGGTAGCCCTTGCCCGGGGTCAGCGCGTTGCCGAGGAGGATCAGCAACCGCGGGATCGGGCCGAGCACGGCGGCCAGCGGCAGCAGCACGAAGGAGGCCGCGGTCGCCGTGGTGAGCGGGTGCTGGCGCCCGATCGTGCGCGGCGAGACCCCCACCGCGACGAAGGACACCAGCACCATCACGCCGAACGCCAGCAGCACGGCCTGCCAGGTCGGGGTGAGGTTGCGCACGCACACCACGGTGACCAGGACGGCCGCCGCCATCTCGCTGGCCACCCGGATCAGGGTCGCCAGGTTGAGGTAGCGGATCGGGTCGGAGGCGAGGGTCAGCAGGCGCGCGGAGCCGCGCCGGCCGACCCGCACGGCCTCCTCCGCCCGGAACCGCGAGACCCGGGAGATGCCCGCCTCGGCGCACGCGGCCAGCCAGCCGAGGACGACGAGCAGCACGGCACCGAGGATGAAGCTCGTACTCTCACCACTCACAGGGGTCGGGCTCCGCGCTCAGTGGGTGGTGGGGGCCGGGGAGATGCCGCCGAGGCCGCGGCCCGCCCGCCAGTCGTCCAGGATGCGCTTCTGGAGGGCGAACATCTCCTCCTCTTCCTCGGGCTCCTCGTGGTCGTAGCCGAGGACGTGCAGCACGCCGTGCACGGTGAGCAGTTGCAGCTCCTCGTCCATCGAGTGCTTCGAGGGGGCGGACTTGCCCTGCTGCTCGGCGACCTCGGGGCAGAGCACGATGTCGCCGAGCAGGCCCTGCGGCAGCTCCTCGCCCTCCTTGCCGGGACGCAGCTCGTCCATGGGGAAGGACATCACGTCGGTAGGCCCGGGCAGGTCCATCCACTGGATGTGCAGCTCCTCCATCGCCGCTCCGTCCACCAGGATCACGGACAGTTCGGACTGCGGGTGGATCCGCATCTTGTCCAGGGCGAAGCGGGCGACGTCGAGGATGGCTTCCTCATCGGCGTCCCAACCGGACTCGTTGGCGATGTCGATCGACATGACGGGCTGTGTGCTCAGCTTTCGGTGCGATGGGACTGGCGGGGTGCTCGGGGCGCCGTGGTCTTGCCCGGGCGCCGCTGGGCGGGCTTGCGGGGAGGGGTGGTGCCCTCCTCGGCCTCCTGGCGGGCGTCCCAGCGCTCGTAGGCGTCCACGATCCGGCCGACCAGCTTGTGGCGGACCACGTCGGTGCTGGTGAGGACGGAGAAATGGATGTCGGGCACGTCGGCCAGGATCTCCTGGACGACCTTGAGGCCGCTCCTGGTGCCGCCCGGGAGGTCGATCTGGCTGGTGTCGCCGGTGACGACCACCCGGGAGTTGAACCCGAGGCGGGTGAGGAACATCTTCATCTGCTCGGGCGAGGTGTTCTGGGCCTCGTCGAGGATGATGAAGGCGTCGTTGAGGGTGCGGCCGCGCATGTACGCGAGCGGCGCGACCTCGATGGTGCCGGCCGCCATCAGGCGCGGGATGGAGTCCGGGTCCATCATGTCGTGCAGCGCGTCGTAGAGCGGGCGCAGGTACGGGTCGATCTTCTCGTAGAGGGTGCCGGGCAGGAAGCCCAGCCGCTCCCCCGCCTCGACCGCCGGGCGGGTCAGGATGATCCGGTTGACCTCCTTGGCCTGCAGGGCCTGCACGGCCTTGGCCATCGCCAGGTAGGTCTTGCCGGTGCCGGCCGGGCCGAGGCCGAAGACGATCGTGTGCTTGTCGATCGCGTCGACGTAGCGCTGCTGGTTGAGGGTCTTGGGGCGGATCGTGCGGCCGCGGTTGGACAGGATGTTCGCGGTGAACACCTGGGACGGCGCCGGGCTGTCCGGGTCCTGCTCCTGGCTGCGGAGCATGGCGATGGAGCGCTCCACGGAGTCCTCCGTCAGGGGCTGGCCGGTGCGCAGCACCAGCATCATCTCGTTGAAGAGCTTCTGCACGAGGGCGACTTCGGCGCGCGCCCCGGTGGCGGTCACCTCGTTGCCCCGGACGTGGATGTCGGCGGCGGGGAAACCCTGTTCGATCACGCGCAGCAGCGAGTCCGCGGTGCCGAGCAGGGTGACCATCGGGTGCTTCTCGGGGATGACGAACCGGGCGCTGACACGGCCGTCGTCGGCCGGTTCGGAACGCGACTGTCCGTTGGTACGGGTCTGCGATGTGTCACTCATAGGTCGGCGCTGGGGCCTGCCTCATCCCATCCGTGGTGTCGTGTGCCGCTCGGTGTCTCCGGGGCACCAGGGTACGCCGCGAGCGTGATCGCCGCGGCGGGCGGCGGGGCCGCACCCGTCGATGCTGCGGCAGTTCGCGGGACGGCGCGAGCCCTTTTTTCCGCGGGTACCCGGCGCGGGCGGGTTCACGGCCGACGCGGGCCGGTTCACCGCCGACGAAGGCGGGTTGACAGCCGACGACGGCGGGTTCACGGCCGGCGAAGGCGGCTTCACGGCTGACGGCGCACGGGCACGGGCACCCGGGCGAGGTCGGCGGCCAGCACCAGCTCCCCGTCGAAGTGCTTGCGGGCGTCGGCCAGATGCTGGCCGAGGTCCGGATAGCGCTGTGAGAAGTGGGTCAGCACCAGGGTGCGCGCGCCCGCCTCGGCGGCGACCTTGGCGGCCTGCCCGGCGGTGAGGTGGCCGTGCTCCTCGGCGAGACGGGCGTCGGCGTCGGTGAAGGTGGCCTCGACCACCAGCAGGTCGGTGCCCTCGGCGAGCGCGTACACGCCCTCGCAGAGCCGGGTGTCCATCACGAAGGCGAACTTCTGGCCCGGCCGCGGCTCGCTGACCTCGTCCAGGGTGACCCGCCGGCCGTCCGCCTCGATCGCGCCCTCGTGCTGCAGCCGGCCCACCGCCGGCCCGGAGACGCCCAGAGCGGCGAGCCGTTCGGGCACCAGCCGGCGGCCGTCCGGCTCGGCCAGCCGGTAGCCGAAGGACTCCACGGGGTGGTCCAGCCGCACGGCGTCCAGCGCGAAGCGGGCGCCGGGCGCGGGCAGCGGGCCCGGCTCGTCGATCGGCCGGGGCCGCAGCACGGCCGTCTCGTGGTACGCGGTGGCGTGCCGCAGCCGCTCGAAGTAGACCTCGCCGGAAGCCGGGAAGTAGACGTCCACCGGATGCGGGACGCGGTCCAGGTTGATCCGCTGGATCACCCCCGCGAGGCCCAGGCAGTGGTCGCCGTGGAAGTGGGTGACCGCGATCCGGGTGATCTGGGTGGCCGTGACCCCGGCGTGCAGCATCTGCCGCTGGGTGCCCTCGCCGGGGTCGAACAGCAGGCCCTCGCCGTCCCAGCGCAGCAGGTAGCCGTTGTGGTTGCGGTGCCGGGTGGGCACCTGGCTGGCGGTGCCGAGGACGACGAGTTCGCGCTGGGACACCTGGGATCAGACCATGCTCTCGGTCATGCGCTTGCCGCCGAGCACGTGGACGTGGGCGTGGAAGACCGTCTGCCCGGCGCCCGCACCGGTGTTGAAGATCAGCCGGTAGTCCTCGATGCCCTCGTCCTCGGCCACCCGGCCCGCCTCGGCGAGCAGTTCACCGGCGATCTCCGGCTCGGCGGCGGCCAGCGCGGCCGCGTTCGGGTAGTGGACGTGCGGGATGACCAGGACGTGCACGGGGGCCTTGGGGGCGATGTCGCGGAAGGCGAGGACGCGCTCGGTCTTGCGCACCACCGTCGCCGGGATCTCGCCCGCCACGATCTTGCAGAACAGGCAGTCGGGCTGCGCCTCGCCGGCCATCGGCTACTCCTCGGGATCGGTACGTCGGGTGATGGGGCCGTACGGGCGCAGCCTAGCCGAGCCCGGCCGCGGCCTGCTGGTACTCCCGCAGGTGCTTCCAACGCACCGCGCGCATGCCGACGATGTCGCCGTCGTCGAGGTCGAAGTCCTCGGAGAGGATCGTCACCGCGAGGAAGACGAAGCCGAGCAGCCAGCGCCTGGTGAGCCGCCACGTGTTCGGGCGCATCACCCGCTTGGTGCGCACCACCCGCATCGCCAGGATCGCCTTGCCGACGCTGAAGCCGGCGAGGCGGGCGAGCACGACCTGGTTCAGGAAGGACACGAGGAGGCCGACGACGACCAGCGCCACGACGTACGGCACGGCCGGGCCGCCGCTCTGCACGGAGTGGCCCGCCACGTTCCTGACCTTCGGCCGGCTCGCGGCGTCGGCGGCGGCGAAGCCGAGGCCGACCGCGAGGAAGAAGTCGAGCACGATCGCCAGGAAGCGCCGGCCGCCGCCCGCCTCCTTGGGGGGCGGCAGCGTCGCGGCGCGCTGCGGGTGCTGCGGCTGCTGCGGGTAGGGGTTGGGGTCGGGGTACGGGTCGGGCTGGGCGTACTGCTGGGGCTGTCCGTACTGCTGCGGCTGGGCGTACTGCTGCGGCTGGCCGTACTGGGGCTGCTGGGGCTGCTGGGGCTGCGGCGGCTGCGGCGCGTAGCCCTGCGGTGCGTACCCCTGCGGCGGGTACGGCTGCGGTTGCTGCTGGTAGGGCGGGTACGGCTGCGGTTGCTGTTGTCCGTAAGGGTTCTGGCCGTACGGCGACGGCGGGTAGCCCTGTGCCATGGTGATTCCCCCGTGAGCTGTGGATCAAGAAACAGCCCCGCATCCTACCCACGCCCCCGCGTGGGAAGTCGGCCCACCCGACTTCCCACGCGGCGACCCGCCCGCTTGCCTCCGGCGCGCCCCTTCGGCTTCTTTTTTCGGGGCGCACCCAGGCGGCGCCGCTACTGCCAGGGCATCGGCGGTGCCGTGCGGGCCGGGGTGTCGGCGAGTGCGGCCAGGGCGAGCCGGACGCCCTCGGCGAGCTGCGGGTCCTCGCCGGCCGCCCAGTGGTGCGGGGCGATCGGCACCTCGACGTCCGGGTCGACGCCGTGGTTCTCCACGCCCCAGCCGTAGTTCTCCAGCCAGAACGCGTACTTGGGCTGGGTGACCAGGGTGCCGTCGACCAGCCGGTAGCGGCTGTCGATGCCGATCACCCCGCCCCAGGTGCGGGTGCCGACGACCGGGCCGATCCCCAGCGCCTGGATGGCGGCGTTGACGATGTCGCCGTCCGAGCCGGAGTCCTGGTCGGCGAGCGCGACGATCGGTCCGCGCGGGGCGTCGCCGGGATACGGCACCGGGCTGTCGGTGTCCCGGCTGACGTTCCAGCCGACGATGCGGCGGGCGAGCTTCTCGATCACCAGCTGCGAGGTGTGGCCGCCCCGGTTCTCCCGGATGTCGACGATCACGCCCTCCTTGGCCATCTCCGAGCGCAGGTCGCGGTGGATCTGGGCCCAGCCGGTGGTCTGCATGTCGGGGACGTGCAGGTAGCCGAGCCGGCCGCCGGACAGTTCGCGCACGGCGGCCCGCCGCCCGGCCACCCAGTCGTGGTAGCGCAGCGCCTCGTCGTCGGCGAGCGGGACGACCACCGGGTGGCGCTGGTCGGTGCCGTCCTTGCCGGCCACGGTCAGCTCGACCGGCTGCCCGGCGGTGCCGGCCAGCAGCGGGGCCGGGCCGGTGACCGGGTCCACCGGGCGGCCGTTGACCGCGAGGATCGCGTCGCCCGGGCGGATCGCGGCGCCGGGCGCGGCCAGCGGCGAGCGGGCCCTCGGGTCGGAGGACTCGCCGGGCAGGATCCGGGCGATCCGCCACTGCCCGCCCTCCTTGACGAGGTCCGCGCCGAGCAGGCCCTGGCGCCGGGCGGCGTCGGTGTGCGCGCCGTAGGGGAGGACGTAGGCGTGCGAGGTACCGAGTTCGCCGTGCACCTCCCAGAGCAGGTCGACCAGGTCGTCGTGCGAGCCGACCCGCTCCACCAGCGGCCGGTAGCGCTCCAGGACGCCGGCCCAGTCCACGCCGGCGAGGTCGGGGCGCCAGAAGTTGTCCCGCATCAGCCGGCCGTTCTCGGCGAACATCTGCCGCCACTCGGCGGCCGGGTCGACGGTGACCCGCAGCCGGGCGAGGTCCACGGCGGTCTCGTCGTCCTCGCCGGCCGCCTTGTGGTCGGCGGGGACGATGCGCAGCTCGCCCTCGTCCAGCACGGCGACCCGGCTGCCGTCCCCGCTGACCGCGAAGCCGTCGACGTCGTGCACCAGTTGCTCGACCCGGCGCTTCTTCAGGTCGAAGCGCTCCAGCACCGGCCGGGGCCGGTCATCCTCCAACGAGGCCGCCTCGTCGCCGAGTTCGCCGAGCAGCGGGGCCCTGGTCCACAGCACGCCGTCCTTGGCGGCCCGCAGGGTGCCGAACAGGCCGCCCTCGACCGGGAACGGGACGATCCGGTCGGCGATGCCGTCCAGGTCCACCCTGGTCACCGGCGCGGTGTCGGCGCCGCCGTCCTCGCCGTCCGCCTTCTTGGCCCGCGGCTCGTCCTCCTCCCCGCCGAGCGGGCGCCCGGCCCGCTGCGGCCCGAACGGGGACGGCGTGTCGGCGGCCAGCGTGATCAGGTACGGGCGGCAGCCGTTGGGGAAGGACAGGTCGAAGACGTGCGAGTCGTAGACCGGGTCGAAGTTGCGCACCGACAGGAACGCCAGGTAGCGGCCGTCCGCGGTGAAGGCCGGCGAGGTGTCGATGAAGCGCTGCTGGGTGGCCTCGCTCACGGTGCGGGTGGCCAGGTTGGCCAGCACGATCTGGCGCAGCGACCACGGGCCCAGCCCCGGCACCGGCCGCGACCAGGCCAGCCAGGCCGAGTCCGGGCTGAAGACCAGCCCGCCGACCTCGCCGTCGGTGCTGCGGTCCAGCTCGTGCACGGTGCCGTCGGCGAGCGTCACCAGCAGCACCCGGCCGTCGTGCACGCCGAGCGCGGCCTGCTTGCCGTCCGGGGAGACGGCCAGCGCGTTGACCCGGCCGAGCTGCCCGGCGGCCAGCCGGCGGCGCTCGGTGCCGTGCACGGCCGGCGCGAACTCCAGGGCGTCCTCGCCCTCGGCGTCGGACACCCACAGCACGCCCTGGGCGCCGTCCTCGCCCGGCACCACCCGGACCAGGCGCCCGCGCACGCCCGGCGTCTCGTCCAGCACCCGGGCCGGGCCCTCGCGGTGGGTCAGCCAGTGCACGCTGCCGCGCACCACGACGGCGCTGGCCCGGCCGGTGCGGTCGGGGGCGACCGCCTCCAGCCAGTGCGCGGCGTGCACCGGGCGGGGGCGGCGGCCGCTGCGCGGGCCGGCCAGCCGGATGTCCAGGCGGCGCGGCTCGGCGCCGGCCAGGTCGTCCAGCAGCCAGACGTCACCGGCCCGGTGGAACACCACCCGGGTGCCGTCGGTGGCGGCGTTGCGGGCGTAGAAGCCGTCCGCGCCGACGCTGTGGCGGCGCAGGTCGGACCCGTCCGGGAGGCTGGACCACAGCTCGCCGACGCCCTCGTGGTCGGACAGGAAGGCGATCCGGCCGCCCTGCCCGCCCTGCCCGCCCGCAGGGCCGGCCACCCACAGCGGCGAGGACAGCTGGCCGTCCAACCCCTCGTGGACGCGGACGAATTCGTCCCGGCCCAGCCACAGCTTGCCGGCCCGGCCGCCCCGGTAGCGCTTCCACCAGGCCGGTTCGCGGATCGCGGCACTGGCCAGCAGCACCCGGTCCCCGCCGGGCTCGAAGGCGATCCCGCCGATCGGCCCGTACGGCAGCCGCGCGGGCTCGCCGCCGTCCAGCGGCACGGCGTGCGCCCAGGTGCGGCGCAGGGTGGCCTGGCCGGCGGTGGTGGTGGCGATCGGGCGGCCGTCGGCCGTCCAGCCCTGCACCCGGGTCTGGCCGCTGCCCCAGTGGGTGAGCCGGCGGGACGGGCCGCCGTCCACCGGCACCACGTGCACCTCGGGCGCGCCGTCCCGCGTGGAGGTGAAGGCGATGTGCCGCCCGTCCGGGGAGAACCGGGGGTCGTGGACCGGCCGGTGGTCGGCCGTCAGCCGCCAGGCCCGGCCGCCGTCCAGCGGGGCGAGCCAGAGGTCGTTCTCGGCGACGAAGGTGATCAGGTCGCCGTGCAGGTGGGGGTGGCGCAGATAGGCGCCCGCGGAGGTGCTCAGGGAGTCCGTCACGCGGTCCAGCGTAGGCACGTACGCGTACGAGCCGCCGGGCTTTCCGGCAAGAGTCGGGCCCCTCGGGTGAGCCCGCTGGACCGCGCCGCGCGGCCGTAGTACGGGCCGCGGCCCCGGTGCACGGGCCACGGCCCGGTCCGGGCTACGCCCAGCGGCCGGTGCGTCCCAGCAGCAGCGCGCCGGCGGCCACCCCGGCGGTGGAGGTGCGCAGCACCGAGGGGCCCAGCCGGTACGGCTTCGCGCCCGCCTCGGCGAACGCGGCCAGCTCCTCCGGGGACACCCCGCCCTCCGGGCCGACCACCAGCACGAGGTCGCCGGCCTCGGGCAGCGCGGCGTGCGCCAGCGGCTCGGCGCCCTCCTCGTGCAGCACGGCGGCGAACGCGGCCCGCGCGAGGACGGGCGCCAGCTGCCTGGTGGTCATCGGGTCGCGGACCTCGGGGAAGCGCAGCCGGCGGGACTGCTTGCCCGCCTCGCGGGCGGTGGCCCGCCACTTGGCGAGCGCCTTGGCGCCGCGCTCGCCCTTCCACTGGGTGATGCAGCGCGAGGCCGCCCACGGGATGACCACGTCCACGCCGACCTCGGTCATGGTCTCCACGGCCAGCTCGCCGCGGTCGCCCTTGGGCAGCGCCTGGACGACGACGATCCGCGGCGCGGGCTCCGGCTCGCGGCGCACGGCGGCGACCGCCACGTCGATCGCGTCCTTGCCGAGCACCTCGGCGACCGTCCCGTCCACGCCGAGCCCCTGCCCGTCGGCCAGGGTCACCGCCTCGCCCGGCTCCAGCCGCTTCACCGCGGCCGCGTGCCGCCCCTCCGGGCCGTCCAGGCGCACGACGGTGCCGGGCGCGGCGGCGACGATCCGCTCGGTCTCGACGACGAAGACGGGTGCGGTCATGCGGGGGAACCTTTCCGGGGTGCGGCCTGCGGGCTGAGGCCTGAGGCCCGGGTGCGGCCTACGGCCTGAGGGGGGACACGCGAAAGAGGTGCCGGGGTGGGCCCCCGGCACCCCTGCGCGGACGGCTACCGGCCGTTGAAGGCGTCCTTCAGCCGGGAGAACAGGCCCTGCTGGCCCGGCGCGAACTGGCCGGACGGCTGCTCCTCACCGCGCAGCACCGCTAGGCGGCGCAGCAGGTCCTCCTGCTCGGCGTCGAGCTTGCTGGGCGTCTTCACCTCGACATGCACTATCAGGTCGCCCCGGCCGCCCCCGCGCAGGTGGGTGATGCCCCGGCCGTGCAGCGGGATCGACTGGCCGGACTGGGTGCCGGGCCTGATGTCGACCTCCTCCAGGCCGTCCAGGGTCTGCAGCGGCACCCGGGTGCCGAGCGAGGCCGCCGTCATCGGGATGGTGACGGTGCAGTGCAGGTCGTCGCCGCGCCGCTGGAAGATGGTGTGGGTGGTCTCGGCGATCTCGACGTACAGGTCGCCGGCCGGGCCGCCGCCGGGGCCGACCTCGCCCTCGCCGGCCAGCTGGATCCGGGTGCCGTTGTCGACACCGGCCGGGATCTTGACGGTCAGGGTGCGACGGGCGCGGACCCGGCCGTCGCCGGCGCACTCCGGGCACGGGGTCGGCACGACGGTGCCGAAGCCCTGGCACTGCGGGCAGGGACGGGAGGTCATGACCTGGCCCAGGAAGGACCTGGTGACCTGGGAGACCTCGCCCTTGCCGCGACACATGTCGCACGTCTGGGCGGAGGTGCCGGGGGCCGCGCCCTCGCCGCTGCACGTGGTGCAGGTGACGGCGGTGTCGACCTGGAGCTCCTTGGTGGTGCCGAAAGCGGCCTCCTCCAGGGTGATCTCCAGCCGGATCATGGCGTCCTGGCCGCGGCGGGTGCGCGAGCGCGGGCCACGCTGGCCGGCCGCGGCGCCGAAGAAGGCGTCCATGATGTCGGAGAAGCCGAAGCCCGCCGCGCCGGCGCCGAAACCGCCCGCGCCACCGCCGCCCGGCGACAGCGGGTCACCGCCGAGGTCGTAGACCTGGCGCTTCTGCGGATCGGAGAGCACCTCGTAGGCGGCGTTGATCTCCTTGAACCGCTCCTGCGTCTTCGGGTCCGGGTTGACGTCCGGGTGCAGTTCGCGTGCCAGGCGCCGGAACGCCTTCTTGATCTCGTCCTGCCCCGCATCCCGTCGGACGCCGAGTACCGCGTAGTAGTCCGTGGCCACCAAATGCTCCGCTTGTTCCGCCTGTAGTAGTGCTGCGACTGGTTACCGCGCGTCATCTCCAGGACGCGCGGTCTTTGCTACGACTCGGCCAGGATCTGACCCACGTACCGCGCCACCGCGCGCACCGCCCCCATTGTGCCCGGGTAGTCCATCCGGGTCGGGCCGATCACACCCAGTTTGGCCACGCTCTCGTCGCCCGAACCGTAACCGACCGACACGACCGAGGTGGAAATCAGCCCTTCGTAGGCGTTCTCCCGCCCGATCCGGACCGTCATCGCGGCGTCGTTGGTCTCACCCAGGAGGCGGAGCAGGATGACCTGCTCCTCCAGGGCCTCCAGCACCGGCTGGATGGTGAGCGGGAAGTCGTGGCCGAAGCGGGTCAGGTTGGCCGTGCCGGCCAGCATGATCCGCTCCTCGTTCTGTTCCGCGAGCGTCTCGAACAGGGTCGCCAGGACCGTGCTGACGGTCGGCCGGTCGGCCTGCTCGAACATCGCCGGCAGTTCCTCCAGCAGCCCCGGGACCTCCGGGAGGCGGCGGCCGGCGGCTCTGGTGTTGAGCGCGGCCCGCAGGTCCGCCAGGACCGTCTCGCCGACCGTGCCCGGGCAGTCGACCATCCGCTGCTCGACCCGGCCGGTGTTGGTGATCAGCACCAGCATCACCTTCGCCGGGGCCAGCGCCACCAGCTCGATGTGCCGCACGGTGGACCGCGTCAGCGACGGGTACTGCACCACCGCGACCTGCCGGGTCAGCTGGGCGAGCAGCCGCACGGTGCGCGCGACCACGTCGTCCAGGTCGACCGCGCCGTCCAGGAAGTGCCGGATCGCCCGGCGCTCGGGGGCGCTCATCGGCTTGACCTCGGCGAGCTTGTCGACGAAGAGGCGGTACCCCTTGTCGGTCGGGATGCGGCCGGCGCTGGTGTGCGGCTGGTGGATGTACCCCTCCTCCTCCAGCGCCGCCATGTCGTTGCGGACGGTCGCCGGCGAGACCCCGAGATTGTGCCGCTCCACCAGGGCCTTGGACCCGACGGGCTCCTCGGTGCCCACGTAGTCCTGCACGATCGCGCGGAGCACGGCGAGCTTGCGGTCGTCCAGCTGGCGGACCTCACCGGCCATGGGGCACGCACCTCCGTCTTCGCTCGTTGTCCGTCTGTGTCCCTGGGTGCTGCTGCCGGCCGTTCCCGGAAGGTCCGGCCTCGGCACCTTGGCACTCTGAACACACGAGTGCCAGAACCGTACCTGCCAGTGTAAGGCCCGGGTCCTGCCGCAGGAACGGCCGGACCGGCGTGATCCTTCCCGCAGTTCCAGGTACGGCCCGCGGGGCGGCCACCGTTCACGGGTTCCCGTCACGGGTTCCCGGCGCGCGAGTGGTGCCACGAGGCCGTCCGGGTGGCAGCATCGAAGGCGACGGCGAATGGAGGAGCAAGCGATGTCGAGCTCGGGCCAGCACACCCGTTTCGCACCCGACCGCGGCCTGACCGGCCGCATGGTCGCGACGATGTTCGTGATCGGGCTGCTGTACGTCGGTTTCACCGGCCTGCTGATCGCGCTGCTGCGCGGCGCCTGGCCGCTGATCGTCCTGATCTCCGGCGGGCTGTTCGTGGCCCAGTTCTGGTTCAGCGACAAGATCACCGAACGGGCCATGGGCGCCCGCCCGGTGTCCCCGGAGGAGTTCCCCCAACTGCACGGCACGATCGACCGGCTCTGCGCCCTGGCCGACATGCCCAAACCCCGCGTGGCGGTCGCCGACAACGACATGCCCAACGCCTTCGCCACCGGCCGCAACTCGCAGAACGCGGTCGTCTGCGTCACCACCGGCCTGCTGCGACGCCTGGAGCCCGAGGAACTGGAAGGCGTCCTCGCCCACGAGCTGTCCCACGTCGCCCACCGGGACGTCGCGGTGATGACCATCGCCGGCTTCCTCGGCGTACTCGCCGGCGCGATGACCCGCATCGCCGTGTACGGCGGATTCATGGGCGGCGGCCGCAACAACAACGACCAGAACGCGGCCATCGTCGCGCTGATCATCCCGCTGGTCTCGATGGTCGTCTACGCGATCAGCTTCCTGCTCACCCGGCTGCTCTCCCGCTACCGCGAACTGGCCGCCGACCGCGCCGCCGCCCAGCTCACCGGCCGGCCCAGCGCCCTCGCCTCGGCCCTCACCAAGGTCACCGGGCAGATCGCGGCCATCCCCAGCAAGGACCTGCGCCAGGCGCAGCCCTACAACGCCTTCTACTTCGCCCCCGCGCTGAACGCCCGGGAGACCGCCTCCCAGCTGCTCTCCACGCACCCGACGCTGGAGAAGCGGCTGGAGCAGCTGGCGAAGATCTCCGAGCAGCTCGGCCACTGAACCCCCGCCGACCCTCCGCCGACCCCTGCAGACCCTCCGCCGACCTCCGCTGACGAAAGGACCGCCGTGGGAATCCTGGACGCCCTGTTCGGCCGCACCAAGCCCGTCAAGCCCGACCTGGACCAGCTGTTCGGCGTGCCGTCCGCCGCACTCACCCTGGAGGCCGGCGCCGCGTTCACCCCCACCGGGCTCGGCTCGGTCTGCTTCGCGGCCGTCGAAGGCGCGGCCTTCGTCCAGGTCGAACAGCAGGTACGGGCGCTGCTGGACGCCGACACCGAGCGCGGCGGCGTCCCGGTGGAGGCCTCCAAGGACGACTACGGCTACTCCTGGCTGCTCGCCCGGCACCAGCCCGAGGAACTGCCGGAGCTGGTGAACGACCTGCACGCGGTCAACAGCGAACTGGAGGCGAACGGCTTCGGGCCGCAGCTGCTCTGCTCCCTGGTCGGCTTCCGCAATCCGCAGGGGCAGTCCCTGGCCCTGGTCTACCTCTACAAACGCGGCACCTTCTACCCCTTCGCCCCGATGCCCGGCGGCGGGGAGAAGCGCAACAGCCCGCTGGAGCTGCAGGTCAACGCGATGCTGGGGAACGACCTGCGGCTGGAGAAGGACCTCAGCCGCTGGTTCCCGGTCTGGGGCGCGCCGGGTCTCTGACGGCCCGTCCGCCATCCCTATGATCACCCGTATGCGCAGCCGCCAGTACGGTCCCGACCTGACCCCGCCGTGGAAGAAGCAGGCCCCCGCCCCGGAGGTGCCCGCCGAGCGGGACCTGGTGGTGGAGGAGGCGGCGACCGGCTTCTGCGGGGCGGTGGTGCGGTGCGAGAAGACCGCCGAGGGGTTCACCGTCACCCTGGAGGACCGCTTCGGCAAGCACCGGGTGTTCCCGCTGGTCCCGCGCGGCTTCCTGCTGGAGGGCAAGGCCGTCACCCTGGTCCGCCCGGCCAGCCCGGCGGCGCCGCGAACGCCTCGCCGCACCGCCTCCGGCTCGATCGCCGTCCCCGGCGCCCGCGCCCGGGTCGCCCGCGAGTCGCGGATCTACGTCGAGGGCCGGCACGACGCCGAGCTGGTCGAGCGGGTCTGGGGCGACGACCTGCGCATCGAGGGCGTCGTCGTCGAGTACCTGCGGGGCATCGACGACCTGCCCGCGATCGTCGCCGACTTCGCCCCCGGCCCCGGCCGCCGCCTCGGCGTCCTGGTCGACCACCTGCTCCCCGGCACCAAGGAGCACCGCATCGCCGCCCGGGTCACCGGCGACCGCGTCCTCGTCGTCGGCCACCCCTACATCGACATCTGGCAGGCCGTGAAGCCCGCCGCCGTCGGCATCCCCGCCTGGCCCGCCGTCCCCCGCGGCGAGGACTGGAAGGAAGGCACCTGCCGCCGCCTCGGCTGGCCGACGGACACCCCGGCCGCCTGGAAGCACATCCTGTCCAAGGTCGACACCTTCAAGGACCTGGAACCCGAACTCCTGGGCCGGGTCGAGGAGCTGATCGACTTCGTGACCCTGCCGGACTGAGGCCGGTCAGACGTACTTCTGAAAGTCCGTGGTGTCCAAGCTGATGCCGAGCTGGTCGATGGGGACGGGCTCGCCGAACTTGCTGGTCCGCTCCGACATGTACCTCGGGAGTCCGGACCCGGAATCCTGACCCAGCTCGGTCAGCAGCACGCACTCCCCCTTGATCGGGTCGACGATCAGATACGCGGGGACAGTGCCCTCGGCGTAGAGCTCCCGCTTGGTCCGGTAGTCACGGTCGGCACTGGGCTTCGGCACCACCTCGACCACCAGGGTGACGACAGGCGACGGCAGTAGCCGCCCGTACTCCTCGACCACCCCGCGCTCGAAGACCACCGGGTCGCGAAGACCCCGGTCATCCGATCATCGATGGCGGTCATCGCACGCTCCCTCCGACGGCTGACACCCACGTCAACGAATGTCAGTCCACCAGGTCACGCACGACCGCGTCCGCCAGGAGCCTGCCCTGGAGGGTGAGGACGGCGCGGCCTGCCGCGTAGGGCTCGGGGGCGAGGAGGCCGTCGGCGAGGTGCCGGGCGGCGGCCTCGCGGCCGGTGCCGGTCAGCAGATCGAGGGAGACGCCCTCGACCAGGCGCAGTTCCAGGAGGATGCGCTCGACGCGGCGGTCCTCCTCCGCCAGGACCTCGCGGCCCAGGCCCGGGGTGCGGCCCTCGGTGAGGGCCTGGGCGTAGGCGGCGGGGTGTTTGGCGTTCCACCAGCGGACGCCGCCGATGTGGCTGTGGGCGCCGGGGCCGGCTCCCCACCAGTCGGCGCCGGTCCAGTAGAGCTCGTTGTGGCGGCAGCGGCCCTCGGGGGTGGTGGCCCAGTTGGAGACCTCGTACCACCGGTACCCGGCGGCGCCCAGTGCCTCCTCGGCGATGAGGTAGCGGTCGGCGTGCACGTCGTCGTCGATCATCGGCAGTTCGCCGCGCTTGACCCGGGCGGCGAGCCGGGTGCCCTCCTCGACGATCAGGGAGTACGCGGAGACGTGGTCGGGCCCGGCGCCGATGGCGGCGTCCAGGGAGGCCCGCCAGTCGTCGTCGGACTCGCCCGGGGTGCCGTAGATCAGGTCGAGGTTGACGTGTTCGAACCCGGCCGCGCGGGCTTCGGCGACGCAGGCTTCGGGGCGGCCCGGGGTGTGGTGGCGGTCGAGCAGCCGGAGGACGTGCGGGCGGGCGCTCTGCATGCCGAAGGAGATCCGGTTGTAGCCGCCCTCGCGCAGCTCGGCCAGGTACGCCGGGTCGACGGATTCCGGGTTGGCTTCGGTGGTGACCTCGGCGCCGTCGGCGAGCCCGAACTCCTCGCGGACGGCGGCGAGCATCTTCACCAGGTCGCCGGCGGGCAGCAGGGTGGGGGTGCCGCCGCCGAGGAAGACGGTGCGCACCGGCAGGTCGGTGTCGCCCAGCACCTTCCGGGCGAGCCGGATCTCGGCGACCACGTTGTCGGCGTACGTCTCCTGGGAGGCGACGGCCCCGGAGGAGCGCAGCTCGGTGGCGGTGTAGGTGTTGAAGTCGCAGTAGCCGCAGCGGCTGGCGCAGTACGGCACGTGCAGGTAGAAACCGAACGGGCGGCTGCCGAGCCCGTCGAGGGCGTGGGCGGGCAGGGAACCGTCGGACGGCACCGGTTCGCCGTCGGGGAGTGCGGAGGGCATGCCCCCATTGTCCCGTACGGTCCGTGAAGCCTGCGCGGACCGTACGGGACGGGGTGGGACGGGGTGCGGACGGGCCGGGTCAGGCCTCGTTGGCGCCCGTGTACATCGCGGCGACCGCGTCCGCGTAGGTCTTCTCGACCACGGGGCGCTTGATCTTCAGGCTCGGGGTGAGCTCGCCGTGCTCCACGTCGAGGTCGCGCGGCAGCAGGTGGAACTTCTTGATCGTCTGCCAGCGCTGCAGCCCCGTGTTGAGCCGCTTCACGAAGCCCTCGATCAGCTCGTGGACGGCCGGCTCGACGGCCAGCTCGGCGTAGGACTTGCCGGCGAGGCCGTGCTCGGCGGCCCACGGCATGAGGACGGCCTCGTCCAGGCCGATCAGCGCGGTGCAGAAGTTGCGGCCGTTGCCGATCACCAGGATGTTGCTGACGAACGGGCAGACCGCCTTGAACTTGCCCTCGACCTCGCTGGGCGCCACGTACTTGCCGCCGGAGGTCTTGAACAGGTCCTTCTTGCGGTCGGTGATCCGCAGGAAGCCGTCGGGGCTGAGTTCGCCGATGTCCTCGGTGTGGAACCAGCCGTCCGCTTCCAGCACCTCGGCGGTCTTCTCCGGCAGGTTGTGGTAGCCGCGCATGATGCCCGGGCCGCGCAGCAGGATCTCGCCGTCCTCGGCGATCCGCACCTCGGTGCCGGGCAGCGGGCGGCCCACGGTGCCGATCCGCACGTCCTCCTCGCGGTTGACGCAGGAGCCGGCGCTGGTCTCGCTGAGGCCGTAGCCCTCCAGGATCGGCACGCCGGCACCGAGGAAGAAGTAGCCGATCTCCGGAGCGAGTGCGGCGCTGCCGGAGACCGCGCCGCGCAGCCGCCCGCCGAACGCGGCCCGGATCTTGGCGTACACCAGCTTGTCGGCCAGCGCGTGCTGCACCCGCAGGGCCAGCGGGGCGGTGCCGGTGCCGGTGGCGACGCGGCTCTCCTGGACGGCCCGGGCGTGCTCGCGGGCGACCTTCGCCGCCCACAGGAAGATCTTGTACTTGGCGCCGCCCTCGGCCCGGGCCTTGCCCGCGATGCCGTTGTAGACCTTCTCGAAGATGCGCGGCGCGGACGCCATGATGGTCGGCCGGATCACCGGCAGGTTGTGGATGATCCGGTCCACCCGGCCGTCCACCGCCATCACGTGGCCGGTGGCGATCTGCCCGGAGATCAGCGTCTTGCCGAACACGTGGGACAGCGGCAGCCACATGAACTGCACGTCGTCGGAGCGCAGCAGCCCACTGGCCTCCTGCGCCCGGCCCTCGTACGCCCAGCAGTCGTGCACCAGGCGCACGCCCTTGGGGCGGCCGGTGGTGCCCGAGGTGTAGATCAGGGTGGCCAGCTGCTCCTTGTCGAGCCCGTCGACGGCCTTCTCCACCGCGTCCGGGTGCTGCTCCAGGTACTCGGCGCCGCGCTGCTCCAGCTCGGCGAGGGTGAGCACCTCGAGGCCGGCCGCCTCGGGAGCCTCGTCGGGGGCGTCGAACAGGATGACGGTGCGCAGCTCGGGCAGCTGCTCGAGCTGCGCGGCGGCCTTGGCCAGCTGGGCGGCGTTCTCCGCGAACAGCGCCCGGGAGCCCGAGTTGGAGAGGATGAAGACGGTCTCGTCCGCGTTGGTGCTCGGGTAGACGGTCGTGATCGCCGCGCCCGCGCACATGGCGCCGAGGTCGGTGATGATCCACTCGATCCGGGTGGAGGACGCCAGGGCGACCCGGTCCTCCGGCTGGATGCCGAGCGCCATCAGGCCGGCCGCCACCGCCTTGACCCGGGTCGCGGTCTGCGCCCAGGTCAGCGAGCGCCACTGCTCCGCGCCGGGCGCGCCGTCCGCGGCGTGCTCGTCGACCGGGGCGGGGTAGCGGTAGGCCTCACCGTTCGGAGTCGCGGCGACCCGCTCCAGGAACAAATGGGCGACGGAGGCGGGACGCCCGGCGACGAGGTCGGGCCGGCCGGAGTCGATCAGGGACTGCGCGGAACTCAACGAGGACCTCCGGGGGCGGGTGGCCGTCTGAGGGATTGTCGCGGCGGCCGTGGGGGCGGTCGCCGGGCCCCCGGTTCACCTGAACGGTACCGGTCAGTAACAAGGGGGCAATCAGCAGCCTAGGGGGAAACCGGTCATTCCGTAAGGGGGCGGAGCCGGTCGGCACACCCCCCGCACCGCCGGTGACCACGCCACACCGACGGACGCACCCGGCAAGGTGACCAACGAGCGAACTGCCGGACCGTTCGGTAAAAGCCCGGCAAACCCCCGGTTCCCACACGCCGAATGGCCTGTACGACCGCACAGAAGAACGAGAATTGGGGTGCGAACCCGACCGGCGACGACAAGAGTGTGCTAGTGCTGATCAGACTGCTGAGGGCGTACCTGCGCCCCTACTCCCGACCGATCACCCTGCTGGTAGCCCTCCAGCTGGTGTCCACCCTCGCGGCGCTCTACCTGCCGACGCTCAACGCCGACATCATCGACGACGGCGTGGTCAAGGGCGACACCGGGTACATCCTGCGCCTCGGCGGGGTCATGATCGGCGTCACCCTCGTCCAGGCGATCTGCTCGATCGGCGCCGTCCTCATCGGCGCCCGCGTCGCCATGGCCTTCGGCCGCGACGTCCGCGCCGCCGTCTTCGACCGGGTGCAGAGCTTCTCCGCCCGAGAGGTCGGCCAGTTCGGCGCGCCCTCCCTGATCACCCGCACCACCAACGACGTCCAGCAGATCCAGATGCTCGCCCTGATGAGCTTCACGCTCATGGTCGCCGCACCCATCATGTGCGTCGGCGGCATCATCATGGCGCTCAACCAGGACGTCCCGCTGTCCGGCCTGCTGCTCGCCGTCATCCCCGCCCTCGCCGTCGTCGTCATCCTGCTGGTCCGCGCACTGCGCCCGCAGTTCCGCAGCATGCAGGAGCGGATCGACACCGTGAACCGGGTCCTGCGCGAACAGATCACCGGCATCCGGGTCATCCGCGCCTTCGTCAAGGACACCCAGGAGCAGGCCCGCTTCGCCGACGCCAACGAGGACCTCACCGACGTCGCCCGCCGCGTCGGCCGGCTGATGGCCGTCATGTTCCCCGCCGTCATGCTCGTCGTGAACATCTCCAGCGTCGCCGTGCTCTGGTTCGGCGCCCACCGCATCGACAGCCACTCCATGCAGATCGGCGCGCTCACCGCCTTCCTCTCCTACCTGCTGCAGATCCTGATGAGCGTCATGATGGCCACCTTCATGTTCATGATGGTGCCCCGCGCCGAGGTCTGCGCCGAACGCGTCCAGGACGTCCTCAGCACCGACTCCAGCGTCGTCCCGCCCGCCGCGCCCGTCACCGAGGTCCTCCGCCGCGGCAACCTCGAACTGCGCGACGTCGACTTCCGCTACCCCGGCGCCGAGGCCTCCGTACTGCGCGGCATCGACCTCACCGCCCGCCCCGGCGAGACCACCGCCATCATCGGCTCCACCGGCAGCGGCAAGTCCACCCTGCTCGGCCTCGTCCCCCGGCTCTTCGACGCCACCTCCGGCCGGGTCCTGCTCGACGGCGTCGACGTCCGCGAACTCGCCGCCGACACGATCGCCGACAACATCGGCATCGTCCCCCAGAAGCCCTACCTGTTCAGCGGCACCGTCGCCAGCAACCTCCGCTACGGCCGGCCCGACGCCACCGACGAGGAACTCTGGCACGCCCTGAAGATCGCCCAGGCCAAGGAGTTCGTCGAAAAGCTCCCCGAAGGCCTCGACGCCCCCATCGCCCAGGGCGGCAGCAACGTCTCCGGCGGCCAACGCCAACGCCTCGCCATCGCCCGCGCCCTGGTCCGCAAACCCTCCGTCTACCTCTTCGACGACTCCTTCTCCGCGCTCGACTACGCCACCGACGCCAGACTGCGCAAGGCCCTCGCCGACGAGACCTCCGACGCCACCGTCCTGATCGTCGCCCAGCGCGTGTCCACCATCCGCGACGCCGACCGGATCATCGTCCTCGACGAGGGCGCCGTCGTCGGCACCGGCACCCACCACGAACTGATGGCCGACAACCCGACGTACCGGGAGATCGTGCTCTCCCAGCTCACCGAGCAGGAGGCGGCGTGACCACCCCCGGAAACCCCACGGCGGAGCAGGACACCGGAAAGGCCGACCCGACGACGGCCGGCCCGACAACGGCCGGCCCGACAACGGCCGACTTGACGACGGCCGACTTGACGAAAGCCGACCTGACGAAAGCCGAGAGCGCGCAGGCCGACCTGACGAAGACCGACGCCGAACTGCCCAGCGACTCCCAGGCCGCCGCCGCCCGCCGCGGCCCCGCCGGACCCGGCCGCTTCATGGGCGGCCAGGGCTCCGAGAAGTCCATGGACTTCAAGGGCTCCGGCAAACGCGTCCTCGGCCTGCTGCGCCCCGAACGCAACATCCTCATCGGCGTCCTGCTCCTCGGCGTCCTCGGCATCGGGTGCGCCGTCATCGGCCCCAAGATCCTCGGCAACGCCACCGACCTGATCTTCGCCGGCGTCGTCGGCGCCCGCTTCGCGCCCGGCAGCTCCAAGGCCCAGGTCATCGACGGCCTGCGCGCCCACGGCGACAAGGGCGTCGCCGACCTGCTCTCCGCCGTCGACTTCACCCCCGGCCAGGGCATGGACTTCGATGCCATCGGCTCCGTCCTGCTCTGGGTGCTCGGCATCTACGTCGCCTCCGCCGTCCTCGGCATCTTCCAGGGCCGACTGGCCACCAAGGCCATCCAGCTCGCCAGCTACCGGCTGCGCCAGGACGTCGAGTCCAAGCTGTCCCGACTGCCGCTCAGCTACTTCGACAAGCAGCCGCGCGGCGAAGTGCTCAGCCGGGTCACCAACGACATCGACAACATCGGCCAGTCCATGCAGCAGACCATGGGACAGGTCGTCAACTCGCTGCTCACCGTGGTCGGCGTGCTGGCCATGATGTTCTGGATCTCCCCGCTGCTCGCCCTGATCGCCCTGGTCTCGGTGCCGGTCTCGGTGGTCGTCGCCACCAAGGTCGGCAAGCGGGCGCAGCCGCAGTTCGTCCAGCAGTGGAAGTCCACCGGCCAGCTCAACGCCCACATCGAGGAGATGTACACCGGCCACACCCTGGTCAAGGTCTTCGGCCGCCAGCGCGAGTCCGCGGAGACCTTCCGCAAGCACAACGAGGCACTCTACGAGGCCAGTTACAAGGCCCAGTTCATCTCCGGGATCATCCAGCCCGCGATGATGCTGATCGGCAACCTGCAGTACGTGCTGGTCGCCGTCGTCGGCGGCCTGCGGGTGGCCAGCGGCGCGCTGTCCATCGGCGACGTGCAGGCGTTCATCCAGTACTCCCGGCAGTTCAGCCAGCCGCTCACCCAGGTCGCCAGCATGGCCAACCTGGTGCAGTCCGGTGTCGCCTCCGCCGAGCGCGTCTTCGAACTGCTCGACGCCCCCGAGCAGAGCGCCGAACCCGCCATGCCCGAGAAGCCGGACGCCCTGCACGGCCGGGTCGCCTTCCAGGACGTCTCCTTCCGCTACGAACCCGACAAGCCGCTCATCGAGGACCTCTCGCTCAAGGTCGAACCCGGCCACACGGTCGCCATCGTCGGCCCCACCGGCGCCGGCAAGACCACCCTCGTCAACCTGCTGATGCGCTTCTACGAGGTCAGCTCCGGACGGATCACCCTCGACGGGGTCGACATCTCCGCGATGTCCCGCGAGGACCTGCGCTCCGGCATCGGCATGGTCCTCCAGGACACCTGGCTGTTCGGCGGCACCATCGCCGACAACATCGCCTACGGCGCCCGGGGCGCCACCCACGAACAGGTCGTCGAGGCCGCCAAGGCCGCCCACGTCGACCGCTTCGTCCGCACCCTGCCGGACGGCTACGACACCGTCATCGACGACGAGGGCACCAACGTCAGCACCGGCGAGAAGCAGCTGATCACCATCGCCCGGGCCTTCCTCGCCCAGCCGTCCATCCTGGTCCTCGACGAGGCCACCAGCTCCGTCGACACCCGCACCGAGGTACTCATCCAGCGGGCCATGGCCCGGCTGCGCACCGGCCGCACCAGCTTCGTCATCGCCCACCGGCTCTCCACCATCCGGGACGCCGACGTGATCCTGGTGATGGAGAACGGCTCGATCGTGGAACAGGGCTCGCACGACGAACTGATCGCCGCCGACGGCGCCTACGCCCGGCTCTACCAGGCGCAGTTCGCGGAGGCCGTGGCCGAGGTCGACTGACGCAGCGCCACATGACGGGCCGGGGCGGGACCTTCCGCCCCGGCCCTTCGCGTGCATGCCCTTCGCGTGCATGCCCTCGTGTGCGTGCCCTCGTGTGCGTGCCCTCGTGTGCATGCTCTTCGCGGGTGACCACCTTTGCGTCCCGCTCTTCGCGTCCCCGCCCGTCGCGCACCCGGTCGTCGCCATGGGTGCCGCCGGGCGCTACCTTGGGCGCGTGATCGACGACCAGCTCCCGGCCGCCCCGGACGCCTTCGAGGCGAACCGCCGCTACCTCGGCTCCGTCGCCTACCGGCTGCTCGGCTCCTTCACCGACGCCGAGGACGTCCTGCAGGACGCCTGGCTGCGTTGGCAGGCCGCCGACCGCGCCACCGTCGCCGATCCGCGCGCGTTCCTGACCACCGTCGTCACCCGGCTCTGCTACGACCAGCTGGGCTCCGCCCGGGCCCGCCGCGAGGCCTACTACGGCGAGTGGCTGCCCGAGCCGGCCGTCTCCTACGCCGACGGCCCCGACTCCCCCGACGAACTCGCCGAGCGCGGCGAGTCCGTCTCGCTCGCCCTGCTCGCCGTCCTGGAACAGCTCACCCCGGCCGAACGGGCCGCCTTCGTCCTGCACGACGTCTTCGCGGTCGGCTTCGAGGAGATCGGCGCCTCCCTGGACCGCTCCCCCGACGCCGCCCGCCAACTCGCCTCCCGGGCCCGCCGCCGGGTCAAGGACAGCGCCCGGCGCCCCGGCGGCGCCGCCCCGGCCGAGCACCGCCAGGCCGTCGAGGCCTTCGTCGCCGCCACCACCCGCGGGGACATCCTCGCCCTGATGGAGGTCCTCGACCCGGACGTGGTCTGGCACGCCGACGGCGGCGGCATCGTCCGCGCCGCAGCCCGCCCCGTCCGCGGCGCCGACCGGGTGTCCCGCCTGGTGACCGGCCTGATCGCCAAGTGGTTCACCCCCGACATCGGGACCGCACACGCGATGGTCAACGGCGAACCCGGGCTGGTCTGGTACGACCGGGCCACCGGCACCGTCGGCGGCGTGCTCGCCTTCACCGTCGCCGACGGGCGGATCACCGAGGCGCACGTCGTCGTCAACCCCGAGAAGCTCGGCCGGATCAGCCCGGTCACCGCCCCCTGACCGACCCCACGACACCCCCGCCCCGAGCCCCACCCCGGGCTCGCCCCAGACCCGCGGCGATGTGACGCGGGTCACGGTCACATCCCGACCGGCCGCGTCGTCCCCTTCCCGAGCAGCGCTCCACGAGGGCGCACCGAATGGAGGCGGACGAGATGAGCAGCAGCACCACCATCCCCGGGAAGCGGATCGTCGTCCTGGGCGCCGGATACGCCGGACTCACCGCGGCCAAGGGCGCCGGACGGCACCACACCGTCACCCTGGTCGCCCCCGAGGAGCGACTCCTGCACCGCATCCGCCAGCACGAAGCGGCGGCCGGCCGCGGCCGCGACTGGCCGGCCATCACCGACCTGGCCCGCGGCCGCACGATCCGGCACCACCGGGCCCGCGCCGTCGAACTCGACCTCACCGGACACAAGGTCCTGCTGGACGACGGCACCACCCTCGCCTACGACACCCTGGTCTACGCCCTCGGCAGCCGCACCGCCTGGCACGGCGTCCCCGGCGCCGTCGAAAACGCCCACCCCGTCGAGCGCGCCGCCGAGGTCCGGCGCCTGATCCGCGAGGCCGCCCGGCCCGGCACCCTTGCCGTGGTCGGCGGCGGCACCACCGGCATCGAACTGGCCACCGAACTCGCCGAAGCCCACCCCGACTGGCGGGTGCGGATCATCGCGGCCGGCCGGGTCGGCGGCATCTACTCGCCCAAGGGCCGCGCCCACGTCCGGCGCGTCCTCGACCGGCTCGGCGTCGCCGTCCACGAGGACGCCACCGTCACCGAGGTCACCCCGGACGGGCTGCGCACCACCGCCGGCCCGATCGACGCCGACCTCACCCTCTGGGCCGCCTCGCTGGAGCCGCACCCGCTGGCCGCCGAGGCCGGGCTGGCCGTGGACGAGCGCGGCCGGGCCCTGGTGGACGACCACCTGCGGTCCGTCTCGCACCCCGACGTCCACGTGGTCGGCGACGCCGCCGCCGTCACCGTCCCCGGCGTCGGCACCCTGCGGATGGGCTGCGCCACCGCCCTGCCGCAGGGCCAGTACGTCGGCAAGCTGCTCGGCGGGCGCACGGAGAAGCCGTTCTCGTTCCGGTACCTCGTGCAGTGCGTCAGCCTCGGCCGGCGGGACGGGCTGCTCCAACTGGTCCACGCGGACGACTCGATGAAGCCCACCGTGTTCACCGGCACCGCGGGGCGGCTGGCCAAGGCCGGGATCGTCTCCGCCGTCTTCAGCGCGCTGAAGTAGCCGCCCGGGTAGCCGCCGAAGCGGCCTTGACGGCCTCGACGGCCTCGACGGCCTCGACAGCCTCGACAGCCTGGACGGCCTGGACGGCCTCCGGGAACGCAAAAGGGCCCGGGCGGGATGCCCGGGCCCTTCGGCTCGCCTCGGTTACTTCTTGTCCTTCGGCGCCTCGGCGTCGGTGGACAGCGCGGCGATGAAGGCCTCCTGCGGGACCTCCACGCGGCCGACCATCTTCATCCGCTTCTTGCCTTCCTTCTGCTTCTCCAGCAGCTTGCGCTTACGCGAGATGTCACCGCCGTAGCACTTGGCGAGGACGTCCTTGCGGATCGCGCGGACCGTCTCACGGGCGATCACCCGGGAGCCGATCGCGGCCTGGATCGGCACCTCGAACTGCTGGCGGGGGATCAGCTTCTGCAGCTTGCCCGCCATCATCACGCCGTAGCCGTAGGCCTTGTCCTTGTGGACGATCGCGGAGAAGGCGTCCACCGCGTCGCCGTGCAGCAGGATGTCGACCTTCACCAGCTGGGCGCTCTGCTCGCCGATCGGCTCGTAGTCGAAGGAGCCGTAGCCGCGGGTCTTGGACTTCAGCTGGTCGAAGAAGTCGAAGACGATCTCGGCGAGCGGCAGGGTGTAGCGCAGCTCGACGCGGTCCTCGGAGAGGTAGTCCATGCCCTGGAGGTTGCCGCGGCGGGCCTGGCAGAGCTCCATGATCGCGCCGACGAACTCGTTCGGCGCCAGGATGGTGCCGCGCACGATCGGCTCGTAGACCTCGGCGAGCTTGCCGGTCGGGAACTCGCTCGGGTTGGTGACGGTGTGCTCGGTGCCGTCCTCCATGATCACCCGGTAGATCACGTTGGGGGCGGTGGAGATCAGGTCGAGGTTGAACTCGCGCTCCAGGCGCTCCCGGATGATCTCCAGGTGCAGCAGGCCGAGGAAGCCGCAGCGGTAGCCGAAGCCGAGCGCGACCGAGGTCTCCGGCTCGTAGACCAGCGCGGCGTCGTTGAGCCGCAGCTTGTCCAGGGCGTCGCGCAGCAGCGGGTAGTCCGAGCCGTCCAGCGGGTAGAGGCCGGAGAACACCATCGGGCGCGGGTCCTTGTAGCCGCCCAGCGCCTCGGTCGCGCCCTTGTGCATCGAGGTGATGGTGTCACCGACCTTGGACTGCCGGACGTCCTTCACACCGGTGATGATGTAGCCCACCTCGCCGACGCCGAGGCCGTCGGCGACCTTCGGCTCGGGCGAGATGACGCCGATCTCCAGCAGCTCGTGCGTCGCGCCGGTGGACATCATCGCGATCCGCTCACGCTTGGTGAGCTGGCCGTCGACCACCCGGACGTAGGTGACCACGCCGCGGTAGGAGTCGTAGACCGAGTCGAAGATCATCGCGCGGGCCGGGGCGTCCTTGACGCCGACCGGGGCCGGGATGGTGTCGACGATGTGGTCCAGCAGGCCTTCGACGCCGAGACCGGTCTTGGCGCTGACCTGCAGCACGTCCGAGGGGTCGCAGCCGATGATGTGCGCGATCTCCGCCGCGTACTTCTCCGGCTGGGCGGCCGGCAGGTCGATCTTGTTGAGCACCGGGACGATCGTGAGGTCGTTCTCCAGCGCCAGGTACAGGTTGGCGAGGGTCTGCGCCTCGATGCCCTGGGCCGCGTCGACCACCAGGATCGTGCCCTCGCACGCGGCGAGGGAACGGGACACCTCGTACGTGAAGTCCACGTGGCCGGGGGTGTCGATCATGTTGAGGATGTGCGTCGCCCCGGCGTTCGGCCCGGTCGTCGGCGCCCACGGGAGGCGGACCGCCTGCGACTTGATGGTGATGCCGCGCTCACGCTCGATGTCCATGCGGTCGAGGTACTGGGCACGCATCTGCCGGGGGTCGACGACACCGGTGATCTGCAGCATCCGGTCTGCGAGCGTCGACTTGCCGTGGTCGATGTGGGCGATGATGCAGAAGTTGCGGATCAGCGCCGGGTCGGTACGGCTGGGCTCTGGCACATTGCTGGGGGTCGCGGGCACCTTGGTCCGATTCTCCGTTGGTCCGGGGCCGGGGGTGTCCGGGTCATCGCTGACCGGTTTCCCGGGGACCGGACAGTCTCGTCCGATCGAAATAGTTCCTCCCATCCTCCCACGAGCGCGGGCCGTGCTGCCGTTCGGGCACCGCCCGACCCTTCCGCCACCCGTCCCCGGGCGGCAGGATGGCCTCCCGTGATCCTCGAAAGCGCCCTGCTCGACGTCCTGCCCGGCCGGGAGGAAGAATTCCTCGCCGCCTTCGCCGAGGCCCGCCCGCTGATCGCCGTCCAGCGCGGCTTCCGCTCCCTGCAACTACGCCGCTGCCTCGACGAGGGCCGCGGCTCGCGCTTCCTCCTCCAGGTCGAATGGGAGACCCTCGCCGACCACACCGAGGGCTTCCGCACCTCCCCCGAGTACCAGCGCTGGCGCGCCCTGCTGCACCACTTCTACCGCCCGTTCCCGGAGGTCGAGCACTACGGCGAGCCCCTGCTCGACGCCTGGCCGGCCCGACTCGTGAGGTCCTGAGGTCCGTGAGGTCTCCTGAGGTCCGTCAGGTTCTCCTGAGGTCGGGGACGGGGCCTCCCGGCCCGGTCGGCTCGACCTGGTTCGCCTGCGGATATGTTCCGCCAGGCGATCGGTAAGCTAATCTGCCCAGCCGTGAGACGGATCGAACTCAGCCGCGTGCGCCGCGGAGCGCGGAACAGACCGCACGACAAGGCCGCAGCGGCCCCAGCGAGGCTCGGCTGGCTGGACGCGCTGCGCGGCCTCGCCGCCCTCGCCGTGGCCATGCACCACTTCGGGCTGCGGTTCTTCATCCCGCACGGCACGGCGCTGACCCACCACTTCGACCTCGGCCTGTTCGGGGTCATGCTGTTCTTCCTGGTCAGCGGCTACATCGTGCCCGCCTCCCTGGAACGCCGAGGCGACATGCAGGCGTTCTGGGTCGGCCGGGCGTTCCGGATCTACCCGGCACTCATCGCCGGGTTCGTCGCGGCGCTGGTGATCCTCCCGGCCGGGCACAACATGCTGATCGACCGATCCGTCTTCGATCGCCCGCTGCTCTCGCTCGGGGCCAACAGCATGCTGCTCCAGGACCTGCTGGGCGTGCCCAACGCCATCGGCATCATGTGGAGCCTCACCTACGAGATGGTGTTCTACTACTTCGTGTCCGCCCTGTTCGTGCTCCGCAAGCACCGGCAGAGCGGACCGATCGCCGTGGGCTTCGCCACCTGCGCGGTCCTGCTCGGCGGGGTGATCGCCCCGGCGAACCTCGCCAAGCAGGGACTGTCGACCGAGAACCTGGTCCTGGCCACCGGACTCGTCGCGGCCATGGGCCTGCTCTGTGCGATCAGCGGCAACTCCCAGCTCACCCGCACCGGAGCCCTGCTGCTCGGCGCGCTCGGCGTCCTGCTGGCGTTCGGCAGCAGCCGGTCCGCGCTGTTCGAAACGATGATGATCTTCGCGACCATGTTCGCCGGAACCGTCATCTACCGCGCGGAGCACGGCCAGATCGACCGCATCCAGGCCATCGCCTACTGCGGCTTCGTCGTCCTCGCCGGGGTCCTCGGCGGGCGCATGTACAACCACGGGGACGCCCTGTGGCGGACCTGGACCACCAGCTGGATGGCGTGGTCCTTCGCCTACGCCGGAGCCTGGATCATGCTGATCCTGGGGATGGCGCTGAAGAAGCGGCGCTTCCCGAAGGCGCTCACCTGGCTGGGCACCGTCAGCTACTCGGTGTACCTGCTGCACTGGCTGGTCATCGACGGCATGGACTGGCTCTACGGCATGCCGTGGCTGTTCCAGGGGGCGCCGGCGCCGAAGTCGACCAAGTTCGCGATCGTCTTCACCCTGACCTTCCTCGCCATCACGCTCGCGGTCAGCTACCTGATGTACCGGCTGGTCGAGGTGCCGTTCCAGAAGCTCGGCCGGCGGTTCCTCACCTGGCTCCGGCGGCACACCGGCGGCCCGACCGACACCCGGGGCGCCGGCGCTCCGCTCCCCGCCCAGGGCGGCGCTCCGGCCGCGGAAGCGGTGCCCGTACCGGTGCCCGCCGGGGCTGCTCCGGTGCCTGGCGGGTTCGTGCCGACGCCTGGCGGGCCCGTAGCGGCGTCCGGCAGGTCTGCTCCGACCGCGCCGACCGCCCCCGTGGGTGGCGCTCCCGCCGCCCCCGAGCCCGTGTGACCCGGTCACTGAGGCGGCCGGTTTGGGGCGGGCGGCGGGCCCCTGGTAGCGTGGTCAGCTGCACCTGGCCTCGGCATGCCCTCTCAGCTGGACCGACGGCCGCCCGGTGTGATCCCGTTCAGAACCTTTAGACAGACTGAGGCTCCTTCGTGGCGAACATCAAGTCCCAGATCAAGCGCAACAAGACCAACGAGAAGGCGCGCCTGCGCAACAAGGCCGTCAAGTCCTCGCTGAAGACCGCTCTGCGCAAGGCCCGTGAGGCCGCTGCCGCCGGCGAGACCGAGAAGGCCGCCGTGCTGGCCCGCGCCGCCTCCAAGGCGCTCGACAAGGCCGTGAGCAAGGGCGTCATCCACGCCAACCAGGCCGCCAACAAGAAGTCGGCCATCACCAAGCGCGTCAACACGGCCGTCCAGGCCTGACGCCCCCGGGGGTTCCGACCCCCGATCGTCCCAGGACGATCCGGCCCTCTACCCGGACCCTGAGACGCACGAGACTCGCACCGCACGCGGCCTGCGTTCGCCACGCGGGTGCGGTGCACGAAGCAGTACGGCAGGCGCCGCAGTCGGCCTCCTCCCCGGAGGCCACTGCGGCGCCTGTCGCGTTCCACGGTCCGGCCGCTATGGTCGGTCAGGTGCGATCGAGGTGCGGGGGAGCGCCCCGACGCCAGGCCCAGGGGGGAACTTCATGACGACGCCACCGCCACCGTCGGCGCCGAACGGGCCGGGATACGGCTTCCCGCAGCAGCCGCCGCCGGGAATGCACCCGGTACCGGGCGCGCAGCCCGCACCCAGTGCGCCGGGGCCCGCGGGCTTCGGTCCGCCGCCGGGCTTGCCCACGTCGCCCGGGATGCCGACCGCTCCGGGCGCGGGGACGCCGCCCCGCTCCGGAGGGAACCTGCGGCGCAACGCCGTCTGGGCCTTCGTCGGCGCCATACTCGCCTCGGCCGGCTGGACCGCCGCCGTGGTGGCCGTCCCCGGCATGGTCAGCAGCGACTCCTCGCCGCGCAGCCTCGGCAGCTACCACCTCTCGGACGACTTCTGCACCACCGCGAAGCCCACCAAGCTGCTGCAGACGTACTCCGTCTCGGACACCTCGGCACCGACCCACCACACCGACCGGCACCCGGCCCTGGACAGCATGAACTGCTCGATGAGCCTCAAGCGGACCGGCGGCAACAGCGACAGCGAGTACGCCTCGGTCTACCTGCGCGCCGACCTGCACAAGGCCGTCAACCCCGCGCCCGAGCTGGCGGCCAACAAGGAGCTGTACCGGGCCCGCGGCTACCAGGTCACCGACGTCCCCGGGATCGGCGAGGAAGCGTACTTCCTGTACAAGGACGACGCCTCGGACAAGTACCACAGCGTCTACGCGGAGCTGGACATCCGCGACGGCGGGATGACGTACTACATCAACTACAGCGCCAGCTACACCGAGGGGAAGGCCAAGCCGCCGTCCAAGGACGACCTGCGCAGCGCCCTGCAGTCCGACGGCCAGGACGCCGTCCGGGCCATGAAGAAGTAGCCCTCCGGCCCGGCCCGCTGTTCGCGTCGGCCCGCGCCGAGCCCCGCCGAGCACCGCCGGGCACCGCCGGGCCCGCCGCGTCGAATGGCCCCGCCGCGTCGGTGGGCGTCAGTAGGCGGGGCGTCAGTAGGCGGGGCGGGAGCCGGCCCGCGCGGCCCGGGCGACGGCGACCACCGCGCGCTCCAGGGCGAAGGCCGGGTCGTCCGACCCGCCCTTGACGGCGGCGTCGGCCTGGGCGATCGCGGTCAGCGCGGTGGCCACCCCGTCGCCCGTCCAGCCGCGCATCTGCTGGCGGACCCGGTCGACCTTCCACGGCGGCATGCCCAGCTCGCGGGCCAGGTCGGCCGGGCGCATGTTCCGCCCGGTGGTCGCCAGCCGCCCGATGCTGCGCACGCCGGAGGCCAGCGCGTAGGTGATACCGGTCGGCGGCTGGCCGACGGCCAGGGCCCAGCGCAGCCGCTCCAGCGCCTCGGCCGCCCGGCCGGTGACCGCCAGGTCGGCCACCTCGAAGCCGGTCGCCTCGGCCCGGCCGCTGTAGTAGCGGGCCACCACCGTCTCGTCGATCGTGCCCTCGACGTCCGAGGTCAGCTGGTTGCACGCGGCCGCGAGCTCGCGCAGGTCGCTGCCGAGCGCGTCCAGCAGCGTCTGGCAGGCCTCCGGGGTCGCCGAGCGGCCCAGCGTGCGGAACTCGCCCTTGACGAAGGCCAGCCGCTCGCTCGCCTTGGTCAGCTTGGCGCAGGCCACCTCGCGGCCGCCCGCCTTGCGCCCGGCGTCCAGCAGGCCCTTGCCCTTCGCACCGCCGGCGTGCACCAGCACCATGATCACTTCTTCGGCCGGGGCCTCGATGTACGCCTTGACCTCCTTCACCGAGTCGGCGGAGAGGTCCTGGGCGGCGCGGACCACGATGACCTTGCGCTCGGCGAACAGCGACGGCGTGGTCAGCTCGGCCAGGCTGCCGGGCTGCAGCCCGCCGGGCGGCAGATCCCGTACGTCGGTGTCCGGGTCCGCAGCCTTCGCCGCCGCCACCACCTGGGCGACCGCGCGGTCCAGCAGCAGCTCCTCCTGGCCGACCGCGAGGGTCAGCGGGGCGAGCAGGTCGTCGGGTGCACTCTTCCTGGCCATCGTCTACCAGCATCCCACGGGCCGCGGACACTCCCGCCCGATCGGCCGAGCCGGGCAGCCTGGACAATGGCCGGGTGACCGAGAACCACACCACCGACCTCGCGGACCTCGACGACCCGCACGCCCGGCAGCTGCTCGTCCTGCCCGACCGCGACACCGCCGAAGAAGCCGCCGAGGAGCTCAGCGCCACCCAACCCGACCTCGGCGAGCTCGAGATCGTACGCGACGCGCTCGCCGGCGAGGACGACGCCGAAGACGCCCAGTGGCTCATCGTGGTCGAAGCCCCGGACACCGGCTGGACCCCCGCCCTGCTGCACGCGCTCGACGCCCTGGCCGCTGAGCACGAGGGCTGGCGCGAGCAGGCCTGAGGGCCGGGCCTCGTCGGCCGGGTCTGACGGGTCTGACGGGTCTGACGGGTCTGACGGGTCTGACGGGCGGATCGTGCCGTCAGGCCTGACGGATCGAGTCTTGCCGGGGAACCCTGCTCCCGGCTCTGCGAAGTGCTGTGGGGCGGGCCAGTTAGGGCCAATTTTGTTCCTGCTATTTTCGGCGCGCTCCGGGCTTGGCCCGGAGCGCGCCGAAACGTTTCTTCTGGCCCCGCCCCGCCCCTCCACTCCTCCCCCAACCCAACCCCCAACCCCTTTCCCTTCCCCACTTCGTGGTTGGGAGGAGGAGGAAAGCGGGGGTCACGCGGGCGGGGCCCGCGGTGTGCCCGGGGTCTGCCCGGGGCGGGTGGGGACCACCGAGTTGCTCGCGCCGCGGGCACGCGGCTTGTGGGCCGCGTGGGTGGGCTGCGGGTGGACGGACACGCCGAGAGTGGCCGGAGAGTCGCCGGTCACCGCGATGTCGCCCGCCCGGTCGGTCCGCAGCACGGTCGCGCCGAGCGCGCGCAGCCGGTCGACCGTCTTCGGGGAAGGGTGTCCGTAGGCGTTGCCCTCGCCGCAGGAGATGAGGGCCAGTCGGGGCCGCAGGGCGCCGGCGAGGTCCCAGTCCTGGTGGGCCGAACCGTGGTGCGCGACCTTCAGGACGTCGACCCTCCCCAGGCGGCCCAACAGGGCCGACTGGGCCGGTGGTTCGAGATCTCCAAGCAGTGCCATCCGTAGTCCTCCTGTCAGTGTCACCATCAGTGCGACGCTCGCGTTGTTCGCCCCGGGCGCCTCGATGTCCGCCCCCGGAACGGGCCACACCACGTCCCAGGCCAACTCCGCTCCGATCGACCGCCGTTCGCCGCGGCCGGCCCTCAGCATCGGAACTCCGGCCCCGGCGGCCCAGCCCCTCACCCGGGCCGCCTCGCCCGGCGGCTCGTCCAGCGTCGTGCCCTCGACCGCGCCGACCTTGCGCCCCCGCAACACCCCTGGCACGCCCTCGACATGGTCAGCGTGGAAGTGTGTCAGCAGCACGAGCGGCACCGTCGTGATGCCGAGGTCGCGCAGGCATCTGTCGGCGGCGTCCGGATCCGGCCCGGCATCGATCACCACGGCGCTGTCCGGCGCACCGGCCGCGAGGGCCAACATGTCTCCCTGGCCGACGTCGCACATCGCCAGGCGCCACCCCGGCGGTGGCCAGCCGGTGGCGATCCGGGTGAGTTGCGGCGGGCGCAGCAGTACGGCCAGCAGGACCACCAGCAACGCGCTCGTCACCAGTACCCGCACTCTGCGGCGCCCGGGGCGGGGGCGGACGGGCGCCCGGATGTCGGGCTCCGCCCGGCGGGGCAGCAGGAGCGGCGCCGCCCAGCAGACCGCCAGGACCGCCAATGCGACCGTCGCCGTCCCGAACCAACCTCCCGGCCAGGACAGTTGGCCGCCCGGCAGCTCGGCGCCGCGTCGCGCGACCAGGGCGAGCCAGCCGGCCGGCACCCCGGCCGGCATCGCGAGCAGGCCTGCCAGGGCCGGAAAGAGCGGCTGCAGGACGAGCACTCCGAAGCCGAGCAGCGTCGCCGGGGCCACCGCCAGCTCGGCCAGCAGGTTGCACGGGATGCCGACCAGGCTGATGTGCCCGGACAGCACCACCGTCACCGGCGCGCACAGTGCCTGCGCGGCCGCCGTCGCCGCGAAGGCGCCGGCCAGGTGGTGCGGCCAGCGCCGGGCCCGCAGGGCCTCGGCCCAGTGCGGCCCGAGGACGAGCAGCCCGGCCGTGGCGAGCACCGAGAGCAGGAAGCCGAACGAGCGCGACAGGAACGGGTCCAGCAGGACCAGCACCAGAACGGCTCCGGCGAGCGCGGGCACGGCCCGGCGGGGGCGGCCGGTGGCCAGGGCCAGCATGCCGATCAGCCCCGTCCCGGCCGCCCGTAGCACACTGGGCTCGGGGCGGCAGACGGTCACGAAGGCCAGCGTCAGCCCCGTGCCGAGCAGGGCGGCGGTGCGCAGCGACAGCCCCAGCACCGCGGCCAGCCCGCGCCGTTCCGCAGTGCCGGCCTGGCCGGGCGCGCCGAGCAGTGCGCCGAGGACGATCGCCAGGTTGGCCCCGCTGACCGCCACCAGGTGGACCAGGTCGGTGGCCCGGAAGGCGTCTTCGAGGTCGTCGGGCAGGCGCGAGGTGTCGCCCACCACCAGGCCCGGGAGCAGCCCGCGCGCGTCCGGCGGGAGCCCCTCGGTGGCCGCGCGCAGGCCCTCGCGCAGCCGGCCGGCGATTCGCTGCGGCAGGCTCGGCGGTGCCAGCTGCCGGGGCGGGCCGTGGACGAGCAGCAGCGCCGCGGACTCGGTGTCATGGCCCTCCCCCGCCGGCTGCACCTCGGCCTCCACGGCCAGCCGCTCGGACGGGAGCAGCCGCTGCCAGGTCTCGCTGTCTGCCCCTCGGACCATGACGGTCACGGGTGTGCGCGTCCGGGTGGTCCGCCTGTCCGGGAGCAGGACGACGCGGTCGGCCATCGCGTCCACGGTGAGGAGCGCCTGCCCGCCGGTGGTGCCGCCCCGGGAGGTGTGGACCTTGGGGTCTCCCGTGACGGTCAGCTCAACCTCCACCGCCGGGGCGGGGGCGGGCGCGGCCGGCGACCGTGGCGCGGCGTGCTCGGCCGCGCGGGCGAGTTCGGGCAGCGGGCCCCGGTGCAGGTCGGCCGTGTGCAGCGGGGTGGCGATCGCGGCCGCCGCTCCGGTGAGCAGGGCGGCGGCCAGCGTCACCGCGGCCCCGCGCCGACGCAGGACGCCCGGCCGGATGAGCAGCAGAACGGCCGCGAGCGCGGCGACGCCCGCCATCGCGAAGACGGAGGCCTCGTATCCCGACTCCAGGCGCAGGAGCGCCGCCGTGACCACCCAGGCCGAGACGGCGGGCAGCAGAAGCCGGAAGTCGGTGTCCGAAGAGCGGGCAGGCGGGTTCGATGCGGTGGCTGCGGACACGGCGGTACCTCCCTTCGCAGCGAGGGGGACGGATGGGGGAAGCGTCAGAGGGTGAGCAGCGGACGGAGTTCCGCGTACGTACGGGTGCCGATGCCGCTGACCTGCCGGAGCTGGTCGAGGGAGCGGAAGGAGCCGTGCGAGGTGCGGTAGGCGAGGATGCGCTGGGCGAGGGTCGGGCCGACGCCGGGGAGGGTGTCGAGCTGTTCGAGGGTGGCGCGGTTGAGGCTGACGGGTGGCCGGGGTACGGCGGGGCCCGGGGGTCCGCTGCCGGTTCCGGCGGCCGGGGCCGGGGCGGGGGCAGGGGCCTGCTCGCCGACCAGCAGCTGCTCACCGTCCGTCAGGACGCGGGCCAGGTTGAGGTTCTTGGTGTCCGTCTCCGGTAGCACTCCGCCCGCGGCCCGCAGGGCGTCGGCCACCCGCGAGCCGCCGGGCAGGGTGTGCAGGCCGGGGATGTGGACCCGCCCACCGACGTCGATCACGACGGCCGCACCGACGCCGACCCCAGCACCAGCGCCGGGCACGGCGCCGCCCGAGACGGCGGGACCGGCCTCGACGGCACCGACCGCACCGACCGCACCGACCCCTGACGTCGCATCGGCGGGGGCCGACGCGTCCGGCCCCGGCAGCGCCGAGGCAGCCGCCAGCGCGGGAACGGCGACCGTCTCCGGTCTGGCCAGCCAGAAGTGCTGGACGGCATAGCCGACCGCGAACAGCAGCAGGATGACCAGCCCGGCCACCGCGCGCCGGTCAAGCACCACCGCCGGAGCGAACGAACCGAACCGCGGACGCGCCCCGGCGCCCGGTGGCTCCACAGCAGCGCCCGGTGGCTCCGCGGCGGCGCCCAGACCCGTACCCGCACCCGCACCCGCACCCGCACCCGCACCCGCACCCGCACCCGGTGGCAACGGCGCCGCGCCCGTCGGCGGCCCGGTCGCCGGCAGCTCCCCCGTCGCGGACGAGACCGCGCCCGCAGCGGCACCCGCAGCCGTAGCCGCCCCCGGGGAACCTCCCCCGCCTTCCCCCGTGCCCCGGCCGCCCACCGGCTCGTCGGCCGTCGGCAGCAGCGCCGCCATCCGCAGCCGCACCGTCTCGTTGATCGCTTGGCGCTTCGCCGCGCCCGGGCCCATCGTCGTCATGCCGAGGACGGTAGGAGTCCCCCGACGAGCGCGCCGAAATTACCGAAAGCCTGTGGATAACCCGGGGGTTGTGGACAAAAATTGTCACTCACACGAGCGATCAAGGCCATCACAAGTTGACCGGCACGGCGCTCGGCCCGCCGTTCCCGAACCGCCCGAAACCAGCCCGCCCCGTCAGCGCGGAGCGACCACCACCGCGAGCAGCCCCGGCCCGACATGCGCGCCGATCACCGCCCCCACCTCGCCGACGTACAGCTCCCGCAGCCCCGGCACCCGCGCCCGCAGCCGCTCCGCGAGCGGCTCGGCCCGGTCCTCGGCGGCGAGGTGGTGCACGGTGATGTCGACTTCCCGCTCCCCCGACCGCTCGACCGCGATCTCCTCCAGCCGCGCGATCGCCCGCGACGCCGTCCGCACCTTCTCCAGCGGCTCGATCCGCCCCCCGTCCAGGTGCAGCAGCGGCTTGACCGCCAGCGCCGACCCGAGCAGCGCCCGCGCCGCCCCGATCCGCCCGCCCCTGCGCAGGTGCTCCAGGGTGTCGACGTAGAAGAAGCCGTTGGTCTCCGCCGCCCGCCGGCCCGCCGCCTCGGCCGCCCCGGCCAGGCTCTGCCCGGCCGCGATCGCCTCGGCCGCCGCCAGCACCCCGTACCCGAGCGCCATCCCGACCAGCCGGCTGTCCACCACGCGCACCGGGACGGGCGCCTCGGCGGCCGCCAGCCGGGCGGCCTCGACGGTGCCGGACAGCTCTCCCGAGATGTGCACCGAGACGATCCCCTTCGCCCCGGCTTCGGCGGCCGCCCGGTACGCGGCGGCGAAGGTCTCCGGGTTCGGCCGTGAGGTGGTCACCCGCTGCTTGCCGTGCAGCGCCTCGGCGACGTCTTTCGGGGAGATCTCGACGCCCTCGCTCAGGACCGAGTCACCGACCGCGACGCTCAGCGGGACCACCGTGATCCCGTGCCGGTCGAGGGCCTCCTGCGGCAGATAGGCCGTGGAATCGGTGACAAGCGCGAGGTCGGAGGGCATGAGGCGGAGGTTACTCCCCGTTCGTGCGCGGGAACAGCGGCCGTCGGCGGACCACCGCGCCGCGGACGCGAGGTGCCCGCGAACCGCCCGCAAGGTGCCCGCGACCCGCCCACGAGCCAACCCACGAACTGCTCAGAGAGCCGAGCCCGGTGAGCGCCGGGGAAGTCAGCCCGCCGAGGGCCCCGCCGAAGGCTTTCGCAGCCGCTGCGCCAGCTTGGCCAGCGGATCGGCGAGCCCCAACAGCTCCTCCGCGCTCGCACGCCCCTTCCCGTCCGTCAGCCCGGCCCGAGCTGTACCTGCGGCCGTACCCGCGGCCGCCCCCGCCGAGCCACCGGCACTCGAGCCGGACCCTGCACCGGCGCGACCAGAGTCGGCGCGACCAGAGTCGGCGGAAGCAGAACCGGCGGGAGCAGGACCGGCCCCGTCCCAGTGCCGCAGCGCCCCCGCCTCGCTCTCGCATTCCTGGCTGAGCCGGCTCAGCTCGTCCTCGGCGAACCGGTGCATCCGGTCCTGCGCCGCCCAGCGCATGGTCTCCGCCGCGTGCGTGATCCGTTCCGCCCGCTCGCGCAGCTCCGGCAGCTTGGCGGCGATCCGCGCGGTGTCCGGCTCGCGTTCGAGCATCCGCAGCTCGCCGTCGAGCTCCGCCGCGTGGGCGTCGAGCCGGGTGAGCAGGGCGAGCGCCTCGGCAAGCTGGCCGTCCTGCCCGAGTCCGCCTTCGAGCACCTGCCGGGTGCCGTCGAGCGAGGTCCGCAGGCCGAGCCGGACGGTGGCGATCTGCGCGGGCGGGCCGATCCTGGTGTACGTCTTCGCCTTGAGGGTGGCGGTCTCCACGGCGCGCCGGGCGTTCGCCTCGTGCTTCTCGATCTTCGCGCCGACGGCCTTGGCCGCCTTGACCGTGCCGACCACCGCCAGGACGACCCCCGCGATCCCGAAGAGCAGGACCAGGCCGATCATCACGCCGAACACGTCCATCGTGCGCCACCTTCCGCCACCGTTTCGGCCCCCACCGGGCCCAACGCGGGCCTCATCGCCGAGGGTTCCACGGTAGCGCCGGAGCCCTCCCCGGGGCGGCCCGAGCGGGCCCCGCGGCCCGAGATCAGGGACAGATCCGGGATCTCCCCGAGGGCCCGAGCCCGTCCCCGTCCCCCTCGACAGGGCCCCGAGCCCGTCCCCGTCCCCCTCGACAGGGCCCCGAGCCCGTCCCCGTCCCCCTCGACAGGACCCCGAGCCCGTCCCCTCCGCCTCGACACGGCCCCGAGCCCGTCCCCCTCCCCCTCACATGGCACCGGGCGGGCGCCCCGAAGGACGCCCGCCCGGTCAGCCCCGGCCCCGGAATCAGCCGGTGACGATGTTCACCAGCTTCGGAGCACGCGCGATGACCTTGCGCACCTCCGCGCCGCCGATCGCCGTGACCACCGCCGGGTCCGCCAGCGCCAGGGCCTCCAGCTCGGCGTCCGAGATGCTCGGCGCGACCTCCAGCCGGGCCTTGACCTTGCCCTTGATCTGCACGACGCAGGTCACCGACTCGTCGACCACGTACGCCGGGTCGGCGACCGGGTAGTCGGTGTGCGCCAGCGACTCGCCGTGGCCCAGCCGGCGCCACAGCTCCTCGGCGATGTGCGGGGCCAGCGGCGCGACCATCAGCACCAGCTGCTCGGCCACGGCGCGCGGCGTCGAGCCGCGCTTGACCAGGAAGTTGTTCAGCTCGATGGCCTTGGCGACGGCCGTGTTGAAGCGCAGCGCGGCCATGTCGCCGCGGATGCCGTCGATCGCCTTGTGCAGGGCGCGCAGCGTCGCCTCGTCCGGCGTCTCCTCGGTGACGACCAGTTCGCCGGTGGTCTCGGAGACGACGTTGCGCCACAGCCGCTGCAGGAAGCGGTAGGAGCCGACGACGGCGCGGGTGTCCCACGGGCGGGAGACGTCCAGCGGGCCCATCGACATCTCGTACAGGCGCAGCGTGTCGGCGCCGTACTCGTCGGCGATGTCGTCCGGCGCGACGGCGTTCTTCAGGGACTTGCCCATCTTCCCGGCCTCGCGCTTGACCGGCTCGCCCTGCCAGGAGTACTGGCCGTCGCGCTCCTCGACCTCGGTGGCGGGCACCGGGAAGCCGCGCTCGTCGCGGTAGACGTCGGCGGTGATCATGCCCTGGTTGAACAGCTTGTGGAACGGCTCGACGGAGGAGACGTGGCCCAGGTCGTGCAGCACCTTGTGCCAGAAGCGCGCGTACAGCAGGTGCAGCACGGCGTGCTCGGCACCGCCGACGTACAGGTCGACGCCGCCGGCCGGCTTTGTCTCCGTCGGGCCCAGCCAGTACTGCTCGTTGGCCGGGTCGACGACCGCCGAGGAGTTGGCCGGGTCGACGTAGCGCAGCTCGTACCAGCACGAACCCGCCCAGTTGGGCATGGTGTTGGTCTCGCGGCGGTACTGCTTCGGCCCGTCGCCCAGGTCCAGCTCGACGTTGACCCAGGCTTCGTTGCGCGACAGCGGGGTCTCGGGCGAGGAGCTGGAGTCGAACGCGTCGTAGGTGCGCGGCGAGTAGTCGTCGACCTCGGGGACCTCGACGGGCAGCATCGACTCGGGCAGCGCGTGCATGACGCCGTCCTCGTCGTAGACGATCGGGAAGGGCTCGCCCCAGTACCGCTGGCGGCTGAACAGCCAGTCGCGCAGGCGGTAGTTGACGGTGCCCTCGCCGATGCCGCGCTCGGCCAGCCAGGCGGTCACGTGGGCCTTGGCGTCGACGACGCTCAGGCCGTCCAGGGTCAGCCCGTCACCGGAACCCGCGGAGCCCTGCTCCCGGGCGGAGTTGACGATGACGGAGTCGTACGTGTCGAACGCGTCGTCCCACTGCGTCGGGTCCTCGCCGCGTCCGTCGGTCGGCTCGACGACGCAGCGCATCGGCAGGGCGAAGGCGCGGGCGAAGGCGAAGTCGCGGTGGTCGTGGGCGGGGACGGCCATGATGGCGCCGGTGCCGTAGCCCATCAGCACGTAGTCGGCGATGAACACCGGGACGGACGCGCCGCTGACCGGGTTGACGGCGTAGGCGCCGGTGAAGACGCCGGTCTTGACCTTGGCGTCGACCTGGCGCTCGACGTCCGACTTGGCGGCGGCGGTGGCCCGGTAGGCGGCGACGGCCTCGGCGGGGGTGGCGGCGCCGCCGGTCCACTCGGCGGGCACGTCCTGCGGCCAGGCGGCGGGGACGATCGAGTCGACCAGGCCGTGCTCGGGCGCCAGCACCATGTAGGTGGCGCCGAACAGGGTGTCGGGGCGGGTGGTGAAGACGGTGATCTTCTCTCCGGAACCGACCGCGAAGTCGACCCGGGCGCCTTCGGAGCGTCCGATCCAGTTGCGCTGCTGCAGCTTGATGGCCTCGGGCCAGTCCAGCAGGTCCAGGTCCTCGATCAGCCGGTCGGAGTACGCGGTGATGCGCATCATCCACTGGCGCAGGTTGGACTTGAACACCGGGAAGTTGCCGCGCTCGGAGCGGCCGTCCGCGGTGACCTCCTCGTTGGCCAGTACGGTGCCCAGGCCGGGGCACCAGTTGACCGGCACCTCCTTGGCGTACGCCAGGCGGTACTCGCTCAGCGCCTCGTCGCGCTCGGCGGCGGACAGGGACGCCCACGGGCGCCCGTCCGGGGTCTGCCGCTCGCCGGACTCGAACTGCGCGACCAGCTCGGTGATCGGACGGGCCTTGCGGGCGGCCTCGTCGTACCAGGAGTTGAAGATCTGCAGGAAGATCCACTGGGTCCAGCGGTAGTACTCCGGGTCGATCGTGGAGATCGAGCGGCGCGGGTCGTGGCCCAGGCCCAGCCGGCGCAGCTGGTGGCGCATGTTGGCGATGTTGGCCTCGGTGGAGACCCGCGGGTGGGTGCCGGTCTGCACCGCGTACTGCTCGGCGGGCAGGCCGAAGGCGTCGTAGCCCAGCGTGTGCAGCACGTTGTGGCCGGTCATCCGCTGGTAGCGGGCGAAGACGTCGGTGGCGATGTAGCCCAGCGGGTGGCCGACGTGCAGGCCCGCGCCCGAGGGGTACGGGAACATGTCCATGATGAAGCTGTGCGGCTTCGCGGCGACGTCACCGGCCGACGGGTCGGCCAGCGCACCGGTGGGGTTGGGGGCGTGGAAGGTGCCCTCCTTCTCCCAGATGTCCTGCCAGCGGGACTCGATCTCGGCCGCCAGCGCGGCGCTGTACCGGAACTGCTCGGTCGCGGTCTCGGCCGCGCCGGACGCAGGGGTCGTCTCGCTCATGGTCCTTCAAGCTCCATCGATGTCGGTTGGCGAACCGCGCAGGAGGCCGGCCCGTGGGCCCCGCCCGGGACGGGGTCGGGGGCGGAAAACAAAAAAGCCCCTCGCAGGAGGGGACGCCACGCCGACTCCGGCACCGCCCGAGGGCTCAGCCGGTCCTGGTCAGCGCGGCCGGCTAAGGAGCAGGCGCACGGTTCGCATGGGCTCAGGGTACCGCAAGCGACTCAGCGCGCTCCCGGGTATACCCGCCGGGACGGCCGCCCCGCACCAGCCTCGCCGACCAGCCGGACCGCCACCACGGCAGCCCCACGGCGACCGTCCCACCAGGACAGCCCCACGCACCCGGAACCAGCGGCCAACCGCCGCACCACCGCCCCAACACCCCACCGCACCCGCACCCGCGCCACCACCCGCACCACCACCCCGCCACCCTCACCGCGCCGCCGCCACCCGCCCCGCCGCGTCGAAGTCCCGCAGCGCCTTAGCCAGCCGCTCGGACTGCATCCCCGCCGCGAGCGAGCGCGCCAGCGCCGCCGTGCGGGCCGCCTCCCGCTGGTCGCCGAGCCGCCGGTGGGTCTCGGCGAGGCGCACCATCAGCAGCACCTTGGAGCGGGCCCGCCCGGGGCCGAGTCCGGCCACGGCCTCGGCGAGCAGGGCCTTCGCGAGCCGGTTCCGGCCGAGCGCCAGCCACGCTTCCCCCACCATCCCGGCGAGGGAGGCATGGGCCTCCTCGGTGCCGGGCACGCCGTCCAGTTCGGCGAAGGCGCGGGCGGCGGCGGCCTCGGCCCGCTCCGGCTCGTCCCGGCGGCCGTACGCGCGGGCGAGCCGGCCGAGCTGGCGGGCCCGGCCGGTGGGGCCGAGCGCGGCGCCGTGGGCCTCCAGGGCGGTTTCGAGTGCGGAGACGGCGTCCAGGCCGCGTCCGCCCGGGCCCTGGGTGGCGAGCACGACCAGCGCGCCGAGCACGGCGACCCCGAGCCGGGGGTCTCCGCTGACGTGGGCGGCGCGCAGGGCGGCGACGAAGGCGCGTTGGGCGGCCGCGTCGTGGCCGAGGTCGTACGCGGCCCAGCCGGCTAGCCGGGCGAGCCGGCTGGCCGTGCCGTAGAGCTCGCGTCCCAGCCGTTCGTCGTACGCGCCGAGTTCCAGCAGTTTGGCCAGCATGGCGAGTTCGGCCCGGGTGGGGCCGAGGACGAGGCCGCCGCCGCAGGAGCGTTCGAGCCGCTGCTTGCTGCGGTAGGACAGGCCGAGTTCGCCGACCAGTCCGGCTTCGACGCACAGCGCGCCCTCGCCGCCTCCGACGGGTGGCGGCGGGGAGGCGAGCCGGGCGGCGGCCTGGTCGAGGTCGGCGTTGCGGAACAGGTCGGTGAGGCGGACCGGTCCGGCGTCGGTGGCGGCTTCGCGCAGCGCGGTCTGGGCGGTGTCGGCGGTCCACGGGTCGGTGAGCAGCCGGGGCGAGAGGATCTTGGCGCCGCGGTGGCCGCCCATCCGGCCCCAGAGCTGCTCGTAGGTGACCGCGATGCCGAGGGTGCGGCTGAGGACCTCGCAGACCGCCTGGTCGTGCGGGCTGCGTGGCACCATGCCGCGGTCGCGCCACTTGTACGGGGCGGTGGAGCTGATGGCCAGGCCCGGCGGCAGCGCGAGGCTCACTTCACGGGCGAGCCGTTCCGGACTCCAGCCGAGTTGGTGGAGTATCCGGGCCAGTTCCTCGTTCCGCCTTCGCTCCAGATCGGCCATGGCACGACGGTAGCGGGATTCCGGGTGCTCCCGCCGGTGGCGGGGGCGAAACGGCGAAGAGCCGCCTCCCGAAACGGGAGGCGGCTCTCGACTGCTGTGGAGCTACGGGGAATTGAACCCCGGACCTCTTGCATGCCATGCAAGCGCTCTACCAACTGAGCTACAGCCCCTTGACCTGCGATGTCACCGGGTTCTTGGCCGTTTCCGTCCGGTTTCCCTCGGCGACATCGACTACTTTACACGGTCAGGGGCGTGCTCCAGAAATCCGTTTCCTGAGGTCCCGGCGGGGGCTCCCGAGGAGCGGCGCTCCGCGCCCCCGAGTCCGCCCCCCGCCCTCCACCCTCCACCCTCCGCCTTCCGTCCCCCGCCGCAGGACCGTCCCCTATGCACGACGGCACCTTCCTCCTAACGCACGGCCCGCCGGCTGCGCGCGGCGAAGCCCGCGGCGGCCAGGACCGCGACGGCGTTGACCAGCAGCGTGGTCTGCAGCGCGTGTCCGGAGTCGGCGGCCGGTGCGGGCAGGTCGACCTGCCCGAGGAACACCGAGCCGAGCACCGCGACCCCGATCACCTGCCCGAGCTGGATGACCGTCACCATGACCCCGCTGGCGTCGGCCGCGTCCTCGGGCGCCACCCCCGCGAGCGCCCGGGCGAACAGCGGCGCGTACGCGCAGCCGGCGATCAGGCCGAGCGCGGCCATCTCGGCCAGCGGTCCCGCGCCGATCTCGGCGCCGCCGCCGAGCAGGACGCCCAGCAGCAGGTAGCCACCGCCGAGGAGCACCGCAGCGAGCGTCGGCAGGGCCGCGTGCAGCCGTCCGGGCAGCCGGTGCCAGTGCATGCTGGACACGCCGAAGCCGATCGCGACGGGCGCCGAGCAGAGCCCGGCCTTCAGGGCGGTGTGGCCGAGCGCGGCCTGCTGGTGCAGGGCGAAGGAGAACATGAAGCCGGCGAAGGCGGCCATGATCGCGAACAGTCCGGCCGCCGCCGGCCGCAGCCCGGGGGCGCGCAGCACCCGTCCGGGGATCAGCGGCTGCCCGCCGCCGCGGGCGATCCGGCGCTCGACTACCACGAACAGGCCGAACAGCAGCACGCTGCCCGCGATCATCGCCCAGCCCCAGGCGGGCCAGCCGAGCTCGTGGCCGAGGACGAGCGGCACCACCAGCAGGCCGAGTGCCGCGCCGAGCACCACCAGGCCGGGGATGTCGAAGCCGCGCGAGGCGTCGCCGGGGGTCCGGGGCAGCAGCCGGGCGCCGGCGGCCAGCAGCAGCACCCCGATCGGCACGTTGACGAGGAACACCGGCCGCCACCCGCTGCCGAACAGGTCGGCGCTGACCAGCACGCCGCCGAGCACCTGGCCGAGCGCCATGCCGCCGGCCAGCACCGCCGAGTAGAGGCCGAGCACCCGGGTGCGGGCGGCGCCGGTGAAGGTGCGCTGCAGCAGGCTCATCACCTGGGGCACCATCAGTGCCGAGCCGGCGCCCTGGAGCAGTCGGAAGGCGATCAGCCAGCCGGTGGACGGGGCGAGGCCGCAGGCCAGCGAGGTGGCGGTGAACGCGGCCAGGCCGATCTGGAACAGTCGGCTGTAGCCGTACCGGGCGCCCAGCCGGGCCCCGGTGATGAGCAGCACGGCGTAGGCGATGGTGTAGCCGGCGATCACCAGTTGCAGGGCGGCGCCGGAGGCGCCCAGGTCGGTCCGGATGGTGGGTACCGCGACATTGACGATGGAGACGTCGAGGACGGCCATGAACTGCCCGCACAGGACGAGCGTGAGGAGGAGACCGGGCCGTACGGCCGGGGCCCCGATGGTGCGTCCGGCCACACTGGGCCGGATCTGAAGGTCCGTCATGGCCACCAGCCTGCGGCCGTGCCGGTACTGGTGGTTAGAGCCTGCTGATCCTGGTACTGGCAGCACCTGTATCGCCCGGCGGACCTGCGGCACGATGGTGGCCATGACCGTCCTGGAGGAACTGCCGACCGCCACGGGCGGGCGCGACCGCCGCCGCACCGAGCTGGCCCGTTTCCTGAAGGCCTGCCGGGCGCGGGTCACTCCCGAGGAGGTCGGGTTGCCGCCCGGGCTGCGCCGTCGTACGCCGGGGCTGCGGCGCGAGGAGGTGGCGCAGCTCGCCGGGGTCGGGGTCACCTGGTACACGTGGCTGGAGCAGGGGCGGCCGATCAACGCGAGCGAGCAGGTGCTGCTGGCGGTGGCCCGGGCACTGCGGTTGGACGGCACCGAGCGCGAGCACCTGTTCCGGCTGGCCGGGATGTCCCCGTCGCCGCACGCGCAGCCGGCCCCGCCGGAGCTGAGCCCGTCGATCCAGGTGATCCTGGACTCGCTCGCCCCGCTGCCGGCGGCGGTCTCCAACACCCGCTTCGACGTGCTGAGCTACAACGGGCCGTACCGCTCGCTGTTCGGCGCCGAGCGGATGCGCCCGTCCCGTGGGGTCGCCTTCAACAGCCTCTGGTGCATGCTGACCGCGCCGCCGTGCTGCAACCCGTGCGAGAACCGTGACGAGGCGCTGCCGCGGATGGTGGCGGTGCTGCGGTCGGCCTACGGCAAGCACGTGGGCGAGCCGGCCTGGGAGCAGCACGTGCAGGAGCTGTCGGCGCGCAGTGAGCTGTTCCGGGAGCTGTGGGACCGCCAGGAGGTCGCGCCGCCGGAGACCTGGCTGCGGTTGTTCCGTCATCCGGAGCTCGGGGTGCTGCGGCTGAACGCCACCTATCTGACGATGCCGGGCGTGCCGGAGTGCTACATCGTCGTGTACGTGCCGGCCGGCCCGGAGGACCGGGAGCGGGTCGAGCTGCTCGGTTCGCTGCCGCCGGGCGGCTGGACGCACATCTGCGTGTAGCGGGGGCTTAGGGCCCGGAACGCCGGAAGGCCGCCACCCGATGGGTGACGGCCTTCCGAACTCCTGTGGAGCTACGGGGAATTGAACCCCGGACCTCTTGCATGCCATGCAAGCGCTCTACCAACTGAGCTACAGCCCCGCGACACGGGCGACCCTGGATGACCACGACCGCCGATGCGGAGTGGAGCTACGGGGAATTGAACCCCGGACCTCTTGCATGCCATGCAAGCGCTCTACCAACTGAGCTACAGCCCCGCACTTCACCGGATCTTCCGCTTCCCTTTCGGGCCGCGTTCCCTTCCGTGCGAACGAGGAAGACTCTAGCTGGTCAGGGCCGGAACTGCGAAATCCGGCCCTTCGAGGCCCCCGCACGCCCGTGTCAGACGACCGCGGCGGAGCCGCTCAGGTGTCGCCCCAGGTGTCGCCCCAGGCCGCCTCAGGCGTCGCCTCAGGTGTCGTCGCCGATGACCGGCTGCGGGAGCGTGCCCGCGTTGTGCTCCAGCAGGCGCCAGCCGCGCGCTCCCTGGCCCAGCACCGACCAGCAGCAGTTGGACAGTCCGCCGAAGCACTCCCACTGGGCCGGCTCCAGGTCCAGCAGCCGCCCGAGCATGGTGCGGATCGTCCCGCCGTGGCTGACCACGACCAGGGTGCCGTCGTCCGGCAGCTTGGCCGCGGCCTCCAGCACCACCGGCACCGAGCGGTCGGCGACCTCGGCGGCCAGTTCGCCGCCACCGCCGCGCCGCACCGGCTCGCCGGCCGCCCAGGCCGCGTACTCCTCCGGGAAGCGTTCGCGGATCTCGGCGTTGGTCAGGCCCTGCCAGGAGCCCGCATAGGTCTCCCGCAGGCCCTCGTGGTGGGTCACGTCGAGTCCGGTGACCTTGGCGAGCTCGTCGGCGGTGCGTCGGGCGCGCTCGAGGTCCGAGGAGATCAGCAGGTCGGGGTGGAGCCCGGAGAGCAGCCGGGCCGCTCGCTGGGCCTGCAGCACGCCCTGGCCGGTCAGCTCGATGTCAGTGGTGCCCTGGAACCGCGATTCGAGGTTCCAGGAGGTCTGACCGTGTCGCCAGAAGACGATGCGCGGGCCGCGCGCGCCGCGGCTCAGTGCAGGTCCTCGGGCTTGCCGAAGTCGTCGGCCGGGGCGAGCGCGTTGCCGGCCTCGTCGGTGTGCGCGTCGGGGCGGTTGCGGGAGGCCAGGGCGTCCTCGGGCAGCGGCAGCTCGGGGCAGTCCTTCCAGAGCCGGTCGAGCGAGTAGAAGGAGCGCTCCTCGGAGTGCTGGACGTGCACGACGATGTCCAGGTAGTCGAGCAGGATCCAGCGGCCGTCGCGCTCGCCCTCGCGGCGCACCGGCTTGATGTCCAGCTGCTCGCGCAGCTGGTCCTCGATCTCCTCGGCGATCGAGCGGACCTGGCGGTCGTTGTTCGCGGAGGCGATCAGGAAGGCGTCGGTGATCGACAGCACCTCGCTGACGTCGAAGGCGATGATGTTGTGCGCGAGCTTGTCGGCCGCCGCCTGGGCGGCGACGGTGATGAGCTGCTGGCTGTGGTCGGTGACGGTCACGGTGTTCTTCCGGCTCGGCGGCGTGGGGCGGCGCCCCGGCACAGGGCCGGGGTCGCCTTCCAGGATCTCACGCCGCCAGGGCGGGCCCGGAACCGTTTTCCGGGGCCGCCCGGCCGTGGCGCCACCGCGGGCCGGGCCGTCGAACGGCCCACCGCCGGCCCTACTGGTTCTTCGGCGCCTGGTAGTCCTTGCCGAGGACGACCAGCAGGTCCGCGTTCTGGGTGTCCCCGGTGACCTTCTTCACCGCCGTGTCCGGCAGGCCGAGGCTGGTCGCCAGCGACTTCGCCGTGCCCTGCCGGGCGTCGTCGGTGTAGCGGATCTCACTGCTTGCCTGCGCGGCGGTCTTGGCTCCGCCGGGGATGAACGTCAGGCCCGAGTTGACGATCTGGACCTGCGCGGCGGCGGCCGCCGCGTCGTTGCCGCTGGCGTCCTGCAGCGCGACCCGGGCCGGGGCGTCGCCGACGGCCGCGGACTTCACGGTGCCGCCCAGCACGTCCTTGACCTGCTTGCCGGCGGTCGCCTCGTCCAGGCTGCCGTCCGGCTTGACGGTCAGCGCGGTGGTGCCGACGTGGCCCTCCTTCGCCTGCTGGGCGAGCTGGGCGAGCACCCCGGCGAGGGCGTCCTCGGGCAGCGAGGGGTCGAGCACCGCGTTCATCCGGTGCACGTCGTCCTTGGCGTCCTTGAACTCGGTCGGCATGGTGCGCAGCACGGCCTCCATGACCTGCCCGAACCGGGCCAGCTGGACGTCCCGGCTCTCGCCGGGGTTCTGAAGCGTGGCGTACGCGACCGCGGCCTTCCCGCTGAGCATGGTGTTCTTCCCGGCCGCGGACAGCAGCTTGCCGTCCGGCTTGCCGCCCTCGTGGGTCTCTGCGTTGGTGTCCACCCGGACGCCGCCGAGCTGGGAGACCAGCAGTTCCAGGTACGGGGTGTCCAGGCGCCAGGTGCCGGCCACCGGGGCGCCGAGCACGGTGGACAGGCCGTCCCGGGTCGCCGAGGCGCCGATGGCGTCCATGGCCTGGCCGACGGTGGTGACCGGCGGGTCGGCAGGGCCGGGCAGCCGCAGGGTGTCGGGCAGCAGCAGCACGGTGCCCTTCTTCCCGGAGGCGTCGTCGACCAGCAGCGCGCTGGACACCTTGCCCTGCAGGTCGCGCAGGTGGACGACGTTGACCTGGCGCCCGCCGGCCGCGGCGGCCGCGGTCGGCTTGTCGCCGCTGAACCACAGGTAACCGCCGACGCCGCCCGCCGCGAGCGCCAGCACCACGCCGAGGCCGATCAGCCGGTTGCGCAGCTTGCGGCGGCGCTCGGCGCGCACCTCGCTGCGGGACTCGGCGAACTTCAGCCAGTCGATGACGTCCTCGGACTCCTCCGGCTCCTCGTCGACGAAGGTGAACTCGCCCGTGGTGTAGCTGTCCTTGGGCGCCTTGCTCCCGGCCTTGCCACCCCGCGCCCCGGCGACCTGCTCGGACGGCGCCGCGGGCTCGGCCGGCGCCGCCTCGGCGGCGGGCCTGGGCACCCGCGGACGCGGCGTCACGGGTGCGGAAGGAGCGACGGGCGCAGCGGCGACAGGCGAGGCGGCCTCGGGCTGCGCCTGCGGCTCGGCGACCCCCGGGGCGGCCTGGTACGGCTGCTGGTAGCCCTGCTGCCCCTGGTACCCCTGCTGCTGGTAGCCGTACGGGTCCTGGGTGTACACCGGTTGCCCGTACTGGTCGTACTGCGGCTGCTGCCCGTACGACTCGTAGGACTCGTACGACTGCTGCTGCGGGAACTGCCCGGTCTGACCGGCCTGACCGGCCTCACCGGTCTGCCCGGCCTGCTGGTACCCCTCGTACCCCTGCTGCCCCTGGTACCCCTGCTGCTGGTAGCCGTACGGGTCCTGGGTGTACACCGGCTGCCCGTACTGGTCGTACTGCGGCTGCTGCTGCTCGTACGACTCGTACGACTGCTGCTGCGGGTGCTGCCGGTACCCCTGGCCCTGGCCGTGGCCCTGCCCCTGGTACCGCTGCTGGTACTGCCCGGTGGACCAGTCCTCCGGCCGCTGCTGGCCATCGCTGCGTTCGGTCATGCGCCGCTCCTGGCTCAGGTCCCGCGCGGCGCGTACAGCGCCCGCTTGTCGATGTAGCGGACCACGCCGTCCGGAACGAGGTACCAGACCGGCTCGCCCTTGGCGACCCGGTTGCGGCAGTCCGTGGAGGAGATGGCCAGCGCCGGGACCTCCACCAGGGAGACCCCGCCCACCGGAAGCCCGGCGTCCGACAGAGTGTGCCCCGGGCGGGTGCATCCGATGAAGTGGGCCAGCGAGAAGAGTTCGTCGGAGTCGCGCCAGGACAGGATCTGGGCGAGCGCGTCGGCGCCGGTGATGAAGAAGAGGTCGGCGTCCGGGTGCAGGGCGTGCAGGTCGCGCAGGGTGTCGACGGTGTAGGTGGGGCCCTTGCGGTCGATGTCGATCCGGCTGACGGAGAACTGCGGGTTCTCGGCGGTGGCGATGACCGTCATCAGGTAGCGGTCCTCGGCCGGCGTGACGTGGCGGTCGCTCTTCTGCCACGGCTGCCCGGTCGGAACGAAGATCACCTCGTCCAGGTGGAACGCGCTCGCGACCTCACTGGCGGCGACGAGGTGGCCGTGGTGGATCGGGTCGAAGGTCCCGCCCATCACCCCGAGTCGCTTCTTCACCGGCTCCGGTCCGCCGGGATTCCCGGCCTGCTCTCCCATGCCGCCACACCTTACGCGACGCCCGTTACGGTGCGGGAACGCCCGGGTGGGGGTTGCTCGCAGACCCGGTGGGGGTTGTCCGCAGATGCGTGAGGGAGCGGCCGGCCGGTGGCCGGACGCTCCCCGAGCGGTCCCCGAACCGGGCTCAGCGGTCCCGGTTGAAACGGGTGGTGATGAAGAGCAGGAGCAGCAGGATCACCAGGGCGGCGCCACCCGTCAGGGCCGGGTTCAGGCTGTCGTGGTTGCCCCCCTCGCCCTCGGCGAGCAGGTTCAGAACGGGGAGTGCGGCAGCAGTGCTCATGGTCGTCGGGACCTTCTCGGCTCGGTTGAACGGACCTGGGGGTTGTTCCGGGCCGGTGAGGGCCCACCCGTCATCGTACGGGGGGTGGCACGGCAACCGCTCGGCGGCCCACCGCCGCTGACCGGACGTGAGCCGGTACGAGCCACCGGAAGGCGGGAGACCAAGAAACCGATGCCCGGCCGAGAGCGAGGCCGGGCCGAGAGCGAGGCCGGGGGCCGGGCCCGGAGCCAGGCCGTGGGCCTAGTTGCCGCGGAAGGCGCGGGCCATCAGCCAGACCAGCAGGCCGATGCCCACGAAGGACGCGATCACGATGATCCGCAGGAAGAGGCCCGGGCCGGCCTCGTCGGAGATGGGCGCGGCCAGGCTGACAAGCGTGTCGGTGGACATCTGCGGGGCTCCTCGAACTGCTCGGTACCGCGGCCGGGTCCGGTCTCGGTGGTCCAGGGCATTCAGGGTAAACCGGCCTCACACCGGCGCCGCCCACCGACCCCTTCGGCGCGGCCGGGCCCGCACGTACGCCGGCCCGCGGGGACGAGTACGCAACCACGGACGTTGCACAGACAGTCGTTTCAGGCGAAGACCAGCGGGGGGCCGGCCAGCGGGCCGCGGCCGCCGTCGACCAGGAGGTACTCAGACCATGACCGACACGACCGCGAAGACCCCGAGCCGCCGCCGCGAGCGTTTCCCCGGGATCTCCACCCGGGCCTGGGAGCACCCGGCGGACCGCTCGGCGCTGGTCGCCCTGCGCAAGCTGTCCGGCTTCGACGACATCCTGAAGAAGCTCGCCGGGCTGGTCTCCGAGCGGGCGATCCGGCTGATGTTCCTGGCCACCGCGGTGAAGACCTCCGAGCGCCAGTTCCCCGAGCTGTACGACATGGTGCGCGACACCGCCTACGTGCTCGACCTGGAGCAGGTCCCGGACCTGTACGTGACCCAGGACCCGACGGTCAACGCGTTCACCATCGGCATCGACACCCCGATCATCGTGGTCACCAGCGGCCTGGTCGAGCTGCTCGACGAGGAGGAGCTGCGCTCGGTCATCGGCCACGAGGTCGGCCACGCGATGTCCGGCCACGCCGTCTACCGGACGATGCTGATGATCCTCACCAACATCGCGGCCCGGATCGCCTGGGTGCCGCTCGGCAACCTGGCGATCATGGCCCTCGTCACCGCGCTCAAGGAGTGGTTCCGCAAGGCGGAGCTGTCCAGCGACCGGGCCGGCCTGCTCGCCGGGCAGGACCTCCAGGCGTCCATGCGGGCCCTGATGAAGCTGGCCGGCGGGCACAACCTGGCCGAGATGAACGTCGACGCCTTCCTGGAGCAGGCAGCGGAGTACGAGAGGGCCGGCGACCTGCGCGACAGCGTGCTCAAGCTGCTCCAGGTGCTGCCGCAGACCCACCCCTTCGCGGTGGTCCGGGTCGCCCAGCTGAAGAAGTGGGCGGAGAGCGACGAGTACCGCTCGATCATGACGGGCGCCTACCCGCGCCGCGCGGACGACTCGGACACCTCGGTCGGCGAGCAGTGGAAGGCCGCCGCCGACCACTACACGACCTCGGTGAAGGAGAGCAAGGACCCGCTGATGGGCCTGCTCCGGGACGTCGCCGGCGGCGCCGCGACGGTGGGCGGCAAGCTTCGCGACACCTTCACCGGCGGCAACCGCGGCGCCTCGAACGGCTCGACCGCTTCGACCGCTTCGACCGACCACAGCGAGAACTGACGGCTGACCCCAGCGGCCGCCGACCGCTGAGCACCGACGACGGCCGGTGACCCGCCCGGGTCACCGGCCGTCCGCCTCCGCGGCTCCGGCTCCCCGTCCCGTCAGCTCGCCGGCCCCTCAGCTCCCCGCCAGTACCCCGCACACCTGCCACGCCGGGCGGGCGTGGTTGCCGGGGTCGACCGCCGTCGGCGGCGTGACCACCGTGCCCTGCCCGGTGGCCAGCACCGGCTGCAGGAAGCCCGCCATCGAGGTGCCGCAGGGCGCCGGCCCGGCCTGCAGCACCGAGTCCACCAGCCGCAGCTGCGCCGAGGCCAGGTCGACCCGGTCGAACTGGAAGGTCAGCTGCCGCCGCACGGTCTCCAGGGTGACCGGCGCTCCGGCCGGGGCTCCGGCCGGCTTCAGCGCGTAGACGAAGGTGTGGTCGGTGGTGATCTGCAGCGTCCCGCTGTCCGCCTCGTCGATCCGCATCGCGCCGACCACCTTCACGGTGTCCGAGGCCAGTGCGACCTGCGCGGGGTCGAACCGGACCAGCCAGCCGGTCACCGCGTGGTGCCGGTCGTCCACCGGCTGGGTCACGCTCGCGTCGAACTCCGCCTGCTCACCGGGTGTGACGAAGGCCCGCACGTCCGCGGTGGCGCCCTGGACCAGGGCGGCCGGGGCCAGCGAGGAGGAGACCAGGTAGCGCTGGACGGTGTCGAGCGCCTTGGTCACCTCGACCCGGCTGAAGTGCTCGGTGGGCGCCCCGGTCGGGGTGTTCAGCCCGACCGTGCCGTCCCCGTACCCGGGCGGCAGCACGGCGAAGGGGTTCGCCGGGTCGGCGACCGGGTGGACGGCCGAAGCCGGGCTCAACGCGACCAGACTGACGGTCAGTTGGCTTCCCTCGGGTCGCGCCGCGAGCCCCTTCGGCGAGGTGACCCCGAAGTACACCGCGGCCCCGAAGGCGAGCAGGATGAGCAGCAGCAGGGCGAGTGCCTGGCGCGGCACGGTGCCCAGCGGGCCCAGCCGCACCCGCTTCCGGGTGGCCTTGCCGAAGGAGCCCGCCAGTCGCTCCCGGGCGGACAGCTCCTGGATCCGGGCGGCCCGGACGAACGATTCGTCGAACACGACGGACCGGAATTCGTCCTCGTTGCCGGAGCCGCCCTCGGGCGTACCCTCAGGAGGCTCTCGCGGGTCACCCATAACACCAGGGTAGGCGGACACCCGCGCCGCCACGAGGGCCCCTGCGCAGATTCCTGGGGACGCTCCGTGACCACCCGCCCCGGGCGTGCGCCCGCGCGGCGTCCCGGGCGGCGACTAGCCCGCCGGTGCGCCGACCACCAGCGACGGCTCGGCCGGCGCGGGGCGCAGGTCCACCCCGGCGCTGCTGTTGCCGGACTCCGGTCTCCGGGGCGTGCCCGAGGTGCCGCCCGTGCCCTGGTAGATCGCCGCGACCGCGACCGCCACCAGGCTCACGCCCATGATCACGGCGAGCACCCAGGCCACCGGCCGGTGCCAGCGCTGCTGGGCCACGTACCGGCCGCGGGCGCGCACCGGGTCGTAGCCGGGCCGCCACCGGCGCCGGCCCCGGCGGTCGGCCGACCGGCCCGGGCCCGACCAGGGGTCGGGGTAGAGGTGGTCCGCGTCGAGTCCGCTCGGGTACGGGCGCAGCTCCAGCGGGAGCCCGTCGCCGGCCGAGACCTCATAGCCCCAGCCCGGGCCCGCCGTCTCCGGCTCGAACCGGGCCTCGGCGGCGGCGAGTTGCCGCTCCTTGGCGGTCGGCTCGTGCACGGCGGCGGACCGGACGAAGGCCTCATCGAAGACCACGGTGGCGAACTCGTCGTCCGCACCACCGTGGTCGGCGCCGTCGGGGTACGGCAAGCCCCCCACATCCTCAGCCACGGATTCAGCGTATTACCGGTCGGGCGTTTTGTCTGTGGCTCCCGGCAGTTGGTCCGTCACACGTGTGACGGACCAACTGCCGGGTCCCGCTCAGCGGGCGTCCGGGGCCCCGCCGACGGTCTGCGCCGCCTCGCCCCGCACGTGCCCGTCACCGGTGACGATGTACTTGGTGCTGGTCAGCTCGGGCAGGCCCATCGGGCCGCGGGCGTGCAGCTTCTGGGTGGAGATGCCGATCTCCGCGCCGAAGCCGAATTCGCTGCCGTCGGTGAAGCGGGTGGAGGCGTTGACGGCCACCGTGGTCGAGTCGACCAGCTGGGTGAAGCGCCGGGCGGCGGCCTGCGAGGTGGTGACGATCGCCTCGGTGTGGCCGGAGGACCAGCGGCGGATGTGCTCGACCGCCGCCTCCAGCGAGGGCACGACGGCCGCGGCCAGGTCCAGCGAGAGGTACTCCGCGCCCCAGTCCTCGTCGGTCGCGGGCACCACGGCGGCCGGGCCGCCCTCGGCGGCCTTGAGCACCGCCTCGTCGCCGTGCACGGTCACCCCGGCCTCGGCGAGGGCGGTCAGGGCGAGCGGCAGGAAGGCGTCCGCGACGTCCTGGTGGACCAGCAGCGTCTCGGCCGCGTTGCAGACGCTGACCCGCTGCGCCTTGGAGTTCAGCAGGATGCCGACGGCCATCGCGAGGTCGGTGTCGGCGTCCACGTACACGTGGCAGTTGCCGGTGCCGGTCTCGATCACCGGGACGGTCGAGCCCTCGACGACGGTGCGGATCAGCGAGGCGCCGCCGCGCGGGATCAGTACGTCGACCAGGCCGCGGGCGCGCATCAGCTCCTGCACGGAGTCGCGGCTCTCCCCCGGCACCAGCTGGATCGCGTCGGCGGGCAGCCCGGCCGCGGCGACGGCGTCCCGCAGGACGGCGACCAGCGCGGTGTTGGAGCGGTAGGCCGAGGCCGAGCCGCGCAGCAGCGCCGCGTTGCCGGACTTGAGGCAGAGCGCGGCGGCGTCGGCGGTGACGTTCGGGCGGGCCTCGTAGATGATGCCGACCACGCCGAGCGGCACCCGGACCTGCCGCACGTCCAGGCCGTTCGGCAGGGTGTAGCCGCGCACCACCTCGCCGACCGGGTCGGGCAGTCCGGCCACGTCGCGCACGTCGGAGGCGATCGCGGCGATCCGCTCGCCGGTCAGGGTCAGCCGGTCGATCACCGACTCGGGCGTCCCGGCCTCCCGGGCCCGGGCCACGTCCTCGGCGTTGGCCGCGACGATCTCGGCGCTGCGGGCCACCAGCGCGTCCGCGATCGCCAGCAGCGCGGCGTCCTTCGCCTTGCGCGGCAGCGGGGCGAGCGCCGCGGCGGCCTCCCGGGCTCGGCGCGCTACGGCGAGGACGGGGCTGTCGGCGGTGGCGAGGTCGCTGGTCATGCCGCCAAGGGTAGCGACTGTGCCCGCCCCGCCCGCCCGCGTTTCGCCATCCGAACAGGGCCGGTCGGTACGGGTACGTGCCGCCCGTGCGCACGCGCGAACGTGCGAGGAGGTCCGGTCGGTACGCGTGGTCCGGTCGGTACGCGTGGTCCGGTCGGTACGCGTGGTCCGGTCGGTACGCGTGGTCCGGTCAGTACGGGTAGACGCCGCCCAGTTTCGGCGACGGGGTGCCGAAGCCCTCCGCGACCCGCTTGTGGTACGTCGCCCGGTCGACCACTTCCAGCCCGACGATCTCCCACGGCGGGAGGTTGGCGGTGACCTTGTGCTCGCCCCAGAGCCGCAGCGCGATCGCCGCCGCGTCGTGCAGGTCCCGGGCCTGCTCCCAGTACCGGATCTCGGCGTGGTCGGCCGCGTAGCGGGCGGTCAGGAAGAACGAGTGGTCGTGCGCCAGCTGCTCCAGTGAGGCGCGCAGCGAGGACAGCGGGGTGACCTGCCCGGCCACGCTCAGCACCACGTGCCACAGCCGCGCCTGTTCGGGCACGGTGGGCGGCTCCGCCGCGTCCGCGCGCTGGGACCGCAGTCCGCGCGACCCGCCGGGTCCCTGCAGCGGCGGACCGGCCGGCTCGGCGGGGCCGTCCCCGCGTCCGCCGTCGATGCTGGTCAGCCGCCGGCCCGCCGTCCTTCCGGTCAGCGCTGCCTCGCGCCTGCGTTCCACCGGCGGCCTCCTGTTCGGCGATCTCGTGTCGTCCCCACCGGCCCCGTCGGCCCTTCGGCCGACCGGTTGGGCTGCGCCCCTCCTCGCCCGCGGCCGGGCCGTTCCCGGTACGGAACGGCCCGCCGTCCGCACTGTGCCGATCGGCCGGCGGCCGGTGCCGGCCCGCCGGCCGGTCAGCCGCGCAGAACGACCAGGTCGTCGCGGTGGACGACCTCGCGCTCGTATGCGGCGCCGAACTCCTGGGCCAGGTCGCGGGTGGACCGGCCGAGCAGGCGGGGCAACTCCCTCGCATCAAAGTTGACCAGTCCGCGAGCCACGATGTGGCCGTTTTCGGCAAGAAGGTCCACCGGATCACCCGCGGCGAACTCCCCGTCGACCTTGGTGACCCCGGCCGGCAGCAGTGAGGCGCCGCCGGAGACGACCGCCTCGACGGCGCCCGCGTCCAGGTGCAGGGCGCCGCGCGGGCTGCTCGCGTGGGCCAGCCAGAGCATCCGGTCGGAGGTGCGGGCGCCGGTGCGCAGGAAGAGCGTGCCGGTGGGGCGGCCGGCCAGGGCGTCGGCGGCCTGGCTGGCCGCGGTGAGCACGACCGGGATGCCCGCGCCGGTGGCGATCCGGGCCGCCTCGACCTTGGTGACCATGCCGCCGGTGCCGACCCCGGCCTTGCCCGCGCTGCCGATCTCGATGCCGTCGAGGTCGTGCGGGCCGCCCACCCGGGCGATCCGGCTGGTGCCGGGGCGGGACGGGTCGCCGTCGTAGAGGCCGTCCACGTCGGAGAGCAGCACCAGCAGGTCGGCCCGGACGAGGTGGGCGACCAGTGCGGCGAGCCGGTCGTTGTCGCCGAATTTGATTTCGGCGGTGGCGACGGTGTCGTTCTCGTTGACGATCGGCATCGCGCCCATCGCCAGCAGCTGGTCCAGGGTGCGGTAGGCGTTGCGGTAGTGGGCGCGGCGGCTGGCGTCCTCGGCGGTGAGCAGCACCTGGCCGACCCGGATGCCGTACCGGGCGAAGGAGGCGGTGTACCGGGCGACCAGCAGTCCCTGGCCGACGCTGGCGGCGGCCTGCTGGCGGGCCAGGTCCTTGGGGCGCTTGTCCAGGCCGAGCGGGGCGAGTCCGGCGGCGATGGCGCCGGAGGAGACGAGTACGACCTCCGGGGCGTCGGGGCGGTTGCGCACCTTGGCGAGCGCGTCCACCAGGGCGTCGACGCGGTCGGCGTCCAGGCCGCCGGCCGCCGTGGTGAGTGAGGAGGAGCCGACCTTGACCACGATCCGCCGTGCGGTCAGCACCTCCTCCCGCAGAGAGTCCTCGCTCATCTCGCTGTACGCCCTTCCGGTGTGGTGCGGGTACGGCGGGCCCGGGCCCGGTCGTCACTCCCGAAATCTACGCGATTCGTGCGGGTCCCCCGCAGGCTGTTTCACCGGCTGGACCCGGCCTGGTCACGGGCTTGCCACAGGCCGTCCGCCAATCCGGATGGCTGGTATGGTCCCTGACCGAAAGCCAGATCGGGGGACGGCTTCTTGCCCGCTGGACCCATTTTCGTCTTCGACTCTTCGTGTCACGAGAAGGCGGCGGCGCCGCACTGGGCAGGCCGGCAACGGTTCGCGGCCGCACGCCCAGGAGAAAAGCGCATCATGCGTTCGTACACCACCAAGCTGACCGTCGCCGCCCTGTCGGTGGCCACCGCCCTGTCCCTCGCGGCCTGTGGCCCGGACAACGCCGACCCGGCCGCTCCGGCGGGCGGCTCCACCGGTGCCGCTCCGGCGCCGACCAGCGGTGCCCCGGATGCCACCGCCGGCGGTGCGGCCACCGGCGGAGGGGCGGCCACCGGCGGTGCGAGCGGCGGTTCGACCGCCGCCCCGACCGGCGGGGCCACCGGCGGCGCGGCCGCGGCCGGAGCGACCGGCGGTGCGGCCACGGGCGGTGCCGGTACGGCCGGCGCCGCGGGCGGCGGGGCCGGTGGCGGCAAGCTGCCGCAGGCCGGCACCTCGGTGAAGTTCGGCCAGCCCGCCACCGTGGACTTCGCCGACAAGACCTTCAACGCCGCCGCCAAGCTGGAGATCAACGTCACCGGCGTCGCCCCGGGCTCGCTCAAGGACTTCCAGGACGCCAAGGCCAACACCACCGGCCTGGACGGCCGCGCGCTGTACTACGTCAGCTGGACCATGAAGAACCTCGGGGACACCAAGCTGACCTTCGCCGCCCCCGATTCCAAGTTCAGGGTCTACGACGCCTCCGGCAACCTCGGGATGTTCGCCAACCCGGTCGGCTCGACCCCGATCGCCAAGTGCACCACCCCGAGCTTCTCGGGCGCCACCAAGGGCGTCGAGTTCAAGGGCTGCGACATCGTCAGCTTCCCGGCCGGCGGCTCCCCGGCGATGGTCGGCTACGGCGACTCGACCGACGTCTCCAAGGTCCAGGCGGCCTGGACCAAGTGACGCCGCGCCACCCCTGAGCACGGGAACGGCCCCCGCCACCTCGACAGGTGGCGGGGGCCGTTCGCGTCAGCCGGTCCGACCGGCTCAGTCCTCGTCGTCGTCGCCCTCGACGGCGGCCTGGCGGCCGCTGGACAGCGCCTCGAAGGCGAGGAACTCGGCCTCGGCCGCGTCCCGGCCCTTCTGCTTCTCGCGGCGGCGGTCGACCGCCGGGCGCTGGGTCTCCATGCGGTGGTCCTCACCGCGGCGACCGAGCATCTCCGCGCCGGCGGCCATGGTCGGCTCCCAGTCGAAGACGACGGCGTTCTCGTCCGGGCCGATGATGACGGTGTCGCCCTCGTGCGCCCCGACCTTCCAGAGCTTGTCCTCGACGCCGAGGCGGGCCAGCCGGTCGGCGAGGTAGCCGACGGCCTCGTCGTTGGAGAAGTCGGTCTGGCGGACCCAGCGCTCCGGCTTGACACCGCGGATGCGGTACGCGCCCTCCTCCTCGGTGATGGTGAAGCCGGCGTCGTCGACGGCCTTGGGCCGCAGCACGATCCGGGTCGACTCCTCGACCGGCTTGGCGGCGCGCGCCTCGGCGACGATCCCGCCCATCGCGAAGCTCAGCTCGCGCAGGCCCTTGCGGGAGGCGGCGGAGACCTCGAACACCCGGTAGCCGCGCTCCTCCAGGGAGGTGCGGGTCAGGTCGGCGATGTCCTGGCCGTCCGGCACGTCCACCTTGTTGAGCGCGACCAGGCGCGGGCGGTCGTCCAGGCCGCCGTACTCGGCGAGCTCGGCCTCGATGGTCTCCAGGTCGGTCAGCGGGTCGCGGCCGGGCTCCAGGGTGGCGCAGTCCAGCACGTGCACCAGCACCGAGCAGCGCTCGACGTGCCGCAGGAACTCCAGGCCCAGGCCGCGACCCTGGCTGGCGCCGGGGATCAGGCCGGGCACGTCGGCGACGGTGTAGACGATCTCGCCCGCGGTGACCACCCCGAGGTTGGGGATCAGGGTGGTGAACGGGTAGTCCGCGATCTTCGGCTTGGCGGCGGAGAGCACCGAGATCAGCGAGGACTTGCCGGCGCTCGGGTAGCCCACCAGGGCCACGTCGGCGACGGACTTGAGCTCCATCACGATGTCGCGGGCCTCGCCGGGCTCGCCGAGCAGCGCGAAGCCGGGCGCCTTGCGGCGGGCCGAGGCCAGCGCGGCGTTGCCGAGGCCGCCGTGGCCGCCCTGGGCGGCGACGAAGCTGGTGCCGTGTCCGACCAGGTCGGCCAGCACGTTGCCCTGGCGGTCCAGCACCACGGTGCCGTCCGGCACGACGAGGACGAGGTCCTCGCCGGCCGCGCCGGTGCGGTGGCCGCCCGCGCCCGGCTTGCCGTTGGTGGCCTTGCGCTTGGGCGAGTGGTGGTACTCGAGCAAGGTGGTGACCTGCGAGTCCACGGTGAGGATGACGCTGCCGCCCTCACCGCCGTTGCCGCCGTCCGGGCCGCCGAGCGGCTTGAACTTCTCGCGGTGCACGGAGGCGCAGCCGTGGCCCCCGTTACCCGCGGCGACGTGAAGTTCGACGCGGTCCACGAAGGTGGTCATGGGTGTGCCTCCAGTGCGCGAGAGTCTGCTTGCTACCTGCGTAAAGCGTGAAGGGTGGACCGGAGAATTCCGGCCCACCCCTCACAGTGAGTCTCTATACGACTCGGGAGTCCGCGGGGACTCAGGCCTCGACGGCCACGATGTTGACGACCTTGCGGCCGCGACGGTTGCCGAACTGCACGGCACCGGCGGTCAGCGCGAACAGGGTGTCGTCGCCACCGCGACCGACGCCCGCACCCGGGTGGAAGTGGGTGCCGCGCTGGCGGACGATGATCTCGCCGGCCGAGACGACCTGGCCGCCGAAGCGCTTCACGCCGAGGCGCTGGGCGTTCGAGTCACGGCCGTTACGGGTAGAGCTTGCGCCCTTCTTGTGTGCCATATCTCGCTATCCCCTTACTTGCTGACCGAGTCGATGCTGGTGATGCGCACCGCGGTGTGGCGCTGACGGTGGCCCTGACGGCGGCGGTAGCCGGTCTTGTTCTTGTAACGCAGGATGACGATCTTGTCACCCTTGGTCTGGTCGACCACCTCGGCGTGAGTCTTCACGCCGGCCAGGACCCACGGGTCGGAGGTGACCGCGTCACCGTCGACGATGAGGATGGTCGAGAGCTCGACCGAGTCACCCGGCTTGGCCTCGATACGGTCGATCTCCAGCACGTCGCCGACGGCGACCTTGTGCTGGCGGCCGCCTGCGCGAACGATCGCGTACATGCGGTACCTGCTTTCCTTGCTCGGTCGGAACCCCCGACGCCAGCCACCTGGGTACGGACACAGGAGCCTCTCCCCGGCCCTCCGCGCGGACGCGGCGACCTCGGGAAGGTGATGTGCTCGGGAGCAATGGCGTAGACACGCCGATGGTCAAGAATACGGACCGGCAGCCCGAGGGGCAAACCGGCCCGTACGGCCCGGGGCGGGATGGCTCCCGCCCCGGGCGTGGGCACTACTCGGCCGCCGTATCACCCTCGGCGGCCGCGGCCTTCTTGGCCGCCGCACTGGTCCGCTTGGTCGCGGTCTTGCGGGCGGTGGTCTTCTTGGCCGCCGTGGCCGTCTTCTTGGCGGCGGTCTTCTTGGCGGCGGTCTTCTGCGTGGCGGTCTTCTGCGCGGCGGTCTTGCGGGCGGCCCGCTTCTTCGGCGCCGGCGCCTCCTCGGCGGCGGCCTCCTCGACCGGGGCCTCGACGGCGGGAGCCTCGGCGGCCTCCGCGGCCGGGGCCTCGACGACCGCGGCCTCCGCGACGACGACCGGCTCACCCGGCGCCTCGGCGGCGGCCTGGACGGCGGCCTCCACGACGACCGGGGCGGCGGCCTCCAGGGCCGCCTCCAGCGCCGCCTCGGCCTTGGCCTGCAGCACGACGATCTCGGCGCTGCCCGGAGAACCGGCCGGAGCCGTCGCCTTGCGCACCGCGCGGCGACGCGGGCGGCCCGCCGGAGCGGCCACCGGGGCCTCCTCGACGACCGGCGCCGGGGCGACCGGAGCCTCGACGCCCGGGACCTCCAGGGCCAGCTGGCCCTCGATCTCCTCGCGCACCGGCTCGGCCGGCAGCTCGGCGACGGCCGCGACGGCGGCCTGCGCGACCTGCTCGGCGGCCTCGGCCACGGCGGCCTCGACGCCCAGCGGCTCCTCCTGGCCCGCGCCGCCCTTGCCCCGGCGACGGCGCTTGCCGCCCGAGACGGCCTCGCCCGCCGGGGCGGACGGGGCGTGGACGTGGACGCTCGGCTGCTCCATGTGGACGATCACACCGCGGCCGTTGCAGTGCACGCACGGCTCGGAGAAGGACTCCAGCAGGCCCTGGCCGACCCGCTTGCGGGTCATCTGCACCAGGCCCAGCGAGGTGACCTCGGCCACCTGGTGCTTGGTCCGGTCCCGGCCCAGGCACTCCAGCAGGCGGCGCAGCACCAGGTCGCGGTTGGACTCCAGCACCATGTCGATGAAGTCGATCACGATGATGCCGCCGAGGTCGCGCAGCCGCAGCTGGCGCACGATCTCCTCGGCCGCCTCGATGTTGTTCCGGGTGACCGTCTCCTCCAGGTTGCCGCCCTGGCCGACGAACTTCCCGGTGTTGACGTCGATGACGACCATCGCCTCGGTGCGGTCGATCACCAGCGAACCGCCGCTGGGCAGCCAGACCTTGCGGTCCAGCGCCTTCATCAGCTGCTCGTCGATCCGGTAGGTGGCGAAGACGTCCACCTCGGAGGTCCACCGCTGGAGGCGCTCGGCGAGGTCCGGGGCCACGTTGGAGACGTACTCGTGGATGGTCTTCCACGCCTCGTCGCCGGAGACGATGACCTTGGTGAAGTCCTCGTTGAAGATGTCGCGGACGACCCGGACGGTCATGTCCGGCTCGCCGTACAGCAGCGCCGGGGCGTTGCCGGTCGCGGCCTTCTTCTGGATGTCCTCCCACTGCTGCTGCAGCCGCTGGACGTCGCGGGTCAGCTCCTCCTCGGAGGCGCCCTCGGCGGCGGTGCGCACGATGACGCCCGCGTCGTCCGGGACGATCTTCTTGAGGATCTGCTTCAGGCGGGCGCGCTCGTTCTCGGGGAGCTTGCGCGAGATGCCGGTCATCGAGCCCTCGGGCACGTACACCAGGTAGCGGCCGGGCAGCGAGATCTGGCTGGTCAGGCGGGCGCCCTTGTGGCCGATCGGGTCCTTGGAGACCTGCACCAGCACGGACTGGCCGGACTTCAGCACCGACTCGATCCGGCGCGGGCCGCCGTGGCCGAGCGCGCCGAAGTTGACCTCGCCGGCGTACAGCACCGCGTTGCGGCCCTTGCCGATGTCGACGAAGGCGGCCTCCATGGACGGCAGCACGTTCTGGACCTTGCCCAGGTACACGTTGCCGACGTACGAGGTGGCCTGCTCCTTGTTGACGTAGTGCTCGACCAGCACGCCGTCCTCGAGGACGCCGATCTGGGTGCGCTGGCCGTTCTGGCGCACCACCATGACGCGCTCGACCGACTCACGGCGGGCCAGGAACTCGGCCTCGGTGATGATCGGCACCCGGCGGCGGCCCAGCTCGCGGCCCTCGCGGCGGCGCTGCTTCTTCGCCTCCAGGCGGGTCGAGCCCTTGATGGACTGCACCTCGTCCGGGTCGAAGGACGGCTCGGTGGAGCGGCGGCGCGGCTCGCGCACCTTCACCACCGTGCGGACGCCGTCCTCGGTGGTCTCGGCGGTCTCGACGGCGCCGGCCTCACCACTGCGACGGCGGCGGCGACGGCGGCGACGGGACGAGGACAGGCCGGCAGCCAGGTCGTCGTCGTCCTCGTCCTCCTCGTCGGCCGCGGCCGGCTCCTCGGCGGCGGGCTGCTCGACCTCGACGGCCTCGGCGGCCTCGAACTCCTCGGCCTCGCCACGGCGACGGCGGCGGCCGCCCCGGCGGCGACGGCGCGACGGACGGCCGTCCTCCTCCCACTCGCCCTCGGTCTCCGGACCGGCGGCGGGGGCCTCGACGACGGGCACCTCGACGGCCGGGGCCTCGATCGGCGCGACGGCGGCCGGCGCCTCGGCGACCGGCTTGGCGGGGGCCGACTTGGCGGGGGTCGGCTTGGTGGCGGCTGCCCTGGCGGTGCTCGGCTTGCCGGCGGCCGACTTGCGGCGGCCCGGCTCGACCCGGGCACGGACCCGGCGGCGGCGGCCGACGCCGCTGTACTCGAACTCGTCTTCCTCGTGCGCGGCGGCGGCCGGGGCCTCGACCGGCGCCGGGGCCTCGGCCTCGGCGGGCTGCTGCGGCGCGGACACCGCGGACGGCACGGACGGCGCGACGTAGGGGGCCGGCTCCTGGAAGACCGGGGCCTGGAAGACCGCGGTGGCCGGGCGGACGGCGCGGCGGCGCACCCGGTGGTGCGGCTCGGCCTCGGCGGCCGGGGCGACGACGGGGGCCGGGGCGACGGGCTCGGCCGTCGGCGCGGCGGCGGCCTCGACGGCCTCCTCCTCGGTCTCCTCCGCGACGGCGGGCTCCTCGGCCTGCGGCTCCTCGACCGGGGCCTCGACGACCGGCGCGGCCTCGACCACGCGGCGGCGGCGGGGGCGGCGGGCGGGAGCGGCGGGGGCCTCCTCGGCCGCCGGCTCGGCGGCGACGGGGGCGGGGGTCTCGACGGCCGGTGCCTCGACGGCGGGCGCGCCCGCCGGGGACTCGGCGCGCTTACGGGTGCGGCGGGCCCGGGCGGGCTTCTCCGCGACCGGCTCGGCAGCCGGAGCCGGGGCGGCCTGCTCCGCCGCGGGAGCCTCTGCGGCCTCCGGCGCGGTGGTCACGATCGGGGTCGCCTCCGGCGCCCCGGCCGGGGCCTCGGCGCGCTTGCGGGTCCGACGGGCCCGGACCGGCTTCTCGGCGACCGGCTCGGCGACCGGAGCCGGAGCGGTCTCGGCCGCCGGCGCCTCGGCCGGCAGGACCGTCTCGGCCGCCTCGGCGGCCGCACCCTGCGGGGTGCCCGCCGGGCGGGAGACCGCGCGGCGACGACGGCGCGGCGGCGCGGCGGACGCGCCCTCGCTGCCGGTCGCGGCGGTTTCGTTCTGTTCCGTGGCCGCAGTCTGCTGCGGATCGGTGTTATCGAGCATGCGGGTGGATCTCCCGTCAGGCCCCCGGGCTCCGCATCCGGGCACGGCGCGACACCGGTGGGCGGCCGGCATCGCGAGATGCTCGGGCCGGACCCTTTCACGGTGCCGCCGCGCGGACGCGAGGCCGCACAGGGGCTCGTAGTCTCGCTCGGCGCCCCACGCTCGGCGGGGTGTCGAAAGTCTTCTGGTTCTGACCAGTCTTCTGAGGTTTTCCCAAGCTGCGCCGTCCCCCAACCCCGGGTGGCTCCCGGACGGGGCCCCGGGCCCACCGACCGTCCTGGCCGGCAGGCCCCGGGTGGCAAGGCCTGTGCTGCGACGACGCTCGCTCCCCTGGGGAGCCGCGGGAACCCTGGAGGGACCATCGGGTCCAGTGAGTCACTGGACCCGGCCTCCGCCCGCTAGGCGGGCGCGGTAGCGCGCGGCCCGGCGCCCGGCTCCGAGCCGGCCTGGGCCGCGGCGCGGTCGAGCGCCAGCGGGTCGGTCACCGTGCCGGTCCCCTCGTCGAGCGGCCCCTGCGCCAGCCTGGTCACCTCTGCGGGGACCGGCGGCGCCAGGTCGGCCGTCGCACGGAGACCGGACAATACGTCGTCAGGTCGTACGGCGGGTGTGGCGTGTCGTACTACCAGGCGCAGTATCGCACAGGGACGGCCGGTCCGAACATCGAGGTCGGTTCCGGCCTCCGTGTCCGCACCGCCGTCGACCTGGGACGGGACGATCTCGAGCGCCGCCACCGCACCGCGCGCGTCGAAGACCCGCACGCCGTTCTTGGTGAGGCGTTCGACCTCGACCCGCTCCTCGGCGAGGAAGCGCGCCACCGCGCCGGCCGCCTCGTCCGGCTCGACGCCGTCCAGCCGGACCAGCCACTCGGAGGCCTGCAGGCGTTCCACAAAGTTCGGCGTCCGCACCTCGACCGCGTCGATCACGTCCAGGCCCGTCGGCAGTGACTCGTCCAGCTGCGCCCGCAGCTGTTCGGGGTCGCGGAAGGCGGCCAAGCCGATCTCCAGGTACTCCGCCTCGCTCGCCACCCCGGTCGGGGCCGCGTTCGCGTAGGAGACCTTCGGGTGCGGGGTGAAGCCGGCCGAGTAGGCCATCGGAACGGCGGACCGGCGCAGGGCGCGCTCGAAGGCGCGCTGGAAGTCGCGGTGGCTGGTGAAGCGGAGCCGGCCGCGCTTGGTGTAGCGGAGACGAATCCGCTGCACCGTCGGCGCGGGCGGCGGACCGTCGGGCGTACGGCGTGCCAGGGTCGCTCAGTCCTTAGTCAGTTGTCCCCGTCCGGCGTGGCGTGTTCCCGCCACTGTCCGGACTCTGTCACCTCAAAGGGTACGCGCCCCGCCGACCCGCTCGCTCCGCCCCTGGTCAGCCGCATACCCGAGACCCCAGGCCGGAAGGTTCCGGCCTGGGGTCCAGGGTGTAACCGTCACCCGCCGACGACCGCCCGCCGACGACCGACGGCTACTTGTTGACGACCGTCAGCGGCAGCAGCTTCTTGCCGGTGGGGCCGATCTGGATCTGGGTGTCCATCTGCGGGCACACGCCGCAGTCGAAGCACGGCGTCCAGCGGCAGTCGTCGACCTCGACCTCTTCCAGCGCGTCCTGCCAGTCCTCCCAGAGCCAGTCCTTGTCGAGGCCGCTGTCCAGGTGGTCCCAGGGCAGCACCTCCTCGTAGGTGCGCTCGCGGGTGGTGTACCAGTCGACGTCGACGCCGGTGCCGGCCAGGCCCTTCTCGGCGCAGGCCATCCAGCGGTCGTACGAGAAGTACTCGCGCCAGCCGTCGAAGCGGCCGCCGTCCTCGTAGACCGCGCGGATGACCGCGCCGATCCGGCGGTCGCCGCGGGACAGGAGGCCCTCGATGATGCCCGGCTTGCCGTCGTGGTAGCGGTAGCCGATGTTCTTGCCGTACTTGCGGTCGCCGCGGATCGAGTCGCGCAGCTTGGCCAGGCGGGCGTCGGTGGCCTCGGCGGACAGCTGCGGGGCCCACTGGAACGGGGTGTGCGGCTTGGGCACGAACCCGCCGATGGAGACGGTGCAGCGGATGTCGTTCTGGCCGGTGACCTCGCGGCCCTTCTGGATGACGTTCTTCGCCATCTCGCCGATCTGGAGCACGTCCTCGTCGGTCTCGGTGGGCAGGCCGCACATGAAGTACAGCTTCACCTGGCGCCAGCCGTTGCCGTAGGCGGTGGCGACGGTGCGGATCAGGTCCTCCTCCGACACCATCTTGTTGATCACCTTGCGCATGCGCTCGCTGCCGCCCTCGGGGGCGAAGGTGAGGCCCGAGCGGCGTCCGTTGCGGGACAGCTCGTTGGCGAGGTCGATGTTGAAGGCGTCGACGCGGGTGGACGGCAGCGACAGGCCGATCTTGTCCTCGGTGTAGCGGTCCGCCAGGCCCTTGGCGATGTCGCCGATCTCGGTGTGGTCGGCGCTGGACAGCGACAGCAGGCCGACCTCCTCGAAGCCGGTCGCCTTCAGTCCGCGCTCGACCATCTCGCCGATGCCGGTGATGCTTCGCTCCCGCACGGGGCGCGTGATCATGCCGGCCTGGCAGAAGCGGCAGCCGCGGGTGCAGCCGCGGAAGATCTCCACGGACATCCGCTCGTGCACGGTCTCCGCGAGCGGGACGAGCGGCTGCTTGGGGTAGGGCCACTCGTCCAGGTCCATCACGGTGTGCTTGGACACCCGCCACGGCACACCGGGGGCGTTCGGCACGACACGGGCGATCCGGCCGTCGGCCAGGTACTCCACGTCGTAGAACCTCGGCACGTAGAACCCGCCGGTGCGGGCGAGGCGCAGCAGCACCTCGTCGCGCCCGCCGGGGCGGCCCTCGGCCTTCCAGGCCCGGATGATCTCGGTCATGTCGAGGACGGCCTGCTCGCCGTCGCCGACCACCGCGCAGTCGATGAAGTCCGCGATCGGCTCCGGGTTGAAGGCCGCGTGGCCGCCGGCGAGGACGATCGGGTCCTCGTCGGTGCGGTCCTTGGCCTCCAGCGGGATGCCGGCCAGGTCGAGCGCGGTCAGCATGTTGGTGTAGCCGAGCTCGGTGGAGAACGAGAGGCCGAACACGTCGAAGGCCTTCACCGGGCGGTGGGCGTCGACGGTGAACTGCGGGACGTCGTGCTCGCGCATCAGCGCCTCGAGGTCCGGCCAGACGCTGTAGGTGCGCTCGGCGAGCACGCCCTCGCGCTCGTTCAGCACCTCGTAGAGGATCATGACGCCCTGGTTGGGCAGGCCGACCTCGTAGGCGTCGGGGTACATCAGCGCCCAGCGGACGTCGCAGGCGTCCCAGTCCTTGACGGTCGAGTTGAGCTCGCCGCCGACGTACTGGATCGGCTTCTGGACGTGCGGGAGGAGGGCCTCCAGGCGTGGGAAGACCGATTCGACAGTCATGTACTAGGAACCCTTACGACGTGATTCGGTGCCGCGAGTCGGCACGGGAGGGGTGACCCTCAAGGGTAGCCCAATCCGGGGACGGGCCGGTCTGCCCCGGAGCACGGGCCCTCCGTGCCCCGGCGCGACCGGCCGTTCGGCACCCGCCCCGGTACGCGCAGTGCGCGCCCGCCGCCCGGCGCCGTCCGCCGTTGACATGCCCGGACGGCCCGTGCGGTACTGACGGGGCTCCGCCAAGGAGGCCTGTGCCCCTTCCGGACAAGGGAGTTGGGTCGTACGCTCGGCCCTCGTCGGAGTTCCCCCCGGCGCTGCCCTCTCCCGCCCCCGCACACGGCCCCGTCCACCCTCACCAGGCCCGTCCCGTGTCCGCCCGGCCGCCGTCCCCGGCCCGCGGTGCCCCGTCCTCCGCCCGCGCTCCGTGCCCGGCGGCGCACCACCGCGTCCGCGCCCCGGCGGCCGTACGATCCGTACGACCGGCGCAAGGAGAACCATGACCGACACCGGTCGGCGGATCCGCCCCCTCCGACCCCTCGACGCCCGGCCGGCCCGCTACCCCACGCCGGCCCAGGCCGAGTGCGCCGCCCGGCGGCTCGCCCTGCGCCATCCGGACCGCTGCCGGCTGCGCGAGGTGGGCCGCTCCCGGGCCGGGCGCCCGCTGCTGCTGCTCTCGGTCGACCGCGGCCCGCGCGCCGTGCTCGTGGTCGGCGGCCCGCACCCCAACGAGCCGGTCGGCACCGCCGGGGCGGTCCGGCTGGCGGAGCTGCTGCTGGACCGCCCCGCCCGCCCCGGCCTCTCCTGGCACCTCCTGCTCTGCCTCGACCCGGACGGCGCCGCGCTCAACGCCGGCTGGCTGGACGGCCCGCTCTCCATGCGTCGCCACTACGAGCACTTCTTCCGCCCCGCCTTCGAGGAGCAGCCCGAGCTGCTGCCCGCCCCCGGCTCCGGCCGCCCGCCGATGCCGGAGAGCGTGGCGCTGACCGGCCTGATCGACGAGCTGCGCCCGTTCCTGCAGTGCTCGCTGCACGGGGTGGACTTCGGCGGCGCGTTCGTCCAGCTCACCGGCCCGGTGCCGGGCCTGGCCGAGCGCTTCGCGCGCTCCGCCGAACGGGCCGGCCTCCCGCTCGACGTGGACTCCTACGACGCGATCGGCTGGGCCAGCCCCGCCCCCGGCACGTACCTGATGCCCGCCCCGGGCAGTTCCGGGGTCTCCCGGGCGCTGCCGGACGAGCCCGAGCTGTCCACCTGGTCCTACGCCGCCCGACGCGGCGCGGTCACGGCCGTCCTGGAGGTCCCGATGTGGGCCGTGGACGCGGTCGGCGACGCCCGCCCCCACCCGGCCGGAGCGCGGGCCGTGACCGCCGCCGCCCGCGACCTCACCGCACGCGCCGAGGAGCTCACCGCCCTGCTCCCGTGGGTCCCCGCGCACGGCCACGAGGCGTACGGCTCGCTGGTGCGCACCGCCGAGTTCAGCCTGGCGGTGGCCCCGCGGGTGGCCGAGGAGTGGCTGGAGCGCTGGTGCCCCGAGCCGCTCTCGTCCTCGCGGGTGACCACCGCCGGGCTGGTGGCGGCCCGTCTGCCGCTGCGGGTCGCGTCGATCCTGCTGCGGCTGCTCGCGGACGCCCGGGGCCCGGGCGCGGAGGCCGCCCGGGAGCGCGCCCGCGCGGTCGTCACCGACAGCCTGGAGCGGCTGCGGCACCGCTTCGGCGCCCGCTGGGTGCCGGTCCAGGAGCAGCTGGCCCACCAGACCCGGGCCGTCCTCACCGCCGCCGACTGCCTGCTCCAGTCGACCTGACGCGTCGTCGGCAACGCGCTGGTCCGGCTCACCCGCGAGGACGCGAAGGGGCCGGCCCGGGATTCCCCGGACCGGCCCCTTCGCACACCCGCTCAGGCCCCTCGGACTGCTGCGACTGGTGCGACTGCTGCGACTGCTCAGGCCGCTATCGGCCGTTGGCTGCGAACCGCCTGGAGCAGCCCGATGGCCATCCAGTTCGCGAACATCGAGGACCCGCCGTACGAGACGAACGGCAGCGGGATGCCCGCGACCGGCATGATGCCCAGGCACATCCCTATGTTCTCGAAGGCCTGGAAGGACAGCCAGGCGATGACCCCGGCCGACACGATCGTGCCGTACAGGTCGGTCGCCTGCCGCGCGATCCGGCAGGCCCGCCACAGCACCACGCCGACCAGCAGGATGATCGCCAGTGCCCCGACGAAGCCCAGCTCCTCGCCGGCGACGGTGAACACGAAGTCGGTCTGCTGCTCCGGCACGAACTGCCCGGTGGTCTGCGTCCCGTGGAACAGCCCCTTGCCGGTCAGCCCGCCGGAGCCGATCGCGATGCGGGCCTGCGCGGTGTTGTAGCCGACGCCGTTCGGGTCCAGCTGCGGGTTGGCGAAGGCGGCGAAGCGGTCGATCTGGTACTTGCTCAGCAGGCCGAACTTCCAGATCGCCACGCATCCGGCGGCGCCCATCACCAGCAGCCCGAGGACCCAGCGGTTCGCCGCGCCGGAGCCGAGCAGGATGCCCAGCACGATCGCGGCCATCACCATCACCGAGCCGGCATCCGGCATCAGCAGCACTATGCACATCGGCAGCCCGGCCCAGACCAGGCCGCGGAACACGGCCCGGTGCGAGGGGAACTCCCGTTCCCCCGCGTCCACCTGGTCCGCCAGCACGACCGCCATCGCCAGCACGATCCCCAGCTTCGCGAACTCGGCGGGCTGGATCGAGAAGCCGCCGCCGAGCTGGATCCACGAGTGCGCGCCGTTGATGGTCGAGCCCAGCGGGCTGAGCGTCGCCAGCAGCAGCAGGATCACGGCGACGTACAGGAACGGCACGATCGTGCGGAAGCGACGACTCCCTATCGCTATCACCACGGCGCACAGCACCAGCCCGACCACGAAGTTGGTCAGGTGCCGGTACAGGAAGTACTGCGGGTCCCCGTGGGTGAGCGAGTCGCGTCCGCGGGTGGCCGACCAGACCAGCAGCGAGCTGCCGGCCGAGAGGGCCAGCGCGGCCAACAGCAGTATCCAGTCCAGCCGCCAGAGCGGGGAGTCCTTGGCGAGGGCCTTGGAGACCCCGCGGCGCTGCGGGGCCAGCCGCAACTGGCGGTAGGAGCCGTAGGAGGTCATGCCCGTCCCCTTCCCGGGCTTCGGCCGGGTTCGAGCGCGGCGTCGGCCGCGGTGTAGATCGCCGGACGGTCGGTCGGCGGTGCCTGGTCGAGGAAGGCCGCTGCCGGGGCCGGGTCCGCCTGCGCCGACGCCGCGTCGAGCGGCACCGGAGCCGAAGCCGGGGCCGGCACCAGGGCCGAAGCTTCCGCCACCTGGTCGGCAGAGGCCGACACCGGGGCCGACACCGGGGCCGACACCGGGGCCGGGTCGCCGGTGTAGGACGCCGGCTTGATGATCGCGGTGCCGTCCGGGTTGAACTTCGGCAGCTCGCCCTGCGGGACGGGCAGCAGCGCCTTGCCGTTGTCGATGTTGCCCTTGTCGTCCACGCCGTACAGCGCCTGGTAGATCCGGCGGACGGAGTCACCGGAACCGCCGGAGCCGGTGCCGCCCTGGCTGATCGTCATGATGATCGCGTAGTCCTTGCTGTACGTGGCCAGCCAGGAGGTGGTCTGCTTGCCCTCGACCTCGGCGGTGCCGGTCTTGGCGTGCAGCGCGATCTTGTCCTGCGGCCAGCCGGCCTGCGAGAACTTCCAGGCGGCCGTACCGCTCTTGACGACGCCCTCGGTGGCCTGGTTGATGTAGCTCAGCAGCTTCTGGTCGCCGGGGAACTTGGCGTCCGCCTGCGGGGCGATCTCGCGGACGAGATCCCCGCCCGGGCTTATCACCGCCTTGGCGATGGTCGGCCGGTAGAAGGTGCCGCCGTTGGCCAGCGCCGAGTAGATCCGGGCCATCTGGACCGGGGTGACGAGGGTGTCGCCCTGGCCGATGGCGAAGTTGACGGCGTCACCGGCGCGCATCTGGTAGCCGTCGACGCAGTTCTCCCGGGCGATCTGGTCGGAGAAGCTGTTGCCGCCCTTCTTGGCCTGCGCGCACCAGGCGTCCTTGTTGTTGTCGTAGAAGGACTGCTTCCACTGCCGGTCCGGCACCCGGCCGGTCACCTCGGACGGCAGGTCGATGCCGGTCTTGGCGCCGAGGCCGAACTCGTGGGCGGTCTTGAAGAACCAGTCGCCCGGGTCCTTCTTCGGCTTGATGCCGCCGTCCTTCAGCCACTGGTCGTTGGCCAGACCGTAGAAGACGGTGTCGCAGGAGACCTCCAGCGCCTTCTCCAGCGTGATGGAGCCGAAGCTCTCGCTCTCGAAGTTCTTGAACTCGCGGCCGCCGATGGTCATGCTCTTGGGGCACGGGTAGGTGCCGTCCAGCGAGTAGCCGGCCTGCACGGCGGCGGTGGTGGAGATGACCTTGAAGGTCGAACCGGGGGCGGACTGACCCTGTATGGCCCGGTTCAGCAGCGGGAAGTTGGACTCCTTGCTGGTCAGCGACTGGTAGTCCTTGCCGCTGATGCCGCCGACCCAGAGGTTCGGGTCATAGGTCGGGGCGCTCGCCATGGCGATGATCCGCCCGGTGTGCACGTCCATCACCACGGCGGCGCCGGAGTCGGCCTCGTAGTTGCGGTTGGTGACCTTGTCGAAGGTGTTCCGGGCGTCCGCGATGGCCTGCGCCAGGTTGTCCTCGACCACCTTCTGCACCCGGGCGTCGATGCTGGTGACCAGGTTGTCGCCGGTCTGCGGGGCGACGGCACCGGCGGTGCCGATCACCCGGCCGAGGTTGTCCACCTCCAGCTTGGTGATGCCGGCGGTGCCGCGCAGGTCGCGGTCGTACACCGACTCCAGGCCGGCCCGGCCGATCTGGTCGGCCGGCAGGTAGCGGTCCAGGCCGCTCTTGTCGGCGGTCTTGCTGACCTCGTCGTCGGTGACCGGCGAGAGGTAGCCGAGCACCTGGGCCAGGTTGGCGCCCTCGGCTCCGGTGTAGCGGCGCACGGCGGTGGGCTGCGCGGTGATCCCGGGGAAGTCCTCGCGGCGCTCCATTATCTGCATCGCCTGCTGGGTGGTCGCTTCCTTGGTGACCGGGATCGGCTGGTAGGGCGAACCGTTCCAGCAGGGCTGCGGGGTCTTGGCGTCGCAGAGCCGGACCTTCTCCTGCACGTCCTTGGCGGGCATCCCCAGCACCTCGGCCAGCCGGGCCAGCACCGCCTTGCCGCCGTCCTTCTGCTGCAGCAGCGAGGTGCGGCTGACCGAGACCACCAGCCGGGTCTCGTTGCCGGCCAGTATCCGCCCGGAGGCGTCCAGGATCTCGCCGCGGACGGCCGGCTCGACCACCTCGCGGATGTGGTTGCCGGTCGCCTTGGCGGTGTACTCCTTGGCGTTGCGGATCTGCAGGTACCACAGCCGCCCGCCGAGGGTGGCGAGCAGCGACAGCACCAGGATCTGCAGCACCACCAGACGGATCGTCACCCGCCGGGTGCGGCCGGTCTCGGGGATGTTGCTCACGTCTCGTGCGCTCCAGGATGCGGGGAAGTCGGGAGGTCGGGGGCCGGGCCGGCTACGGGCGGCGGGCGAAGCCGGGCACGCGCCGCTTCTTGTAGGACGGGCCGGACGAGACCTCGCGGGTGGTGCGGTAGCGGGCCAGCGAGCCGAGGCCCAGGCCCGGGCCGCTCTGGTCGTCGTCGGCGGCGGTCACCGGGTCGCGCCCGAAGCGGCGGCCGAGCAGCATCACCAGCGGCACCACGAACGGCGCCAGCAGCAGGTCGTACAGCAGGGCGCTGATCACCAGGCCGACGAGGCCGACGTGCCGGGCCGCGGTGTCGCCGACCAGGGCGCCGACCATGGCGTACAGCAGGGTGGAGGCGACGGCCGCGGCGCCCACCACCAGCAGCGAGCTCGCGACGGAGCGCTGGCGGCCGTGGTCGGGGCGCAGCAGCCCGGCGGCGTAGCCCATCAGGCAGAGCACGAGCGCGTAGCGGCCGATCGCGTGGTCGGAGGGCGGCGCGACGTCGGCCAGCAGGCCGGCCGCGAAGCCGACCAGGCAGCCGCCGGTGGGCCCGTAGACCATGGCGAGGCCGACCACGACGAGCAGCAGTATGTCCGGGGTGGCTCCCGGGAGCTGGAGTCGGCCGAAGACGCTGACCTGGAGGATCAGGCCGAACAGGATCAGGCCGGCGGAGACGGGGATGCGGGCGAGGCGCATGGCTCAGTTCCCCCCAGTGGGCTTGGCGGGCGCGGCGGCGGGGGCTTGTCCCGGGGTGGGCGCGGCTGGGGCCTGGCCCGGGGCGGGGGCCGGCGGCAGGACGGCGTCGCGCGGGTCGGCGCGCGGCGGCACGACCACCACGCCGACCAGGTCCAGCCGGGTGAACTGGACGAAGGGCTCGACCAGGACGGTCTTGGTCAGCTGGCCCGCGTTGGCCTGGACCTCGGTGACCTTGCCGACCGGGACGCCGGGCACGAACGGGCGGCCGCTCTGCGAGCCGAAGGTGACCAGCCGGTCGCCGGCCTTGACCTGGGCCTTGCCGTTGAGGAGGGAGACCTTCATCGGGCTGTCGCCGCCGCCGGAGGCGAAGCCGATCTCGCCGGTGCCCTCCAGGCGGGTGCCGGCCGAGAAGCCGGGGTCGGAGGCGAGCAGCACGGTGGCGGTGGTCGGGCCGACGGTGGTGATCCGGCCGACCAGGCCCTGGCCGTTGATCACGGTCATGTCGCGGGTGAGGCCGTCGTCGCTGCCGGCGTCGATGGTGATGGTCCAGGAGAAGCCCTGGGCCGGGCCGATCGCGATGACCTGGGCGGCCTTGACGGTGTAGCCGCCGGCGCCGGCGGTGCGCAGCAGGTCGTCGAGTTGCTTGGTGCGCCCGGTGGCCATGTCGGAGGAGGCGAGCTTCTGCCGAAGTTCGGTGTTCTCGCGGGCGAGCTGGTCGGTGCGGCCGTTGTTGGTGGCGGCGTCCCGGAAGGCCCGGACGGTGTTGGCGACCGGGTCGACGACGGTGGCGGCGCCGCGCTCGACCGGGCCGAGGACGCCGGCGGCCGCGTGTCGGGCGGGGCCGAGCGGGGAGTCCTCACCGCCCTTGATGTCGACGGTGATCAGCGCGAAGGCGACGGCCACCAGCAGGATGAGCAGTAGCCGGCTCTCTCGTGTGTCCCTCACGGTGCTGGTACTGCCCCTTCGTACCTGGCGGCCGCCCGGGGCTGTGGGGCCCGGGCGGCGGCCCGTTCAGTCGTGTCGGATGTTGTGCTGTGGTGCTAACGGCGCGGCTGTGCGTCGAGTACCTGCTGGAGCGCCTCGAACTCCTCGACGCACTTGCCGGAGCCGAGTGCGACGGAGTCGAGCGGGTTCTCGGCGATGTGGATCGGCATGCCGGTCTCGCGGCGCAGCCGCTCGTCGAGGCCGCGCAGCAGGGCGCCGCCGCCGGTGAGCACGATGCCGCGGTCCATGACGTCGCCGGCCAGCTCGGGCGGGCACTGGTCGAGGGTGGTCTTGACCGCGTCGATGATCGAGTTGACCGGCTCGTCGATGGCTTCGCGGACCTCGGCGGCGGAGATGACGACGGTCTTGGGCAGGCCGCTGACCAGGTCGCGGCCGCGGATCTCGGCGTGCTCGTCCTTCTCGCCTTCCAGGCCGAAGGCGCTGCCGATGCTCATCTTGATCTGTTCGGCGCTGCGCTCGCCGAGGAGGAGCGAGTACTCCTTCTTGATGTGCTGGACGATCGCGTTGTCCAGTTCGTCGCCGGCCACCCGGATGGACTGGGCGGTGACGATGCCGCCGAGGGAGATCACCGCGACCTCGGTGGTGCCGCCGCCGATGTCGACGACCATGTTGCCGGTGGGCTCGTGGACGGGCAGGCCGGCGCCGATGGCGGCGGCCATCGGCTCCTCGATGATGTGCACCTGGCGGGCGCCGGCCTGCGAGGAGGCCTCGATGACGGCGCGGCGCTCGACGCCGGTGATGCCGGAGGGGACGCAGACGACGACGCGCGGGCGGGCGAGGTAGCGGCGGCGGTGGATCTTGAGGATGAAGTACCGCAGCATCCGCTCGGTGATCTCGAAGTCGGCGATCACGCCGTCCTTGAGCGGGCGGATGGCGACGATGTTGCCCGGGGTGCGGCCGATCATCTTCTTGGCTTCGGCGCCGACGGCGAGGATGCCGCCGGTGTTGGTGTTCACGGCGACGACCGACGGCTCGTTCAGGACGATGCCCTTGCCCCTGACGTACACCAGCGTATTGGCAGTTCCGAGGTCGATCGCCAAGTCGCGGCCGATGAACGACAGGTTGCTCGCCATGGGGTGTGGGTGCCTTCCCGGGCTCGGAGTTCATGAGGGGTGGACGACTGCGTGCGCCCACGCTTGGGCGGAGACCAGCTGAGCTGCCTTACCGGGCCCTTGAGTCGCGTCCATCGTAGTCACGCCGCACGGTACGGACGTCGACGTGGGGCATACCGTCCATTGTCCGGAGCGTGATCGCTTCTCCGAGGATTGGGACGCCGTGTCGGCCCCCCCAGTTCCCTATTTCACGATAAGAATGCCCCGGCCGGGCCAATGGTCCCGACCGGGGCAGTCCCAAGGTCCTCCGGGCGTTGTCGCCCGGCCCGACTCAGGCGTGCGCCGGGAAGAAGATCTTGATCTCGCGCTCGGCGGACTCCGGGGAGTCGGAGGCGTGGATCAGGTTCTCGCGGGTGATCGTCGCGTAGTCGCCGCGGATGGTGCCGGCCCCGGCTTCCAGCGGGTTGGTGGCGCCGGCCAGCATGCGGATGCCGCGCACGACCTCCTCGCCCTCGACGATCAGCGCGAGCGACGGGCCGGAGGTCATGAACTCCAGCAGCGGCTCGTAGAACGGGCGGCCGACGTGCTCCGCGTAGTGCTGCTCCAGCGTCGCCCGGTCGAAGGTGCGCAGCTCGATCGCGGCGAAGCGCCAGCCGGCCTTGCGCTCGATGCGGCTGATGATCTCGCCGGCCAGGCCGCGGCGGACGGCGTCGGGCTTGAGCAGGACGAGAGTGCGCTGGGACACGGTGCGTCTCCTGGGGATTCGGTTCGGCAGACAGTCGGGTCGACGAGTGGGCCGACACGGCAGAGATTACCTTGCGTACACGGCGTGTCGGTGTGCTGGTCCGGGGCCCTAGGCGGGTACGGCGGCGGCCTCGGTGGCGGCGGCGCGGGCGGCCTTGAACGCGTCCACCTTGCGGCCGTAGTGCACCGAGCACCACCACAGGCCGGCGAAGACCACGCCGAGGCCGAACATGGTCGGCAGGACAAAGCCGCTGGCGATCAGGCCGATCTGCAGCGCCCATCCGATCTGCACCGCGCCGGGGCGGTTGATCATGCCGCAGAGCGCGATGCACAGGGCCATCGCGATGCCGCTGACCGTCCAGATCTCCCCGGTGGAGACGTCGGTGAGCCGCATCGCGACCAGCGCCGCGAACATGACCAGGAGTGCCTCGCCGATCAAGGTCGAGGAGCAGAGCGTCCTCATGTCACTTCCTCCCGAGCAGCAGGCGGGCCTCGCCCACCGTGATGACCGATCCGGTGACCAGCACGCCGGCGCCGCCGAGGTCGCCCTCCTCCTCGGCGAGGGTGACGGCGGCGGCGATGGCGTCGTCGAGGCGGGGCTCGACCTGGACGCGGTCCTCGCCGAAGACCTCGACGGCCAGGGCGGCGAGCGCGTCGACGTCCATCGCGCGGTGGGTGGAGTTCTGGGTGATGACGACCTCGGCCAGGATCGGCTCGAAGGCCTCCAGCACGCCGGCCACGTCCTTGTCCCCGGAGGTGCCGATCACGCCGACGAGCCGGGTGAAGCCGAAGGACTCGGTGAGGGCGGCGACGGTGGCGCGGGCGCCGTGCGGGTTGTGCGCGGCATCCAGGACGATCGTGGGGCTGCGGCGGACGATCTCCAGGCGGCCCGGCGAAGAGACGCCGGAGAAGGCGTGGCGGATCTTGTCGACGTCGAGCTGTCCGCCGCGGGCGCCGCCGACGCCGAAGAAGGCCTCGACCGCGGCCAGGGCGAGCGCCGCGTTGTGCGCCTGGTACTCGCCGTGCAGCGGGATGAAGATGTCCTCGTACTCCTCGCCGCCGAGTCCGCGCAGCGTGACCAGCTGGCCGCCGACGGCGAGTTCGCGGCGGATCACGCCGAACTCCAGGCCCTCGCGGGCGACCGTGGCGTCCACCTCGACGGCGCGGCGCAGGATGATCTGGGCGGCGTCCAGCTGCTGCTGGGCGACGACGGCGACGGCACCGGACTTGATGATCCCGGACTTCTCGACGGCGATCTCGCCGGTGGTCTCGCCGAGCTTGTCGGTGTGGTCGAGGCCGATCGGGGTGATCACGGCGACGGCGGAGTCGATGACGTTGGTGGCGTCCCAGGAGCCGCCCATGCCGACCTCGACCACGGCGACGTCCACCGGGGCGTCGGCGAAGGCGGCGTAGGCCATGCCGGTCAGCACCTCGAAGAAGGACATCGGCACCGGTTGCGCCGCGTCGACCATCTGCACGTAGGGCTCGATGTCGCGGTAGACCTCGACGAAGCGCTCCGGGCTGATGGGGGCGCCGTCCAGGCTGATCCGCTCGGTGACGGACTCCACGTGCGGGCTGGTGTAGCGGCCGGTGCGCAGCTCGAAGCCGTTGAGCAGCTGCTCGATCATCCGGGCGGTGGAGGTCTTGCCGTTGGTGCCGGTGATGTGGATGGAGGGGAAGGACCGCTGGGGCTGGCCCAGGATGTCCATCAGCGCCTCGATCCGGTCGAGCGAGGGCTCCAGCTTGTTCTCCGGCCAGCGCTGGGAGAGTTCCGTCTCCACGTCGCGCAGGGCGTCGCCGGTGCCGCTGTCGGCGGGGCGGATGGTGTACGGGTTCGGGTCGGCCTTGTCGCTCACGACCACAGTCTACGGAGCGGTGGCGGGCCGTCCTCACAGGGTGAGGGCCGGGGTGAGAACGGCCACTTTGCCCCGTCTTTGCCACTACCAACCAGTTTGATCCCTTTACTATTCATTTAGCGAGTTTGACCCGCAATGAAGCATCGATTCGCAACCAACGGGAGCCGCCAGCCTTTGATTACGAGGAGCACCGCGCCATGCCCGACGCCCTGCACGACTGGATCACGCTGCGCCAGGACGCCATCGTCTGGGTCGCCGGACTGATCTCGCTGGCCCTCGTGGGCTACATGGTGCTCGTCTTCGGACGCTTCCTCGTGTACTGGGCCGGCTCCCGCCACGCCTTCCGGCACAACCGGCCCGCCGAGCCCGGCGACCCCGCCGCCTTCCGCTGGCACCTGGTGATCCCCTGCCGCGACGAGGAGGCCGTGGTCACCCAGACCCTGGACGGCCTGCGGACCAGTGCGCACGAGGCCCACCTGTGGGTGATCGACGACGACAGCGAGGACGCCACCCGCGACCTCGTGCTCGCCGCGGCCGCCCGCGACCCGCGCGTCCACCTCGTCCAGCGCCGCCGCCCGCACGCCCGGATCGGCAAGGGCGCCGCCCTCAACGCCGCCTACCGGGAGATCTCCGCCTGGCTGCCGGAGGGCACCGACCGCTCCCGCGTGGTGATCGGCGTGGTCGACGCCGACGGCCGACTCGACCCGGGCACCCTCGCCCAGGTCTGCAACGACAAGGCACTCGGCCGCCCCGACACCGGCGCCGTCCAGATCGGCGTCCGGATGCGCAACGCCGACGACGAACACCCGCTTCCCGGGCGCGGCCGCGCCGCCAACGCCCTCGCCCGCGCGCTCGTACGGATGCAGGACGTCGAGTTCCAGGCCAACAACGCCGGCATGCAGCTGCTGCGCCGCCGCACCGGCAGCGTCGGCCTCGGCGGCAACGGCCAGTTCGTCCGGCTCACCGCCCTCGACTCGCTGACCGCCGAGGAGGGCCGGGCCGGCCGCCCCTGGCCCGAGCGCGCGCTGCTGGAGGACTACGAGTCCGGGCTGGACCTGCGTCTGGCCGGCTGGCGGCTCACCCACGTCACCGAGACCCAGGTCTCCCAGGAGGGCCTGGTCTCGCCGCGCCGCTTCCTCACCCAGCGCACCCGCTGGGCCCAGGGAAACATGCAGTGCCTGCGCTACACCGGCCGGGTGCTGCGCTCCCCGCACTACACCTGGTCCGGCAAGGCCGAGGTGATGTACACCTTCCTGCAGCCCGTGGTCTGCGTGCTGCTGGTGCTGCTGGTCCCGCTCTCGCTCGCGATCACCACCGCCGGGCTGGTGCTCTTCCCCGCCGAGACCGCCGACTTCCAGCTCCGCTTCGGGCCGTGGATGCTGCTCGCCTTCGTCCTCGCCACGCTGCCGATGGTGTTCTGGGGCCTCGCCTACCGCAAGGCCGTCCACCCCGACCGCGGCCGGCTCACCGGGCTGCTCTGGGGCGTCCTGGTCTGGCTCTACGCCTACCACCTCTTCGTGGTCGCCGCCCGGGCCGCCGTCCGGCTGCTGCTCGGACGCAACGGCTGGGCCAAGACCCGCCGCAACGCCGAGAAGGTCGCCCTCGGCGCCCCCACCGCGCTCGAGTCCTGAGCGCCCCCGAGCCCGTCGCGCTCGAGCCGCCCCGCCCCGCGCCCTCCCCAACGCCCCCACCGGAGCCCCCTCATGAGCATGTGCCTGCCCCCGTCCAGCGTCGCCGTCGTCCTCGGGACCCGCCCCGAGCTGGTCAAGCTCGCCCCGCTGATCCACGAACTCGGCGACGCCACCCGACTGGTGCACACCGGCCAGCACTGGGACGAGGCGATGTCCGGCCGCTTCCTGCGCGACCTGGACCTGCCCCGGCCCGAACTGCTCACCGGCGTCGGCGGCCGCCCCCGGGCCGGCCAGATCGCCCAGTCCCTGGGCCAGCTGGACGCCGCCTTCGCCGAGGACCGCCCCGCCGCGGTGGTCGTCCAGGGCGACACCAACGCCACCCTCGCCGGGGCACTGGCCGCCAACGCCCGGGAGATCCCGCTGGTCCACGTCGAGGCCGGGCTGCGCAGCTTCGACCGGGCGATGCCCGAGGAGCACAACCGGGTGATGGTCGACCACGTCTCCGACCTGCTCTGCGCCGCCACCGCGGACAACGTCGCCAACCTGCGCGCCGAGTCCCTGGCCGAGGACCGGATCGAGCTCACCGGCAACACCGTCGTCGAGGTGGTCCGCCGTCAGCTGCCGGACGAGGCCGCCCGCGCCGCGCTGCTCGCCGCGTACGGGCTGCGCCCGGACGGGTACGTCCTGGCCACCGTGCACCGCCCGGAGAACACCGACACCGCCGAGGCGCTCGGCGCCGTACTCGCCGAGCTGGACCGGATCGCCCGGGCCGGCTCCCCGGTGCTGTTCCCGATGCACCCGCGCACCCGGGCCGCCGTCGAGCGCTTCGGCCTGGACGGCCTGCTCGCGCGACTGGCCGTCACCGGCCCGGTCGGCTACGCCGACTTCCTGGGCCTGGCGAGCCACGCGGCACTGCTGGTCTCCGACTCCGGCGGCGTGCAGGAGGAGTGCACCGTGCTCGGCCGTCCACTGCTGGTGGTGCGCCGCTCCACCGAGCGCCCGGAGGCGGTGGCGGCCGGCTTCGCCGCGCTGGTGGCGCCCGGCGAGGAGCTGGGCGGGCTGGCCCGCGCCTGGCTCTCCGACACCCCCGAGCGCCTCACCCGGCTCGCGGCCACCCCGAGCCCGTACGGCGACGGCCTGGCCTCGGCCCGGATCGCCGCGCTGACCGCCGCGCTCGCCGAGTCCGCGCCTGGGTCCGAGTCCGGGTCCGGGTCCGCCGGGGCCCCGGCGCCGCTTCTGGCCGCCTAGCTCCCTCTTGACAGCCGGATTGGTCTACTCCACCTTGTGAGGCAAGTCTCCTTTCCCGACAGGGACTTGAGTTGTCGGTAGCTCCCGCACGCGCACCATCGACACCCCGGACCGCGCTCCCCCACGAAGCGCCGCCGGGCCTCCCCCACTGGAGACGGAGTCATGCCACCTGCCCGACACCGGCGCCCGCGCGCCGTCCACTCCCTGCTCGCCGGAGCGAGCGCCGTCGCCCTCGGCCTGAGCGGGCTCGTGCTCGCCGGCGGCACCGGCGCGCACGCCGCCGACACCGACCTGATCACCAACGGCGGCTTCGAGACCGGGAACCCGACCGGCTGGACCTGCACCGGCGGCACCGTCCAGAGCACGACCGCGCACTCCGGCCGGTACGCCCTGCAGTCCACCCCGGGCGCGGGCGACACCGGCGAGTGCGCCCAGACCGTCGCGGTGAAGCCCTCCTCGTCGTACACGCTGAGCTCCTGGGTCCAGGGCTCGTACGTCTACCTGGGCGCCCGCGGCACCGGCGGGGCCGATCCGAGCACCTGGACGTCCTCGCCGGGCTGGGCCCGGCTGAGCACGAGCTTCACCACCGGCCCCGACACCACCGGCGTCACCGTCTACCTGCACGGCTGGTACGGGCAGCCGCCCTTCCTCGCCGACGACGTCTCGCTGCTCGGCCCCGGCGGCCCGCAGCCCTCCCCGAGCCCGACCGCCACCGCCACCACCTCCCCGAGCCCGAGCCCGACGGCCACCCCGACCGGCACCACAACCCCCACCGCCACCGGGAGCCCGACCGCCACCTCGACGGGCCGGCCGCCCGACCTGCCGAAGCACATCCTCACCGGCTACTGGCAGAACTTCGACAACGGCGCCACCGTCCAGCGGATCAGCGACGTCCCGGCCGCCTACGACGTCATCGCGGTCTCCTTCGCCGACGCCACCGCCACCCGCGGCGGGCTGAGCTTCACCCTCGACCCCGCCCTCTCCTCCCGCCTCGGCGGCTACACCGACGCCCAGTTCAAGGCCGACATCGCCGCCAAACGGGCGGCCGGGAAGCGGGTGGTGCTCTCGATCGGCGGCCAGAACGGCACGGTCTGGGTCGGCGACTCCGCCTCCGCCGCGAACTTCACCAGCACCGCGTGGGCGCTGATGCAGAGTTACGGCTTCGACGGGATCGACATCGACCTGGAGAACGGCATCAGCGCCACCTCCATGAGCCAGGCTCTGCACGCCCTGGCGGCGAAGGCAGGCAGCGGATTCATCCTCACCATGGCGCCGCAGACCATCGACATGCAGTCGACCGGCATGGAGTACTTCAAACTGGCGCTGAACGTGAAGGACATCCTCACCATCGTCAACATGCAGTACTACAACTCCGGCGCGATGAACGGCTGCGACGGCAACGTCTACGCGCAGGGCACCGAGAACTTCCTCACCGCGCTGGCCTGTATCCAGCTCAAGGGCGGGCTGCGGCCCGACCAGGTGGGCCTCGGGGTGCCGGCCTCGACCAGCGCGGCGGGCGGCGGCTACCTCGGCGCCGGCACCGTCGTCAACGCGCTGGACTGCCTGGCCTCCGGCACCGGCTGCGGCAGCTACAAGCCCGACACCACCTGGCCCGGCATCGGCGGTGCGATGACCTGGTCCACCAACTGGGACGCCAGGGCGGGCAACCCGGTCGCCGGCACGATCGGCGCCCACCTGCACGCCATGCCGTAGGCGCGGCAGGCAGCGGCCTGCGGCGGGCCCGGCCCGGGGCTCAGACCCCGGCCCGGGCCTCCGGCACGTGCGCGGCGCCGCCGTGCCGACGGCGCAACTCGGCGGTGATCTCGGCCAGTTCGCCCTCGGGCAGCAGCGGCAGCATCATCGCGACGCCCTGCAGCAGACCGCCCAGCAGGAAGGTGGTGTCGGCCGTCGAGGCGACCAGACCGCGGACCTCGGCCACCTCGCCGGCCGCCACCGCCTCGATCAGCCGGGCGGCGTCCGCGCCCTCCTCGTCCACCGCGACCGCGCCGGTGTCGGCCGGGGCCCGCCGGGCCATCGCCCGCAGCACCCTGTCGCCGACCTCGGGGGCGTACGCCTTGCGGACGGCCTCGGCGGCGATCCAGGTGAGCAGGGTGGTCACCTCGCGCTCGGCCTGCTCGGCGAACAGCAGGTCCAGCTCCTGGTCGAACGCGAGCTGATTCCCGTGCCGGAAGGCGAGCAGCAGGGTCGCCGCCCTGGCCTTCGCCTCCTCGACCATCTCGGCAGGCAGTTCGTCGGCCAACTCCTCGGTCACCACCACGCCGTGCCCTCCCGTCCGTCGCCCATCAGGAACACCCCGCAGGAACGCTCAGCGGAAACGTCCTTCGGAAACTCCGTGCACACCGTACACATCCGAACCTGCAAACTTCCGCGAACGCGCGCGGGCAAGACCGGAATCAATTCGCTCGGAATAGGACCTCACCCGGTCCAGGATGAATATTCGCCGGAAGGGAGCAATGTTCCTGCGCTATTAGGCGTAATGAAAGCGTCCCTCGGCGGAAAACCGGCAGCGGAGACCGCGAAACGCCGAGGGGCCGCACCCCGCGCGTCGCGGAGTGCGGCCCCTCACGGGCCGGTACGGGCTCAGCCCTGCGGCAGCGCCGCGAGCTGGGCGGTGATCCGGGCGATGTCGGCCTCGGCCGCCTCCTGGCGGACCTTGATCTTGGCGACCACCTCGTCCGGCGCCTTGGCGAGGAACGCCTCGTTGCCGAGCTTGGCGGTGGTCTGCGCCTTCTCCTTCTCGGCGGCCGCGAGGTCCTTGGCGAGGCGCTTGCGCTCCGCCGGGACGTCGATGGTGCCGGAGAGGTCCAGCGAGACGGTGGCGCCGGCGACCGGGAGCGAGGCAGTGGCCACGAAGCCCTCCTCGGGGACGGTCAGCCGCAGCAGCGAGCGGATCGCGTCCTCGTGGACGGCCAGCACGGTGCCGTCGAGGTCCAGCTGGGCCGGGACGCGCTGCCGGTCCTTGAGGCCCTGGCTCACGGCGAACCGGCGGACCTCGGTGACCACCTGCTGCAGCGTGGCGATCTCCGCCTCGGCCGCGGCGTCGCGGTAGCCGCTGTCGGTCGGCCAGTCGGCGATGACGACCGACTCGGCCCCGGTGAGCGTGGTCCACAGCGTCTCGGTGACGAAGGGCACGATCGGGTGCAGCAGCCGCAGGGTGACGTCGAGGACCTCGCCGAGCACCCGGCGCGCGGCGTCGGCCTGCGGGCCGCCCTTGGCCAGGGTGGTCTTGGAGAGTTCGACGTACCAGTCGAAGACCTCGTCCCAGGCGAAGTGGTACAGCGCCTCGGAGAGCTTGGAGAACTGGTAGTCCTCGTACAGCCCGTCCACCTCGGCGACGGTGCTGTTGAGCCGCGACAGGATCCAGCGGTCGGCCGCGGTCAGCTCCTCCGGCGCGGGCAGCGGGCCCTCGACGGTGGCGCCGTTCATCAGCGCGAAGCGGGTGGCGTTCCAGATCTTGTTGGCGAAGTTGCGGGCCGCCTGGACCCAGTCCTCGCCGATCGGCACGTCGACGCCCGGGTTGGCACCGCGCGCGAGCGTGAAGCGCAGCGCGTCGGAGCCGTACTTGTCCATCCAGTCCAGCGGGTTGACGACGTTGCCGAAGGACTTCGACATCTTCTTGCCGTTCTGGTCACGGACCATGCCGTGCAGCGCGATGGTGTGGAACGGCGGGGTGCCGTCCATCGCGTAGAGACCGAACATCATCATCCGCGCGACCCAGAAGAACAGGATGTCGTAGCCGGTGACCAGGACGGAGTTCGGGTAGAACTTCGCGAGGCTGTCGGTCTGCTCCGGCCAGCCGAGCGTGGAGAACGGCCACAGGCCGGAGGAGAACCAGGTGTCCAGGACGTCGGTGTCCTGGTGCCAGCCCTCGCCGGTCGGCGGCTGCTCGTCGGGGCCGACGCAGACGATCTCGCCGTTCGGGCCGTACCAGACCGGGATGCGGTGGCCCCACCACAGCTGGCGCGAGATGCACCAGTCGTGCAGGTTGTCGACCCAGTCGAAGTACCGCTTCTCCATCTCCTGCGGGTGGATCTTGACCTTGCCGTCGCGGACCGCGTCACCGGCGGCCTGGGCGAGCGGGCCGACCTTGACCCACCACTGCATGGACAGCCGCGGCTCGATGGTGGTCTTGCAGCGCGAGCAGTGGCCCACCGAGTGGACGTACGGGCGCTTCTCGGCGACGATCCGGCCCTCGGCGCGCAGCGCGGCGACGATCGCCGAGCGGGCCTCCAGGCGGTCCAGGCCGAGGAAGGGGCCGTGCACGGTGATGACGGCGTGCTCGTCCATGACGGCGATGTTCGGCAGGTCGTGGCGCTGGCCGATCTCGAAGTCGTTCGGGTCGTGCGCGGGCGTCACCTTGACGGCGCCGGTGCCGAACTCCGGGTCGACGTGGGCGTCGGCGACGATCGGGATCCGGCGGCCGGTCAGCGGCAGCTCGATCTCGGTGCCGACCATGTGCTTGTAGCGCTCGTCCTCCGGGTGGACGGCGACCGCGGTGTCGCCCAGCATCGTCTCGGCACGCGTGGTGGCGACGACGATGGAGTTCTCGCCCTCGCCGTAGCGGATCGAGACCAGCTCGCCGTCGTCGTCCTGGTACTCCACCTCGATGTCCGAGATGGCGGTCAGGCAGCGCGGGCACCAGTTGATGATGCGTTCGGCGCGGTAGATCAGCTCGTCGTCGAAGAGCTTCTTGAAGATGGTCTGGACGGCCTGGGACAGGCCCTCGTCCATGGTGAAGCGCTCGCGGGACCAGTCCACGCCGTCGCCCAGGCGCCGCATCTGACCGGAGATCTGGCCGCCGGACTCCGCCTTCCACTTCCAGACGCGCTCGACGAAGGCCTCGCGGCCCAGGTCGTGGCGGGACTTGCCCTCCTTGGCGAGCTCGCGCTCGACCACGTTCTGGGTGGCGATGCCGGCGTGGTCCATGCCGGGCTGCCACAGGGCCTCGAAGCCCTGCATGCGCTTGCGGCGGACCAGGGCGTCGATCAGCGTGTGCTCGAAGGCGTGGCCCAGGTGCAGGCTGCCGGTGACGTTCGGCGGGGGGATGACGACGGTGAACGGCGGCTTCTCGCTCTTCGCGTCGGCCGTGAAGTAGCCACGCTCTACCCAGCGCTCGTACAGCTCGCCCTCTACGTCCGCGGGGGTGTAGGTCGTCGCAAGGGTTGCTGCTTCGTCCCCGGTGGTGCTCACGGGGCGCTGGTTCGTCGTGTCGGTCACGACGCACAGTTTACGTAACCGGGGGGGCGGGTTACGAACCGCTTTCGGTCCGCGGACGCGCCACGCCCGAACGGGCCCCGGACGGGCACCGTGCGGTACCGTGCCCGGGCACTCGTCCGGTTGACCGGACGTGCACGGAACGACTCCACACCACGACAGGCCGCGGGTGCGGCGGGGGAGCACAGAGCAGATGTACGGCCAGGGACAGCAGTATCCGCAGGGTCAGCCGCAGCCGCAGCCTTACGGGGGCCCGCCGCAGTACGGCCAGCCGCCGCAGCAGCAGCCCTACGGCGCCCCGCAGCCCCAGTACGGCTACCCGCCGCAGCAGCAGCCGTACGGCGTGCCGCCGCAGGCGCCGTACGGGCAGCCGGGCTACCCGGTGGCGCCGCCGCCGAAGGGCAAGGGCGGCCTGGTGATCGGTCTGGTGATCGGCGCGCTGGTGCTGGGCGGCGGCGGTTTCGCCGCCTGGAAGTTCCTCGGCGGCGACGCGGGCGGCAAGTACAAGATCACCGCCCCGCAGACCCTGGCCGACGGCTACGTCCAGAAGTCGGCCAAGGAGCAGGCCGCCGACATGAGCAAGCCCGGGGCGTCCAAGTTCGGCACCGACCTGCAGGTCCTGGTGGCCAGCTACAGCAAGGGCTCGGACGCGCTGGACACCTTCTCGGTGGTCGGCGTCTACGGCAACCTCAACGACCCCGCGCAGATCATCGAGGATTCCAAGAAGGACGGCGACGGCCTGTCCACGACGATGACCGACTTCCCGGCACAGGACGCCAACAACTCCTCGGCGAAGCTCTCCTGCGGCACGTCGACCATGCTCGGCAAGCCCGGCCCGACGATCTGTGTGTGGGCGGACAAGTCCACCACCGGCCGGGTCTCCTTCACCAAGGTCAGCCTGAGCGGCGGCAGCGGCCAGCCGCTCACCGCCGAGCAGGCGGCCGCCAAGACCCGGACGATCCGCGACGCCATGGTCGTCGCCAAGTAGCACCCCCCGGTCATGCGAAGGGGCCCCGCACCGGATCCGGTGCGGGGCCCCTTCGCGTGACGGGCGCCGGTGCGTGACGGGCTCGGTCAGGCGCTCTTCTCGCGGCGCTCGCGCTTGATCATGTCGCGCGGGACGAGGGTGGGGATGGCGTGCTTGGAGACGACGTCCCCGGTGACCACCACGCGGGCGACGTCCTGACGCGAGGGGACCTCGTACATCACGGACATCAGCACCTCCTCCATGATGGCCCGCAGACCGCGCGCGCCGGTGCCGCGCAGGATCGCCTGGTCGGCGATCGCCTCCAGCGCGTCCCGGGAGAACTCCAGCTCCACGCCGTCCAGTTCGAAGAGCTTGCGGTACTGCTTGACCAGCGCGTTGCGCGGCTCGGTGAGGATCTGCAGCAGCGCCTCGCGGTCCAGGTTGTGCACGCTGGTGATCACCGGCAGACGGCCGATGAACTCGGGGATCATGCCGAACTTCACCAGGTCCTCGGGCATCACCTGGCGGAAGTGGTCGCTCGCGTCCGACTCCCGCTTGGAGCGGATGTTGGCGCCGAAGCCGATGCCCTTGGCACCCGCGCGGCCCTCGATGATCCGCTCCAGGCCGGCGAACGCGCCGCCGACGATGAACAGCACGTTGGTGGTGTCGATCTGGATGAACTCCTGGTGCGGGTGCTTGCGCCCGCCCTGTGGCGGCACCGAGGCGGTGGTGCCCTCCAGGATCTTCAGCAGGGCCTGCTGCACGCCCTCGCCGGAGACGTCCCGGGTGATCGACGGGTTCTCGCTCTTGCGCGCGACCTTGTCGATCTCGTCGATGTAGATGATCCCGGTCTCGGCCTTCTTGACGTCGTAGTCGGCCGCCTGGATCAGCTTGAGCAGGATGTTCTCGACGTCCTCGCCGACGTAGCCGGCCTCGGTCAGCGCGGTGGCGTCCGCGATCGCGAACGGCACGTTGAGCATCCGGGCCAGGGTCTGCGCCAGCAGCGTCTTGCCGGAGCCGGTGGGGCCCAGCAGCAGGATGTTGGACTTGGCCAGCTCGATGGCGTCCTCGCGGCCGTTGCCGCCGCTGCGGCCCGCCTCGCCGGCCTGGACCCGCTTGTAGTGGTTGTAGACGGCCACCGACAGCGCCTTCTTGGCGAGGTCCTGGCCGACCACGTACTGGTCCAGGAACTCGTAGATCTCGCGCGGCTTCGGGAGTTCCTCGAAGCGCACCTCGGAGGTCTCGGCGAGTTCCTCCTCGATGATCTCGTTGCACAGGTCGATGCACTCGTCGCAGATGTACACGCCTGGGCCGGCGATCAGCTTCTTCACCTGCTTCTGCGACTTGCCGCAGAACGAGCACTTGAGCAGGTCGCCACCGTCTCCGATGCGTGCCACGAGGTGCTTCCCCTTCGCCAGGGGCCCCGCAGGGGTTCCGGGGCCTGGTGCTGTGGACCGTCAACGCCGACGGCGCTCGGTCTCGCTATCCGACGGTACTCTGCCGGGCCCGTGATTCCGTCCTCTTCGCCGGGTCTGCCCTACGCCCTGGGCGAATTGATACCGAACAGATGCCGTGCCACGGACCCGCCGACGGGTTGGGGCGGGACGCGCACCAGGGGTGCGCGCCCCGCCCCGGGGGTTCCCTCCCGCCCGGCTGCGGGCGCGGAGGGAGCCGACCTCAGGAGGTCAGCGACGTCTTGCGGGTGGAGATGATCTGGTCGATCAGGCCGTACTCGGCGGCCTCCTCGGCGGTCAGGATCTTGTCGCGCTCGATGTCCTCGCGCACCTGCTCCACCGACTTGTTGGAGTGCTTGGAGAGCATCTCCTCCAGCTGCTCGCGCATCCGGAAGATCTCCTTGGCCTGGATCTCCAGGTCGGACACCTGGCCGCGGCCGGTCTCGGTGTACGGCTGGTGGATCAGGATCCGGGCGTTCGGCAGCGCCATCCGCTTGCCGGGGGTGCCGGCGGCGAGCAGCACGGCCGCGGCGGAGGCCGCCTGGCCCATGCAGACCGTGGTGATGTCCGGCTTCACGTACTGCATGGTGTCGTAGATGGCCGTCAGGGCCGTGAACGAGCCGCCGGGCGAGTTGATGTACATCTGGATCTCGCGGTCCGGGTCCATCGACTCCAGGCACAGCAGCTGCGCCATGATGTCGTTCGCCGAGACGTCGTCGACCTGCGAGCCGAGGAAGATGATGCGCTCCTCGAACAGCTTGGCGTACGGGTCGTACTCGCGGATGCCCTGCGTGGTGCGCTCCACGAAGCGCGGGACGATGTAGCGGCCCTCGGCGCGCATGTCCTCGACGCGGGCCTGGGCGGCCGACAGGCTGGGGATGTTCATGGGGGTTCTTGTCCTCCGGGGCGTTGGGGCTGTGGTCTCGTTGGCCGGGCCGAGGCTCAGGCGCCCGTGCCGCCGCCGCCGGGGACGTCCGCGGCACTGTGCATGATCGCGTCGATCAGGCCGTACTCCAGGGCCTCCTCCGGCGTGAACCAGCGGTCGCGGTCGGAGTCCCTGGTGATCTGCTCGAAGGACTGGCCGCTGTGGAAGGCGATCAGCTCGGACATCCGCTTCTTGGTGCGGAGCAGCTGCTCGGCCTGGATGCGGATGTCCGTGGCGGAGCCGCCGAGGCCCGCGGAGGGCTGGTGCATCAGGATGTTGGCGTTCGGCAGCGAGAAGCGCTTGCCCTTGGCGCCGGCGGTGAGCAGGAACTGGCCCATCGAGGCGGCCATGCCCATCGCGATGGTGACGACGTCGTTCTTGATGTACTGCATGGTGTCGTAGATCGCCATGCCGGCCGAGATCGAGCCGCCCGGGGAGTTGATGTAGAGGAAGATGTCCTTGTCCGGGTCCGCGGCCAGCAGCAGCAGCTGGGCGGTGATCTTGTTGGCGATGTCGTCGTCGACCTGCTGGCCGAGGAAGATGATCCGCTCGTTGAGCAGTCGGTTGTAGACCTGGTCGCCAAGGCCGCCGAGTACGTCACCAGCGGCGGCGTGCGGCGCCATCGGGCCAGGCATCTGCATCTGCGGGAACGTCACTTAGCCACCTGCTCAGTCGATTTGGACGGTCGATCCACGGCCGTCACGATGTCGCACAGCTTCCGGGTATCACGTCGTGATTGTTGCTGTCCAAGGACCCTAACGCGCAGGCCCGGCCGCAGAATCCCTCACGCAGAACTGTTCGCTGTGAGCGCAGGGTCGCGGCGTCCCGCGGGAGGGAAGACAGCGGGCCCGGACACCATGACGGCGTCCGGGCCCGCTGTGTGCCTCAGGGGGCTGCCGGGGCTCAGGCCTCGGTCTTCTCCTCGGCGGTCTCCTCGGCCTCGACGGTCTCGCCCGTCTCGTCCTCGTCGTCGAAGTTGATCTCGTTGCCCTCGGTGTCGACGACCTTGGCGGCCTCGACCACGGTGGCCAGCGCCTTGCCGCGGGCGACCTCGCCGACCAGCAGCGGCACCTGGCCACCCTGGACGACCTGCTGCGCGAACTGGTCGGGGGTGAGGCCCGAGCCGGCGGCGCGGCGGATGAGGTGCTCGGTCAGCTCCTCCTGGTTAACACCCAGCTCCTCGTCGGCGACGATCTGGTCCAGGACGAACTGGGTCTTGATGCCCTTCTTCGCCTGCTCCTCGATCTCCGCGTCCCACTCCTCGCGGGACTTGCCCTGGGTCTCCAGGTAGGCCTCGATGTTCAGGCCCATCGGCTCGAGCTGGTGGTGCTCGACGTTGTGCTTGCGGGTCTCGATCTCGTCCTTGAGGAGCTTCTCGGGGTACTCGATCTCAACCAGCGCGAGCAGCGCGTCCAGCACCTTCTCCTGGGCCTGGGTGGCCTGGTCGTACTCCTTCATGCGCTCCAGGCGCTTGCGGGAGTCGGCGCGCAGCTCCTCCAGGGTGTCGAACTCGCTGGCCAGCTGGGCGAACTCGTCGTCCAGCTCCGGCAGCTCCTTCTCCTGGACGGCGGTCACGGTGACGGAGACCTCGGAGGTCTTGCCCGCCTGGGTGCCACCCTTGAGCTCGGTCTCGAAGGTCTTCTCCTCGCCGGCGGACAGGCCGATGACGGCCTCGTCGATGCCGTCGATCAGGCGGCCCGAGCCGATCTCGTAGCTGACGCCGGTGGCGGTGCCGTCCTCCGGCACCTCACCGTCGACCTTCGCGACGAGGTCCACGACCACGATGTCGTCGGCGGCCGCGGCGCGCTCGACGTCCTTGACCGACGAGAAGCGCTCGCGCAGCTGCTCCAGCGACTTCTCGATGTCCTCGTCGGAGACGACGATCGGGTCGACGGTCACCTCGATGGAGGAGAACTCCGGCAGGGTGATCTCCGGGCGGATGTCCACCTCGGCGGTGAACTTCAGGTCACCGCCGTCGGCGATCTGCTCGACACCCTCGATGTTGGTGATGTCGGGCTGGCCGAGGACCTCGATCTTGCCCTCGTCGACGGCCTGCGTGTAGAAGCGCGGCAGGGCGTCGTTGACGGCCTCCTCCAGCACGGCGCCACGGCCGAAACGCTGGTCGATGACGCGAGCCGGGATCTTGCCCTTGCGGAAGCCCGGAACCGTGACCTGCTGGTTGATCTTCTTGTACGCCGCGTCGAGGCTGGGCTTGAGCTCCTCGAAGGGCACCTCGACGGTGAGTCGAACCCGGGTCGGGTTCAGAGTCTCGACGGCGCTCTTCACGGTTAGGTCTCCTAGGGGCTTGCGGTCAGGTTGTCTCCGCCCGGCCCCCGCCGCCCGGCCGGAGCCGTACGGGTGGGTCGGACGAGACGGGCGATGGGCGGTTGGAGCTGCATCTCCCGTGGGGTGGACGGTGAGCTTGACTCCTCGCCCTCGTGCGGTTGACCTGGGTGGACGCCGCAGGGACTACCGCCAGCGCCCCATCCTACCGGTACCACGAAAGGCGCACGCCAGGCGCCGCCGTACCGGCGAACAGAACAGGGCCCCGCCACGGTTGGCGAGACCCTGCCGCACTGTCGGGGTGGCCGGATTCGAACCGACGGCCTTCCGCTCCCAAAGCGGACGCGCTACCAAACTGCGCCACACCCCGTGGTGCCGAGAGGAAGCGTACACGGCGGGCCTGTTCGGCTCGCCGCCTATTCGCGCGCGGGCGCGACGGCGGTGACATTCCGCGCGGGCGCGCAGGGGGTGCTCGAAATGGGGTGTGCACGCGGGGCGCCGGACCAGGTACGCTGTTCCCCGAACTTCCGGCCGGTCACGGCTGGGGGATCGCGCGGGCGTAGCTCAATGGTAGAGCCCTAGTCTTCCAAACTAGTCACGCGAGTTCGATTCTCGTCGCCCGCTCCTCGTCCGGCCCCGGTGCGCATTCCGCGCAGCGGGGCCGGCTGCGTTTCCGGGGCCTTACGGGCCTCCCGCGGCCTCCCCCGGCCCTCCCCCGCGCGGCTCAGAGCCCGAGGCGGGTGGCCCGGGCGGCGGCGCGGTCGAGCAGCAGGTGGACGTCGCCCTCCCGGGTGGTGGGGCGGTCGTTGTACTCGTCCGGGGAGCGCGCCGGGCGGCCGGTGCCGTGCAGCACCTCCATCAGCTGGACCCGGGCGGTGCGGACGGTGACCGGGGTGCCGTAGCCGTACGCCAGCACGGCGGCCTGGGCGCCGAGCAGGCAGACCCGGCCGGCCTCGTCCCACATCGCGCCCTGCAGCCAGCCGTGGGCGCCGATGTAGCGGGAGGCGAGCCGGAGGTGGTCGGCCGCGGTGACCGGGACGGGGCGGGCGGGGCGGCGCAGCGCCCGGTCGAGCAGGGTGGCCCGGGGCACCGGGTGGCCGGCGTGCCAGGGCTGCGGGGCACTGCCGTACGGGCAGACGTACGGCAGCGGGGTGCGGGCGGGGGCGGGCAGCGAGGCGAGGTAGGCCTCGATCTCGGCGACCAGGCCGGAGCCGTCCGGGCCGGACAGCAGTGGTCGGGCCGGGGGCGGAGGGGTCGTCAGGTCGGTGGTGCGGGGCATGCGGGCTCTCCGGGCGGAAGGCTTGCGGGTTCCGCTGCCCAAAGTGGGGCACTCAGGACATTTTCGCGACCGGAGGGTCGGAGAGTCCGGATGGTTTCCCCGCTGGGTTCCGGGCCGATAGCCTCGGCGGCGTTCGAGCGCAGTTCGAGCGCGAGCTCAGCAGCCGCGCTCCCGAAGTGGAGGAGTCCCGGTGCGTCCACACGAGCGACTGGCCGTCATACAGCTCTGTGTGGTCCGGGAGATGGCGCAACTGGGCCAGGTGTTCCGCCTGGACGGCGAGGTGGTGCGCGGTCCGGGCACCACGGCGGTGGCGGTGCGTGAGCACCCGGGGGACGGCGGCGCCGGGCACGTGGACCTCGGCTTCGTGCTGCAGCTCGGACGGGCGGACGCGCCGGTGGTGTGGGACTGCGCGGCCGGCCTCGGCAAGACCGAGGAGGAGAAGCTCGCCAACGCGGTGAAGATGTGGGCGACCACCACCGCCTCGGTGCTGGTCGAGCTCGCGGAGGGGCGCGGGGTCCACGCCGACCGCCCGGACCTGCCCGAACTCCCGGGCTGGCGCGCGGTCCAGGGGCCGGCGGCGGTGTTCGGCTTCGGCAACGAGCACTTGGCGGGCTGGCTCGCCGAGAACCGGGTGCTGTCGGCGCTGGCGCCCGCGCTGCGGTCGGAGCTGGCCGGGCCCGGGCCGGTCGGGGTGAAGCTCTTCCTGGGCGGGAAGGCGGGGGACGACGTCGCCGAGGTCCGGGTGGGCGGCGAGGTGTCGGAGGCGGCGTCGGCGGCGCTGCGCGCGCTGGACTGGCCCCGGGGCGAACGGCTGTGCTGGGCACGGATGTTCGTCCTGTTGACGGCCGAACGGGAAGCACCGGAGCAGGCCGCGTCGGCGGGTGCCGTGGCACCCGCACGGATACGCGTCCCGGCCCCGGCGGCGGCGCGCGCCCGGGGTCTGTTCGCTCGCTGGCGGGAGGCCAGACGGGCCGGCCGGTGACTGTTGTTCGCCCGCTCGCCTCCGGGCGCTCGGGATCCGGTGCCGACGGTCGTCGGCACCGGCGCGCTCTTCGGCTCGGGGTGGGCGATGCGCCCGGATCAGCCTCCGGTGATGCTGGAGATGCTGTGCGCGAGGTTCGCCAGCAGGGAGTTGATCGAGGTCGCGACCGTGGTCTCGTGCAGCATGAAGCCGAACAGGGCGGCGACGATCGCGTGCGGGATCTTCAGCTGCTTGTTGCGGATGAAGATGATGCACAGGATCGCGAACAGGACCAGCGCGGAGACGGAGAGTGCCACCCGGACTCACTTCCTCGTTTTCATAGCGGGGTGCCACCACCCGGCGACACCAGCGAAAGCCGGACCCCGGCATGTCCCACGGTCCCGAGGCGGAATCGCGGACCGTCCGACACACCGCCGGTGAGGGAGCCCACGGTCGACCGCTGTCTGTCGTGCCGCACGTGCCGCCCCCTATCCCCCGAATCCTGAACAGTCCCGCCCGGACTCAGTGTGGTCGACCGTGCCGATTGCGTAAAGGTCTGACAGTCAGCCCAACGCCGATATCCTGCGATGCGAGACGAGTTTCCGCCGACCGGGACGATAGCCGAGCCGTCCTGACGGATCGTCGGCGGGGCTGTGCTGAGCGGCCGGGAAGCGGTCGGGGGCGGTGAACGGAAGCCACTGGTCCGGTCTGCCGACGGGCCGTCCGATTTGGCCGAAGATCAGCTGCCCGGCTTGACAGTCACTGCCCGCGGCATGTGCCCGGAGACCCGCGGTCGCGCGGACGCTCAGCCGCTCAGTCGCGCCAGAGCAGCAGCACCGCGCGGTCGTCGTTGATGTCCCGGGCGACCGTCTCGATCAGTCCGGCCGCGGCACCCGCGCCCGCGCCCCCGCCGCCGCCCGGCACCAGCCGGTCCGCCTCCCCCATCAGCCGGTCCATGCCCTCCGTGAGGTCCCGGCCCGGCGCCTCGACCATGCCGTCGGTGCACAGCAGCAGGACGTCGCCCCGGTTCAGCCGGCCCCGCACGCCCTCGAACTTGGCGCCGTCGTAGATCCCGAGCAGCGGGCCCTCGGCCTCCTTGACCTCCCAGCGGCCGGCGCCCGCGAGGCGCTGCATGCCCGGCAGGTGCCCGGCCGACAGCAGCTCGTACTCGCCGGTGTCCAGGTCCAGCACCAGGTGGACGGCGGTGGCGAAGCCCTCCTCCCAGCACTGGCGCAGCAGGTAGCCGTTGGCGGCGGGCAGGAAGTCGTGCGCGGGCAGGGAGCCGACCAGGCCGCCGAAGGCGCCGGAGAGCAGCAGCGCGCGGGAGCCGGCGTCCATGCCCTTGCCGGAGACGTCCGCCAGGACCACCTCCAGCAGCCGCCGGCCAGGGCCGGTCCGGGCGGCGACCACGAAGTCCCCGGAGAAGGACTGGCCGCCGGCCGGGCGCAGCGCCATGTCCGCGTGCCAGCCGTCCGGCAGCTCGGGCACCCGGCTCTGCACCCGCAGCCGCTCGCGCAGGTCGAAGAGCATGGTGGAGCCGCCCCACCAGGGCACGCCGACCCGGGCCCGGAACTGGGCCAGCAGCAGGCCGCCCACCCCGGCGGCGCCGACCACCAGGGCCGCGCCCGGGGTGACGCCGTAGACGTAGGCCTCCGGGTTGTCGCTGGCGACCCGCTGGCCGGTGTGGATCACGGACTCGGCGGACAGCCCGAGCGCGGCCAGCGCGTAGAGCACCACCAGGCTGCCGGGGCGCAGCAGCAGCGCGCCGGCCAGGATCGGCAGGACCAGGGAGGTGGGCGGGGCCCAGTCGGGGAGCCAGATGTTGAGCAGGATCAGCAGCGGGACGAGCAGGGCGAGCGCGCAGAGCACCGGCCAGTCGGCGGCGCCGCCGCGGAAGTAGTCGACACCGGCCGTGCGCAGCCTTCGGCGGACCCGGCGGAGCTTCTTGCGCAACCGGGCCGTCACGGGGTCGGACGCCGGGGCGGCGCCGGGCCTCGTCGCAGTCGTCTGGGGCGGTGCGCCCGGCGGTCTGCCAGCCATGGGGCACGACCCTATCCACGGGCACGGCCCGGCGTCGACGGCTCGGACGCGGACGGGGGCGCCGGAGTGCGGGGCGCTCGGCGGGTTTCGGCCGATGGGCGTGGTGGCGGGCGGGCCGTCAGGAGGCGTACGCCCGTTGGGCGGACGAAACCTGCGGGCGGCGCGTGCGCCCCGCGCGCGGGATCGTGCGCGCGCCGGTGACCTGTGGCCGATCCCACAGGGCGGGCAGGGCCGGGGCGCCCGGGACGGCGGCGGCCGGCCGCACGGGAGGGTGCGGCCGGCCGTGGAGGACGGGGGTGGGGGGAGATCAGCCCTGGGGGTGGTGGGCCGGGATCGGCGGAAGCTCGCCGGTGGTCTCGTACTCGCTCAGCATCTCGATCCGGCGGGTGTGCCGCGGCTCGCCGCTGTAGGGGGTGTTGAGGAAGACCTCGACGAACTTGGTGGCCTCCTCCTGCGTGTGCATGCGGCCGCCGATGGAGATCACGTTGGCGTTGTTGTGCTGGCGGCCGAGCTCGGCGGTCTGGGTGCTCCAGGCCAGCGCGGCCCGGACGCCCTCGACCTTGTTGGCGGCGATCGCCTCGCCGTTGCCCGAGCCGCCGATCACGATGCCCAGCGCCTCGGGGTCGGCGGCGGTGCGCTCGGCGGCGCGCAGGCAGAACGGCGGGTAGTCGTCCTCGGCGTCGTAGATGTGCGGCCCGCAGTCGACCGGCTCGTGGCCCGCCTCCTTCAGCCACTCCACGAGGTGGTTCTTCAGTTCGTATCCGGCATGGTCGGAGCCCAGGTACACGCGCATGCCATGAGTGTGGCATGCGCGTGCGCCCGGGCCTGACAACGGGGGCCGGGGCCCGCCCACCGGACGGACGACGCGGGCTTCAGCGCCGGCCGAGGAGCTTCCAGGCCAGCGGCAGGGCGCCGGCGGCGAAGGCGGCCTTGAGGGCGTCGCCGACCAGGTACGGGTAGAGGCCGAGCTCGGCGGCGCGGGCGAGCGACACGTGCAGCGACAGGGCCAGGTACGGGACGCCGACCGCGTAGATGGCGAGGCTACCGAGGACCATGGTGACCGCGGTGTTCACCGGAGTGCGGTCGGCGCCACGGCGGGCCAGCGCGCCGGTCAGGGCGGCGGCGAGGACGAATCCGAGCACGTAGCCGAACGAGGGCATCGCCCAGCCGGAGGTGCCCTCGGCGAACCAGGGCAGGCCGGCCATGCCGGCGAGCAGGTAGAGGGCGAGCGAGGCCACGCCGCGGCGGGCGCCGAGCGCGGTGCCGACCAGCAGGGCGGCGAAGGTCTGGCCGGTGACCGGCACCGGCGAGCCGGGGACGTTCACCGACAGCTGGGCGGCCACGCCGGTCAGCGCGGCGCCGCCGGCCACCAGGGCCAGGTCGCGGACCTGGCCGCCGAGGCGGGTGGCGGCGTCGGGCAGCAGGTCGGCGAGGACGACGCGGCGCCCTATCGAGGTGCCGGCAGTCGGGGTGGTGGCAGTGGCCATCGGGGGGCTCCTCCGTGGGTCCGGGTGAGTGAACACCTGTGAACCTACGTGGTGATCCACTGCGCGACCGTTCACGGTTTCGGACAAAGCCCCGCCCTCGGGTGTTGTCGGAACCGGCCCGAAACGACGCGCGGTCACGCCTCGGCCACTCCGTGTGGCCGCCCGGTCCGCAATGTGGGCCCGGGCCGAACGTGCTTGGCATGGACAGAGGTGGCCCCGGATATTGGACAACTCATGCCGCATACCGCACAGTCTGGAACCGCCCCTATGGCCCCCACCTCCGCGCCCCCGGCGTCCGGGACCGCCGATGCCACCCAACCGGCGTCGGGTAGCCAGCAGCTCTCCCACGGGCTGAAGCAGCGCCACCTGTCGATGATCGCCCTCGGCGGTGTGATCGGCGCGGGCCTCTTCGTCGGCTCCGGCGCGGGCATCGCGGCCGCCGGCCCGGCGATCATCCTGGCCTTCGTGCTCTCCGGCCTGCTGGTCATGCTGATCATGCGGATGCTCGGCGAGATGTCCGCGGCCCGCCCCGCCTCCGGCTCGTTCTCGGTGCACGCCGAGAAGGAGATCGGCCCGTGGGCCGGAATCACGGCGGGCTGGATGTACTGGGTGATGCTCTGCTGCGGCGTCGCCGCCGAGGCCACCGCCGCCGGGAAGATCGTCAACGGCTGGATACCGGGCGTCTCCTCCTGGGTCTGGGTCGCCCTGTTCATGGTCTTCTTCTGCGCCAGCAACCTCACCGCGGTGAAGAACTTCGGCGAGTTCGAGTTCTGGTTCGCCACCGTCAAGGTCGCCGCGATCATCGCCTTCCTGGTGCTCGGCGGACTCGGCATCGCCGGGGTGATCGGCCCCGGCGCCCCCGGCACCGGCAACCTCACCGGCCACGGCGGCTTCCTGCCCACCGGCGTCAGCGGACTGATCGTCGGCCTGCTCGCCTCGGTCTTCGCGTACGGCGGTCTGGAGACCGTCACCATCGCCGCCGCCGAGTCCGACGACCCCAAGAAGAACGTCGCCAACGCCGTGCGCACCGCGGTGTGGCGGATCGCGATCTTCTACATCGGCTCGATGGCCCTGGTGGTCACCCTGGTCTCCTGGAAGGACCCGGCGGTCGTCGCCGACGGCCCGTACGTCACCGTGCTGCGCCACCTCGGGGTGCCCGGCGCCGGGGCGATCATGCAGGTCGTGGTGCTGATCGCACTGCTGTCCGCGATGAACGCCAACATCTACGGCGCCTCCCGGATGGCGTACTCGCTGGTCGGCCGCGGCCAGGGCCCCAAGGCGCTGGCCAAGGTCAGCGGCGGGGTGCCGCGCCGGGCCGTGCTCGCCTCCTGCCTGTTCGGCTTCGGCGCCGTCCTGGCCGCCAAGTTCTGGCCGGACACCGTGTTCACCTGGCTGATGAACACCACCGGCGTGGCGATCCTGGTGGTCTGGCTGTTCATCTGCGTGGTCCAGCTGCGGATGCGACGCCGGCTGGAGCGCGAGACGCCCGAGCTGCTCACCGTGAAGATGTGGGGCTACCCGTACCTGACCTGGGTCGCGATGGCCGGCGTGGCCGGCATCCTCGCGCTGATGACCACCACCGAGGGCAACCGGCAGCAGCTGTACGCGGCCGGAGTACTGGTCGCGGTGCTGGTCGTCTCCGGTCTGCTCAAGCAGCGCCGGGACGCCGCCGCCGGCTGAGTCCCGCACATGCGACAGGGCCCGGTACCGACGCTCGGTACCGGGCCCTGTCGCGTCGCCGTCGCCGGCGTCACAGCCACTCGACGCCGGGGCTACCCGAAGCCGGAGCTGCTCGACGCCAGGGCTACTCGAAGGACGGGCCTGCCGTCCGGGTGCGCTTGATCTCGTAGAAGCCGGGGGTGGAGGCCACCAGCAGGGTGCCGTCCCACAGGCGGGCCGCGGCCTCGCCCTTCGGGGCGGGGGTGACCACCGGGCCGAAGAAGGCGACCCGGTCGCCGTCCACGCCCTCGACCGCGATCACCGGGGTGCCGACGTCCTCGCCGACCAGGGTGATGCCCTCCTTGTGGGAGGCGCGCAGGGCTTCGTCGTACTTGTCCGTGTCGGCCGCGTCGGCCAGCTCGGCGGGCAGGCCCGCAGCCACCAGGGCGGCGGTTATGGTCTCCCGGTTCTGCGGCAGGCCCTGGTTGTGGAAGCGCAGGCCCAGCTCGGTGTAGAGCCGGCCGAGCACCTCCTCGCCATGCTGTTCGGCGGCGGCGATGCACACCCGCACCGCGCCCCAGGCGTTGTCCAGCAGGGCCCGGTAGTTCTCCGGGAGGTCCCGGTGCTCGTTCAGCACCGACAGGCTCATCACGTGCCAGCGCACGTCGACCGGGCGCAGCTGCTGAACCTCGATCAGCCAGCGGGAGGTCATCCACGCCCACGGGCAGGCCGGGTCGAACCAGAAGTCGGCGGTCTTGCGCTCAGCGGCAGTCGTCACTGCGAGTCGTCCTTCGTCAGGTGATCCGGGCAGGGGTGAACTCCCCCAGAGGCTCAACACCCGCCCGGCGCCGCTGATTCCGGTACCGACGCGTCGGTCTGTGCAATGGTACCGACGGCGAGGAGCGTGAAAGGATGTCCCCGCGTGCGCGGAGGACACCGCGCACCGAGACCGCACCACCCACCCGCGCACCACCGTGCGAGCCGGACAAAGGAGTACCGCCGTGCCGGGCAAGAACCTCAGCCGCGACGAAGCCCAGCAGCGGGCCAGCATCCTGGCCGTGGACGGCTACCGCGTCCGGCTCGACGTGACCTCGGCCCCGGACCCGGCCGCCGCCACGTTCCGCTCCGCCACCACGATCACGTTCCGCTGCTCCGAGCCCGGCGCGGACACCTTCCTCGACCTGCTGGCCCCGGCCGTCCGCGCGGTCACCCTCAACGGGCGCGCCCTCGACCCGGCCACCGCCTACGACGGCGCCCGGGTGCACGTCGACGGCCTCGCCGCCGAGAACGTGCTGACCATCGAGGCGGACTGCGCGTACAGCCGCACCGGCGAGGGCCTGCACCGCTTCGTCGACCCCGTGGACGGCGAGACCTACCTCTACACCCACTACGAGCCGGCCGACGCCCGCCGGGTGTTCGCGACCTTCGAACAGCCCGACCTGAAGGCCCCGTTCACCTTCACGGTGACCGCCCCGGCCGCCTGGGACGTCTGGTCCAACGCCCCGCACGAGGGCGTCACCGCCGAGGACGCCACCGGGCAGGACGGCACCGGGCAGGGCGGCAGTCGCACCTGGGAGTTCGCGCCGACCAAGCCGATCTCCACCTACCTCACCGCGGTCGTCGCCGGCCCGTACCACGTCGCCCGCGACCACTACAGCCGCGAACTCGCCGACGGCACCACCCTGGAGATCCCGCTCTCCGCGATGTGCCGCAAGTCCCTCGCCCCGTACTTCGACGCGGACGAGATCCTCGGCGTCACCAAGCTCGGACTCGACTTCTTCCACGAGGAGTTCGACTACCCGTACCCCTTCGGCAAGTACGACCAGGCCTTCGTCCCCGAGTACAACATCGGCGCGATGGAGAACCCCGGCTGCGTCACCTTCCGCGAGGAGTTCGTCTTCCGCTCGAAGGTCACCGACGCCGCCTACGAGGGCCGGGCCAACGTCATCCTGCACGAGATGGCGCACATGTGGTTCGGCGACCTGGTCACCATGCGCTGGTGGGACGACCTGTGGCTGAAGGAGTCCTTCGCCGACTTCATGGGCTCCTACGGCCTGATCGGCGCCCGCACCCGCTACTCCTCCGCCTGGGTCACCTTCGCCAACCAGCGCAAGGCCTGGGCCTACCGGCAGGACCAGTTCCCCACCACGCACCCGATCACCGCGGACATCCGCGACCTCGAGGACGCCAAGCTCAACTTCGACGGCATCACCTACGCCAAGGGCGCCTCCGTCCTCAAGCAGCTGGTGGCGTACGCCGGTTCGGAGGCCTTCTTCGAGGGCGCCCGCCGCTACTTCAAGCGCCACGCCTTCGGCAACACCGAACTCACCGACCTGCTGGACATCCTGGAGGAGACCAGCGGCCGCGACCTCAAGACCTGGGCCGCCGCCTGGCTGCAGACCGCCGGCGTCAACGCGCTCACCCCGCAGGTCACCACCGACGCCGAGGGCCGGATCACCGAGCTCGCCGTCCTGCAGGACGGCGATGTCCTCCGCCCGCACCGGATCGCGGTCGGCCTGTACGACCGGGACGCCGACGGCGCCCTGGTGCGCACCGCGCGGATCGAGCTGGACGTCACCGGCGCCCGCACCGTCGTCACCGAGGCGGCCGGCCGCCCCCGCCCGGCGCTCGTCCTGCTCAACGACGACGACCTGACCTACTGCAAGATCCGCTTCGACGGGGACTCCCTGGAGACCCTGCGCGCCGGCCTCGGCGACATCCACGACGAGCTGTCCCGCGCCCTCGCCTGGTCCGCCGTCTGGAACCTCACCCGGGACGGCCTGATGCCGGCCCGCGACTACGTCGCCCTGGTGCTGCGCTTCGCCGGCCAGGAGGGCAACATCGGCGTGCTGCAGTCGCTGCACGGCCAGGCCAAGACCGCCGTCGACCTGTACGCCGACCCGGCCTGGCGCGGCGAGGGCGGCCGGCTGCTCGCCGACGGCGCCCTGCGCGAGCTGCGCGACGCCGTCCCCGGCAGCGACCACCAGCTGGCCTGGGCCCGCTTCCTTGCCCAGACCGCGGGCGGCGCCGAGCACCTCGGCCTGGTCCGCGGCCTGCTGGCCGGCAGCGCCCGGATCGACGGCCTGGACGTCGACCAGGAGCTGCGCTGGTCGCTGTGGCTGGCCCTGGCCGCCGCCGGCCAGGCCACCGACGAGGAGCTGGCAGCCGAGCTGGCCGCCGACAACACCGCGAGCGGCAGGCGCCAGTACACCCAGTGCCTGGCCGCCCGGCCCACCCCGGAGGCCAAGGCCGCCGCCTGGTCGGCCGTGGTCGACTCGGACGAGCTGCCGAACGCCCTGGTCGAGGCCAACATCGCGGGCTTCGCCCTGCCCGCCCACCGCGACCTGACCACCCTCTACGCGGCCCCGTACTTCAAGCTGCTGGAGAAGATCTGGGCCGATCGGACCATCGAGATCGCGATCCGCTTCGTCGCCGGCTTCTTCCCGGGCGCCCACACCGACGAGCAGACCCTGGCCGAGGCCGACGCCTGGCTGGACGGGCACCCGCAGGCCGCGCCGGCGCTGCGCCGCCTGGTGCTGGAGCGCCGTGACGACCTGGCCCGCGCGCTGCGGGCGCAGGCCTGCGACCGGGCCTGACGGTCCTCGCGCGAAGGGGGCCCACCCGTGCGGTGGGCCCCCTTTCTGCATGGCGTGCCCAAGGCGGTGCTGCCTGCGGAGGCCGGTGCGGCACGCGGAAGTCGGCGCCGGTGGTGCCCGCGGAGGCCGGTGCGGCATGCGGAAGGGGCCGGACCGCGGTGTGCGGTCCGGCCCCTTCAGGCGCTAGGCGTCGGCTCAGCCGATGAGCGAGCGCAGCACGTACTGCAGGATGCCGCCGTTGCGGTAGTAGTCCGCCTCACCGGGGGTGTCGATGCGGACGACCGCGTCGAACTCCTTGACGGCCCCGTCCGCGGCGACGGCCGTGACCTTGACGGTCTTCGGAGTGCGGCCCTCGTTGAGCTCGGTCACGCCGGTGAAGGAGAAGGTCTCCTCGCCGGTGAGGCCGAGGGAGTCGGCGTTCTCGCCCTCCGGGAACTGCAGCGGCAGGACGCCCATGCCGATCAGGTTCGAGCGGTGGATGCGCTCGTAGGACTCGGCGATGACGGCCTTGACGCCGAGCAGCGCGGTGCCCTTGGCGGCCCAGTCGCGGGACGAGCCGGAGCCGTACTCCTTGCCGGCCAGGACGACCAGCGGGGTGCCGGCGGCCTGGTAGTTCTGCGAAGCGTCGTAGATGAACGACACCGGCGCGTCGGCCTGGGTGAAGTCGCGGGTGTAGCCGCCCTCGGTGCCCGGCGCGATCTGGTTGCGCAGGCGGATGTTGGCGAAGGTGCCGCGGATCATCACCTCGTGGTTGCCACGACGGGAACCGTAGGAGTTGAAGTCTCGCTTCTCGACACCGTTGGCGGTCAGGTACTGCGCCGCCGGGGTGCCCGGCTTGATGTTGCCGGCCGGGGAGATGTGGTCGGTGGTGACCGAGTCGCCCAGCTTGGCCAGGACGCGGGCGCCGGCGATGTCGGTCACCGGGCTCGGGGTCTTGGCCATGCCCTCGAAGTACGGGGGCTTGCGGACGTAGGTGGACTCGGCGTCCCACTCGAAGGTGTTGCCGGTCGGGACCGGGAGCGACTGCCAGCGGTGGTCGCCGGCGAAGACGTCCTGGTAGCCCTTGTCGAACATGGCCTCGTCGATGGAGCCGGCGACGGTGTCGGCGACCTCCTGCTCGGTCGGCCAGATGTCGGCGAGGAAGACGTCGTTGCCGTCGGCGTCCTGGCCCAGGGCGTCCTTGGTGATGTCGACGTTCATGTTGCCGGCGAGGGCGTAGGCGACCACCAGCGGCGGGGAGGCCAGGTAGTTCATCTTGACGTCGGGGTTGATCCGGCCCTCGAAGTTGCGGTTGCCGGAGAGCACCGAGACGACCGCCAGGTCGGCCTCGTTGACGGCGGCCGAGACCTCCTCGGGCAGCGGGCCCGAGTTGCCGATGCAGGTGACGCAGCCGTAGCCGACCAGGTTGAAGCCCAGCTTCTCCATGTACGGGAGCAGGCCGGCCTTCTCGTAGTAGTCCATGACGACCTTGGAGCCGGGCGCCAGGGTGGTCTTGACCCACGGCTTGACCGTGAGGCCCTTCTCCACGGCCTTCTTCGCCAGCAGGGCGGCGCCCAGCATGACGGAGGGGTTGGAGGTGTTGGTGCAGGAGGTGATCGAGGCGATCACGACCGCGCCGTTGTCGATCTCGTAGGTCGAGCCGTCGGGGGCGGTGACGGCGGTCGGCTTCGAGGCCTCGGCGGAGTAGGTCGGCAGCGCCTCGGCGAACTTGCTCGCGGCCTCGGCCAGGATCACGCGGTCCTGCGGGCGCTTCGGGCCGGAGATCGACGGGACGACGGTGGAGACGTCCAGCTCGAGGTACTCGGAGTAGACCGGCTCGACCGACGGGTCGTGCCAGAGGCCCTGCTCCTTGGCGTAGGCCTCGACCAGGGCGAGCTGCTGCTCGTCACGGCCGGTCAGGCGCAGGTAGTTGATGGTCTCGGTGTCGATCGGGAAGATCGCGCAGGTCGAGCCGAACTCCGGCGACATGTTGCCGATGGTGGCGCGGTTGGCCAGCGGGATCGAGCCGATGCCGTCGCCGTAGAACTCGACGAACTTGCCGACCACACCGTGCTTGCGCAGCATCTCGGTGATGGTGAGCACGAGGTCGGTGGCGGTGGTGCCGGCCGGCAGCTCACCGGTCAGCTTGAAGCCGACCACGCGCGGGATCAGCATGGAGACCGGCTGGCCGAGCATGGCGGCCTCGGCCTCGATGCCGCCGACGCCCCAGCCCAGCACGCCCAGGCCGTTGACCATGGTGGTGTGCGAGTCGGTGCCGACGCAGGTGTCCGGGTAGGCCTGGCCGCCGCGGACCATGATGGTGCGGGCCAGGTGCTCGATGTTCACCTGGTGGACGATGCCGGTGCCCGGCGGGACGACCTTGAACTCGTCGAAGGCGGTCTGGCCCCAGCGCAGGAACTGGTAGCGCTCCTTGTTGCGGCCGTACTCGATCTCGACGTTCTGGGTGAACGCGTCCTTGGTGCCGAACTTGTCGGCGATGACCGAGTGGTCGATGACCAGCTCGGCCGGGGCCAGCGGGTTGATCTTGGCCGGGTCGCCGCCCAGCTCCTTGACGGCCTCACGCATGGTGGCGAGGTCGACCACGCACGGGACACCGGTGAAGTCCTGCATGATCACGCGGGCCGGGGTGAACTGGATCTCCTGGCTCGGCTGGGCGTTGTTGTCCCAGTTGCCGAGGGCGCGGATGTGGTCGGCGGTGATGTTCGCGCCGTCCTCCGTGCGGAGCAGGTTCTCCAGCAGCACCTTGAGGCTGTACGGCAGCCGCTCGGAACCCTCGACGGCGGAGAGCTTGAAGATCTCGTACGACTCGTCGCCCACCTGCAGCGAGCTGCGGGCGTCGAAGCTGTTCGCGGACACGACTGACTCCTTCTGGGTGCTTCGTGCGATATCCGGCCGCCACGCGGTGGTAAGGTCAGCCTTACTTAGGCCGACCTTGCCCGCATCGCCGGTGAGCGCCTCTCGGCAAGTATCTTGATGTCGAGATATATCGTAAGGGGCAGTTATCTCGATGTCGAGATAAACCATAGTGCATGCCGTGACTCACTCGTCGTCCGGGCCGCGCCGCTTGCGCTCCAGCCTGATCAGCCAGACCGCACCCGCCACCACCGCGGCTGCCATCAGCAGCACCACCACAAGCTCACCACCGGAACCGCCGGTCGGCGAGGGGGCGATGTCCGCCAGCAGGATCGTCCTCATGTCTTCACCTCCCCTCCATCCGCGCTCCGCTCGGTAGGCGCCTGCTCCGCGCCGAGGCCCAGAACCAGCATCAACAGCACCGGGAACTCCAGATACGCGTGGTACCCGGCCAGCGCCGCGTACAGCGACCGGCCCTGCGCGTAGTCCACCGCGAACAGCAGCGCCAACAGCGCGCCGGCCCCCGCACCCAGCGCCCACGCCCGCACACCGCGCAACGCGGGCACCCGGGCGTCGAAGCGCTCCGCCGCCTCCGGCGCGTACCTGGGCAGGAACCAGACCCAGACGACGTAGTGCATCGTCTGCAGGAAGGCGAACACCGCCAGGAAGCGCAGGCCCGCCTCCGGCGTCAGCCAGGCCGGCGGGGTGTAGGCGGCCGCCAGCCGGTCCGTCCAACCACCCGGGCGCTGCGACAACAGGCCGTCCGACAGACCGCTCAGCAACAGGGCCGGCACCAGCAGCACCCAGACGCCCTGCAACACCAGGAACGCCGCCCGCCCCCGCCGCAGCCGGCGCGACCACTCGGCCAGGAACAGCAGCGGGACCACGTTGTGCAGGTGGGCCAGCACCACGAAGTGGTACGCGGGAAAGGCCAGCGAGGCCGCGCCGGCCCCGACCAGCAGCACCGCGCTCCCCGCCAGCAGCCGCGGCCGACCGCGCAGCCCGTACCGGCAGGCCGCCGCCAGCAGACCGTACCCGAGCAGGATCTCCGCCCCCTGGGACACCCGGGAGGGCGGCAGCAGGCGGCACACCACGATGCCGGTCACCAGCGCCAGCAGCAGCCGCAGCAGCGGGCCGGCCAGCACAGTGGCGAAACGGCCCGCCACGTAGCGCAGCTCCAGCACGTTGTGCAGCAGGCCGAAGGCGGCCAGCCCCAGCACCGCCAGGCCGGTCGGTGCCCGCAGGGCCAGCGTCAGCGCCACCGCCGCCGACAGTGCGAAACCCGCGAACGGCGCGACGCCCAGGCGGGCCGCCGGCCCGGGCGCGGGCCACACCGGCGCGGCCGTCGACACCGGTACGGGTGCGACCTCGGTGGCCATGGTCCCCTCCCCGTGGCACGATCCCCGCCGTGCCCTACGCCCTCGCCCTGGCCCTGACCCTGCTGGTCGAGGTCCCCGTCTACACCGTCGCGCTCACCCGGGCCGGCGGCCTGCGGGCGTCCCGCGCCGCCGTTGCCGCCGTCCTGGTCAACCTGGCGACGCACCCGCTGCTCTGGCACTCCCTGCGGCCGTACTCCACCGGGCCCGCCGCAGCGTACTGGACCGCCTTCGGGCTCGGCGAGGCCTGCGTCTGCCTGGTCGAGGGCGCCCTGCTCACCCCGCTCACCGGACTGTCGCCGCGCACCGCACTCCCCTGGGCCGCCTCCGCCACCGCCAACGCCGCCTCGATGCTCGCCGGCCTCCTGCCCGGGCTCCTGCCGGGACTCCTGCCCGGAGTCCTCCTCGGACGCTGAACCGCTGTCGACATCCGCCTCCGCGGGCCGAGTCCGGGGCCGGGTACGGTGACCCGTGACGTGACCGGCAGAGGGGGCCTTCGATGATCGTGGTGGACGCGTCCGCGCTGGTGCTGGCGCTGGCCGACGAGGGCCCGCGCGGGGCCGCCGCCCGGGCCGAACTCGCCGCCGACGGCGAGTGGTTGGCGCCCGAGCACATCGTGGTCGAGGTGATGCAGTCGCTGCGCGGGCTCTACCTCGCCAAGGAACTGACCGCCGAACGGGTCGCCGAACTCACCGGCGAGCTGGCCGCGGTGGCGATCCGCAAGGTCGAGGTGGCGCCGCTGCTCGGCCGGATCTGGGAGCTCAAGGACAACCTGACCCCGGACGACGCCGCCTACGTCGCGGTCGCCGAACGGTACGGGGCGCCGCTGATCACCGCCGACCTGCGGCTGATGCGGGCCAGCGGGCCGCGCTGCGAGATCCGGGGGATCCGGCGCGAGTCGGCCTGAGGGCGGTTGCCGGCCCTCCCGGCCGCCTCTCCCTCCCGGCAGCCTCTCCCTCCCGGCCGGCTCTCCCTCCCGGCCGGCGGTGTCCGTCACGGGCCGGCGGTGTCCTTCGGGGGCCGGGGCCGTTAGCAGGGTGACCGTCGCCCTGTCCGTGGAAGGCCCGACCGATGACCGCTCCGCTCGCCGCCGCCCTGCTGCCACTGGCCCTGCTCGCCCCCGCCGCCTCGCCGGTCTCCGTCGTCGAGGCCGACTTCGACCCGGCCACCGCCTTCGTCCCGCCGGCCGCCATCAGCTACGCGGACGACCTGGTGCCGTACGGCTCGCATGCCCGGGTCGTCACCGACCGCTCGCTGCCCGGGCGGACGGTGCTCACCCTGACGATGTCCGGGCTCGCCCCCGACCACGAGTTCCCGGCGCACCTGCACACCGGCAGCTGCGGGGCCGACCCGGCGTCCTCCGGGCCGCACTACCAGGACGTGGCCGACCCGGTGCAGCCGTCCACCGACCCGGCGTTCGCCAACGCGCGCAACGAACTGCGACTGGTACTGCGCACCGACGGGGCCGGCGAGGGCACCGCCACGACCGCGGTGGACTGGCAGCCGCGGCCAGGCGAGGCGCGCTCACTGGTGCTGCACGCGGGCACCCCGGCCGGCCCGCACGCGGCGGGCGACCGGGTGGCCTGCGTCAAGCTCGCGAAGTAGCCCGCAGGAGCTTCTCGAGACTTCTCGAGCCTTCTCGAGACGTGGACCGCGGCAGCCGGCGGTGCCCCGAAGCGGCCCGCCCGCTCAGGAGCCGAGGGTGGCGACCAGGACCGCCTTGATGGTGTGCAGGCGGTTCTCGGCCTGGTCGAACACGATGGAGTGCGGCGATTCGAACAGCTCGTCGGTGCACTCCAGCTCGGTCATGCCGGTCGCCTCGTACATCTGCCGTCCGACCACCGTGCCGAGGTCGTGGAAGGCGGGCAGGCAGTGCAGGAACTTCACAGCCGGGTTGCCGGTGGCCCGGACCGTGTCCATGGAGACCTGGTAGGGCTTGAGCTGCTCGATCCGCTCGGCCCAGACCTCCTTGGGCTCGCCCATCGAGACCCAGACGTCGGTGTAGAGGAAGTCGACGCCGGCCACGCCCTCGGCCACGTCCTCGGTCAGGGTGATCCGGGCGCCGGTCGACTCGGCCAGGGCCTGCGCCGACTTCTGCACGTCCTCCGTCGGCCAGAGCGCGCGCGGGGCGACGATCCGGATGTCCATGCCGAGCAGGGCGCCGCTGACCAGCAGCGAGTTGCCCATGTTGGAGCGGGCGTCGCCGAGGTAGGCGAGGGCGACGTCGGTCAGCGGCTTGACGGTGTGCTCGGTGACGGTGAGCACGTCGGCCAGCATCTGGGTGGGGTGCCACTCGTCGGTGAGGCCGTTCCAGACCGGCACGCCCGCGTGCGCGGCGAGCTCCTCGACGACCTCCTGGCCGTGGCCGCGGTACTGGATGCCGTCGAACATCCGGCCGAGCACCCGGGCGGTGTCCTTGATGGACTCCTTGTGGCCGATCTGCGAGGCCGACGGGTCCAGGTAGGTGGTGGTGGCGCCCTGGTCGTGGGCGGCGACCTCGAAGGCGCAACGGGTGCGGGTGGAGGTCTTCTCGAAGATCAGCGCGATGTTCTTCCCACGCAGCCGGGGCTGCTCGGTGCCCGCGTACTTCGCCGCCTTGAGCCCGGCGGCGAGGTCCACCAGGAAGCGGAACTCCTGGGGCGTGAAGTCGAGCTCCTTGAGGAAGTGCCTGTTCCGGAGGTTGAAGGCCATACCGGGCTCCTGGGGTGACGGGACGAGGGGAAGGCTGGCAAGTGTATACGATACTCGGAATTTCTATACAGAAGCGGAGCGGGTGAGGGGAGCCCCACCCGATGGGACTCCCCTCACCCGTGCTCCGGAGCCGCCGCCGCTACAGGCGCGGGTCGACCGGCTCGGACTCCAGCGCCAGCACCGCGAAAACCGGCTCGTGCACCCGCCACAGCGGCTCCCCGGCCGCCAGCCGGTCCAGCGCCTCCAGGCCCAGCGCGTACTCGCGCAGCGCCAGCGAGCGCTTGTGGCCCAGCGCGCGCTGCCGCAGCCGGTCGAGGTGCTCGGTGTAGTCCGGGCCGTAGATGATCCGCAGGTACTCCCGGCCCCGCACCTTCGCCCCGGGCTGCACCAGCCCGCCCGGACGGCCCTCGCCGCGCGACGTCCGCACCAGCGAGGCCAGCGGCTTGACCACCATGCCCTCGCCGCCCGCCCCGGTCAGCTCCTCCCACCAGGCGGTGGCGGCGGCCGTCGAGGCCTCGTCCTCGGTGTCCACCAGGATCCGGCCGGTGCGGCGCAGCACGGGCTCCTCCGTGTCGTCGGCGGCCACCAGGCGGTCGATCCAGGCCAGGTGCTCGTCGTGCGGGCGCACCGCGAGGTTCGCCCCCTCGGCGGCCAACAGCTGGAACGGCGCCAGCCGGATGCCCGACAGGCCCTCGGTCGGCCAGCAGTAGCGCCGGTACGCCTCGGTGAACGCCCGCGCGTCGGCGGAGCGCTGCCGCTGGCGGGCGGTCAGCCCGGCCAGGTCCAGGCCTCGCCCGGCCGCCCGCTCCAGCGCGGACAGCACCTCCGGCAGGGCGGCGCCCGCCGCCGCGCCGACCGCCGCGTACTGACGGCGCAGCAGCTCCACCGCCTTCAGCGACCACGGCATCAGCTCGGCGTCCAGCAGCAGCCAACCGGTACCCAGCTCCTCGAAGAGGCCGGCGCGCTCGGCGGCCGCCCGGACCCGGTCGAGCACGGCGGCGGTCAGCCCGTCGTCGGCGAGGAACGCGCGGCCGGTGCGGGTCCAGATCGCGCCCGGGCCGGCCACGCCGAAGCGGCGCTCCAGCGCGGCCCCGTCCCGGGCGACCAGCAGCACCGCGCGCGAGCCCATGTGCTTCTCCTCGCACACGAGGTGCCGCACGCCGTCCGCGCGGTAGGCGAGGAAGGCCTCCTCCGGGTGCTCCAGGTAGCCGTCCCGGCGGGAGGTGGCGCTCGGCGCCATGGTCGGCGGCAGGTAGGCGAGCAGCCGCGGGTCCAGCGCGAAGCGGCTCATCACCTCCAGCGCGGCCGCCGCGTTCTCCTCCCGGACGGCGACCCGCCCGTGCAGGGCCGTCTCGACGATCCGGCGCCCCGCCACGTCGGCGAGGTCCAGCGGACGGCCCTCGCGGGCGCCCGGCGCGTCGGTGATCAGCGGGCGCACCGGGGCGTACCACTCGCGCTCGGCCTCGACGCTCACCAGCTCGCGCTCCGGGTAGCGCAGCGCGGTCAGGCTGCCGCCGAAGACGCAGCCGGTGTCCAGGCAGATGGTGTTGTTGACGAAGCTCGCCGTCGGCACCGGGGTGTGGCCGTAGACCACCAGCGCCCGGCCGCGGTACTCCTCCGCCCACGGGTAGCGCACCGGCAGGCCGTACTCGTCGGTCTCGCCGGTGGTCTCCCCGTACAGCGCGTGCGAGCGGACCCGGCCCGAGTTGCGGCCCTGGTACTTCTCCGGCAGCCCGGCGTGGCAGACCACCAGGGCGCCGCCGTCCAGCAGGTAGTGGCTGACCAGGCCGCGCATGAAGGCACGCACCTGGGCCTTGAACTCCTCGGACTCGCCCGCCAACTGGTCCAGCGACTCCTGCAGGCCGTGCGAGACGGTGACCTTCCTGCCGTCCATCGCCCGGCCGAGCTTGTTCTCGTGGTTCCCGGGCACGCAGATCGCGTGGCCGGCCGCCACCATGCCCATCACCAGGCGCAGCACGCCCGGGGTGTCGGGGCCCCGGTCGACCAGGTCGCCGACGAAGACGGCGGTCCGGCCCTCGGGATGCGCGGCGTCCACCGGACGGCCCTCGGCGTCCCGGGTCAGGGCGTAGCCGAGACGGGTCAGCAGCGTCTCCAGCTCGGAGCGGCAGCCGTGGATGTCACCCACGATGTCGAACGGGCCGGTGAGGTGGCGCAGGTCGTTGTAACGCTTCTCCAGCTCGATCCCGGCCGACGCGACCTCGGCCTCGCCGCGCAGGACGTGCACCTTGCGGAAGCCCTCGCGCTCCAGGCCGCGCAAGGAGCGGCGCAGCTCGCGGTTCTGCCGCGGGATGACGTGGGCGGGCAGTTGGCGGTCCGGACGGGACCGGTTGCGCTCGGCGCACACCCCCGGCGGGACGTCCAGGACGATCGCGATCGGCAGCACGTCGTGCTCGCGGGCGATCCGGACCAGCTGGCGGCGCGACTCGGGCTGCACGTTGGTGGCGTCCACGACGGTCAGCCGGCCGGCCGCCAGGCGCTTGCCGACGATGTAGTGCAGGAGGTCGAAGGCCTCGGCGGAGGCGGACTGGTCGTTCTCGTCGTCGGCGACCAGGCCGCGGCAGAAGTCGGAGGAGACGACCTGGGTGGGCAGGAAGTGGCGGCGGGCGAAGGTGGACTTGCCCGCGCCGCTGGTGCCGATCAGGACGACGAGGGAGACGTCGGTGACGGGGAGGCGGCGGGGGGCGGCGCTCTCGGCCGTTTCGTCGACTGCGGCGTCGGTCATCGGGGGTCGCCTCCTTCGGGCATCGTCGTGGCGGTGGTCGTGGCTGTGTCGGTCGTCGTGGCTGCGGCGGTCGTCGCTGTGTCGGTCGACGCTGCGGCGGTGAACAGGGCGAGCTGGGTCGGTGCGCCGACCTCCCCGTCCTGCGGGCCGACCGGGCGCAGCAGCACGGTGTAGCCGTAGGCGGCCGCGACCTTCTCGGCCCAGGCGCGGAACTCGGCGCGGGACCACTCGAAGCGGTGGTCGGCGTGCCGGACGCTGCCCGCCGGCAGGGTGTCCCAGCGGACGTTGTACTCGGCGTTCGGCGTGGTGACCACGACGGCCCCCGGACGGGCGGCGCCGAACACGGCGTACTCCAGGGCGGGCAGCCGCGGCAGGTCCAGGTGCTCGATCACCTCGCACAGCACCGCCGCGTCGAAGCCCTTCAACCGGGCGTCGGTGTACGTCAGCGCGCCCTGCGCCAGCTTCACCCGGGCGGCCTGCCGCTCCGGCAGGCGCTCCAGGCGCAGCTTGCGGTTGGCCGCCTGCAGTGCCCGGACGGACACGTCCACGCCGAGGATCTCGGTGAACCGGGTGTCCTTCAGCAGTTCGCCGATCAGCTCGCCCTGGCCGCAGCCGAGGTCGGCGACACGGGTGGCGCCCGTCTCGCGGAGGGCGTCGAGGATCGCGGTCCGGCGCTGCTCGGCGAGGGACGGCGGGCGGGGCTGCGCCGGCTCCGCGTGCTCCCGGCCGTCCTGCCGGCCGGTCAATCCGGCGGTCTCCTCGCTGCGCTCCCCGCCGTTGTCCCCACCGGTCTCCTCCGCGGGCCGGTCGTCGACCGCGTTGTCGATCTCCTCGGCCTCGCGGTCGTCCGCCTCCGCGAGCCGGGCCAGCTCCAGGCGCTCCATCGCGGCCCGGGTCAGCGACCAGCGCCGGGCGAGGTAGCGGCGGGTGATCAGGGCACGCTCCGGGTGGACGGCCAGCCAGCCCTCGCCGGCGGCGAGCAGCTTGTCCACCTCGTCCGGCGCGACCCAGTAGTGCTTGGCGCCGTCCAGCACCGGCAGCAGCACGTAGAGCTGCTGGAGCGCGTCGGCGAGCCGTACGGTGTCGGAGGCGAGCGCGATCCGCACGTACCGGGAGTCGCCCCACTCCGGGAACGCCTCGTCCAGCGCGATCGCCGTCGCCTCGACCCGCCAGCCCAGCGGCTCGAACAGCCGGGCCACCATCGCCGGGCCGCCGCCCTCGCCCGCGCCGTTCGCGGGCACGGCGGGCAGCTCGATCCGCAGCGGGCGGGCCTGCCCCGGCAGTTCGGGGCGGGCCGGGCAGGCGCCCTTCATCGCGGACCGGAACACCGTCCGCAGCGCCACCGCGAGCAGCGAGGACGCGGCGTACGGGCGGTCGTTGACGTACTGGGCGAGCGCGAAGTCGGGCGAACCGCCTCGCCCCTTGCCGTCGCCCCGGCCCTTGCGGACCAACGCGACCGGGTCGATGTCCAGCAGCAGCGCCGCCGTGCAGACCTCGTCCCCCGCCTCGGGGTAGAAGACGTGGGCCTCGCCGTGCGACGTCGTGAACCGCTGGACCTTGCCAGGGTGCTTGTGCAGCAGGAACCCGAGATCCGTGGCCGGGTTCTCGGCGCTGCCGGTGGTGGAGATCGACATGAACACCCGCCGAAGTATTGCCCAGCGGACAGGCCCTGAGCACCGGGTTTTCCCGTCCCGCCCCCCGGTGGCCGGGACATCCGTCGGGCGCGGCCGCACGGTGGGCAGGTCCGCACGGTGGGCGTGTTCGGCACCGGGGCCCAGCATTGGTTAACGTGCACGATGTGACTGCTGAATCCACCTCCCTCGCATCGACCTCCCCGGCGAACGGCGCCGTGGCCGCCGGTCTGGCCACCATCGCCGCCGACGGCACCGTCCTCGACACCTGGTACCCCGCCCCCGTGCTGGCCGCCGAGCCCGGCCCGGCCGGCACCGTCCGGCTGACCGCCGAGCAGGCCGAGGCCGAGCTCGGCGCCGGCGCGGCCGAGGCGCTGCGCGCCGACGCGCGCCGTGGCGTCGAGGTGGTCGCCGTGCGCACCACCATCGCCTCGCTGGACGAGAAGCCGCTCGACACGCACGACGTGTACCTGCGCCTGCACCTGCTCAGCCACCGCCTGGTCAAGCCGCACGGCCAGAACCTGGACGGCATCTTCGGCCTGCTGGCCAACGTCGCGTGGACCAGCATCGGCCCCGTCCCGGTGGACAAGGTCGAGCAGGCCCGCCTCGCGGTGCGCGCCCAGGGCGGCCAGCTGGCCGTGTACGGGATCGACAAGTTCCCGCGGATGACCGACTACGTCGCCCCGACCGGTGTGCGCATCGCCCACGCCGACCGGGTCCGGCTCGGCGCGCACCTGGCCGTCGGCACCACCGTGATGCACGAGGGCTTCGTCAACTTCAACGCCGGCACGCTGGGCACCTCCATGGTCGAGGGCCGGATCAGCGCGGGCGTCGTCGTCGGCGACCACAGCGACATCGGCGGCGGCGCCTCGATCATGGGCACCCTGTCCGGCGGCGGCAAGCAGGTCGTCTCGGTCGGCGAGCGCTGCCTGCTCGGCGCCAACGCGGGCATCGGCATCTCGCTCGGCAGCGACTGCGTGGTCGAGGCCGGCCTCTACGTCACCGCCGGCACCCGGGTCACCACCCCGGACGGCACGGTGGCCAAGGCCGTCGAGCTGTCCGGCCAGGACAACCTGCTGTTCCGCCGCAACTCGCAGACCGGCGCGGTCGAGGTCATCGCCCGCTCCGGCTCCTGGGGCGGCCTGAACGCGGACCTGCACGCCCACAACTGACCTACGGGCAGAGGCGGTTGGGGTTTCGGCGCCGGGCGGCGCCGGACCCCGTTCGCATTTCCGGGCGCCCGGCGGCTCACACCTCTCGGGGCTTGCGGTGGCGCCCCGGCGCCTTCTTCGGCCGCTGCACCGGGAAGGCGGGGCGCAGCAGGCCGTCACCCTCGATCCCGTGCAGGATCCGCTGGGCGGCGGCGTAGTCCTCGGCCACCGTCTCCGGCAACCACTGGTAGCCGTCCCAGCGCACGATCAGCCTCGGTTCGCCCGGCGCCACATGGGCGCCCCGCTGCCTGCCCGCGAGCCGTACGGCCCGCAACTGACCGACCGGCCGCAGCCGTTGCTCCCGCCTGGCCGCCCACGACGCCAGCGATTCCTCCTCGTCCATCGCCCCAGTCTGGCGTCCGGACGCCGTCGGCCGACACCCGCGTCACTCGACCGGGCGACGGGCGTTCCGGCTCGTTTCTCCCTCCGCTCCCTCGCGTATCTCCTGTCCCTTCTGTCCGTTCTTGGCTCTCCGGTTCTTGGCTCTCCGGTTCTCGACTCCCCGGTTCTCGGCTCTCCGGTCTCACGTACTCCTGAGGATCACGAGCCGCTGGGTCGCCCGGGTCATCGCGACATAGCGGTCGACGGCTCCCTCGATGCCTCCTCCGAACGCCTCCGGATCGACCAGGACGACCAGGTCGAACTCGAGCCCCTTCGACAGCTCCGGGGTCAGCGACCGGACCCGGGGCCGGTCCCGGGGCCGGTCCCGGACGTCCGGTGCGCCGATCACACAGGCGACACCCTCCGCGTGTTCCGCGAGCCAGCCGTCCAGGACGTCGTCCAGCTCCGACACGGACCCGTACACGACGGGGATGCCGCTGCTGCGGACGGAGGTCGGCACGTTGGCGTCCGGCAGCGCGGCCCGGATGGCGGGCTCGGCCTCGGCCATGACCTCCTCCGGCGTCCGGTAGTTGATGCTCAGCGAGGCGACCGTGGTCCGGTCGAGTCCGATCCGCTCCAGCCGCTCCGGCCAGGACTCCGCGAAGCCGTGCCGGGCCTGCGCGCGGTCCCCGACGATGGTGAAGCTCCGGGACGGGCAGCGCAGGAGCAGCATCTGCCACTGCGCGTCGGTCAGTTCCTGGGCCTCGTCCACGACGATGTGCGCGAACGGGCCCGCCAGCGGCTCGGGGTCGGCGACGGGCAGGGCGGTCTCGTCGACGAGGGTGTCCTGGAGATCGCGTCCGCGCAGCATCGTCACCGCTCCCTCGCCGTCGTCGTCGGCCTGGAGCAGGTCCCCGATGACGTCGGCCATGCGGGCGCGCTCGGCGGCAGCCGCGGCCTCGCGCCGGCGCTGCCGCCCGGCCGCCTCCGGGTCGCCGAGCCGCTGCCGGGCGGCGTCCAGGAGCGGGAGGTCGGACAGTGTCCAGGCCTGGGGCGCGTCCTTGCGCTGCAGCTTGCGGACCTCCTCGGGGTCGAGCCACGGCGCACACATCCGCAGGTAGGCGGGCACCGACCAGAGGTCGCCGACCAGGTCGGCCGCTTCGAGCAGCGGCCACGCGCGGTTGAGGGTCTCCACCAGCTCCCGGTCCTGCCGCAGCGACCGGCGGAACAGCTCGGGCGACACCTCCTCCTCGTCCGCGTCCAGCTTCTCCATGAGGATCGTGGCGAGCTCCTCCCAGATCTGCTCGCGCGCCTCGTTGTGCGGGGTGCCCGGGTCCGGCGCGTCGAAGGCGTCGGACCAATCCTCGGCGCTCAGCCAGACGTCGGACCAGTAGGTCGTGACCGCCATCCCCTCGGTGGGCGGCTCCTCGTAGAACCGGACGGCCTTCTCGATCGCCTTCACCAGGTCGACCGAGGACTTCAGCCGGGCCACCTCCGGATCGGCCTCGACCCCCGCCTTCGCCCCCTCGGCGACGAGGTCCCGCACGGTGCAGGTCCGCACACCGTCCTCGCCGAGGCTCGGCAGGACATCGGCGACGTAGTCCAGGTACGGCTGGTGCGGGCCGACGAACAGCACGCCGCCGCGCCGGTGGCCGAGCCGCGGGTCGGAGTAGAGCAGGTAGGCGGAGCGGTGCAGCGCGACGACGGTCTTGCCGGTGCCCGGGCCGCCGTCGACCACGAGGGCGCCCCGGGAGCCGGCCCGGATGATGGCGTCCTGGTCGGACTGGATGGTGGCCAGCACGTCCCGCATCCGGGCCGAGCGGTTGCCGCCCAGGCCCGCGATGAACGCGGACTGGTCGTCCAGCGCGGCGTGCCCCTCCAGGGCCTCGGCGGTGAACACCTCGTCCCAGTAGTCGCCGATCCGGCCGCCGGTCCAGCGGTACCTGCGTCGGCTCACCAGCCCCATCGGGTCGGCGTGGGTCGCCGCGAAGAACGGTTCGGCCGCGGGCGAGCGCCAGTCGACCAGCAGTCGGCGCCCCTCGCTGTCGGTGAGGCCGAGCCGCCCGATGTACACCGGCTCGGGGTCGTCCGCGCCGACGACGTGCCCGAGGCACAGGTCCAGGCCGAAGCGGCGCAGGGCGCGCAGCCGACCGGTCAGCCTGTGGACCTCGATGTCCCGGTCCATCGCCTCCCGGCCCAGACCGCCCGGCGCCCGGCGCAGGGCGTCGAGGCGGTCGGACAGCTCGGCGATCGCCTGCTCGAGGCTCTCCGCGACGGCGGCGAAGTGCCGCTCGTCGCCGCCGATCAGCGCCGGGTCGGCCTTGGCGACGAGGCGGTCGGGAAGGTCGAACGCGCTGGTGGTCAGGGGGGTCATGGCATCAGCTCCGATCTGAGGCCTGCGATTGTGCGGCACCACGGGGGCCTTGCCGCAAGACCCCCCATGCGCTATACGTTGAGAGTGGCAAGGGGTGGGTACTCCCCCTTCTCCGCCTTCCCCCACCTCTGTTTCTCCTCACCGCCGTGCCGTGCCGGTCCGCATCGCGCTGCGCCAGGCCGCCGCCTAGCCCAGGCCGTGGCGGGGCGGCAACCCCGGCTCACCCGGGAGGCTTACGGCGTACCGGAGTCGGACCGCATCGGGTGGTGCCCGGTGACCCGCCACCGGCGCGGGTCGTTGGCCGTTGCGGCACACCGCACCACCGATCCGAAGAGGTCCCGCCATGTCCGAACCATCTGCCACGCCGCAGCTCCCGAGCAGCCCGACGGGCTCGGCCGACGGCGCCTGGGCCGGGCCCGCCACCCCCAAGAGCCTGCTGGACCGGATGCAGGAACTGCTCGCCTCGGTCACCGCGGATCTCGCCGCGCTGCAGTCCTCCGGCGCCCGGAACGCCGACCCCATCGCCTTCCCGACCATCGACCCCACCCCCTACCCGACCGGCACGGACACCTCCGAGGCCACGGCCGCGCCGGGCACCCGGTAGCCGGCCGCGCGCTGCCGTTCCGTCGGCCCGCCCTCACCCGGCGGGCCGATGTCGTCCGGCGGACCGGTGTCGCCCGGCGGAGGGCCGCCGTCCAGTGCTCCTTCGCTGCCCGGCTCCCCTTCGCCGCCCAGTGCCCCTTCGCCGTCCGGTGACCCTTCGCCGTCCGGCGGTCCGAGCCGGACGACGAGTAACGGCGAACCACAGTCGGCCCGTTCGGGTTCCGCCCCGCCGAGCGCCACACACTCCGTCCCCTCGACCCGGAGCGCCGCCTCCCGCAGTCGCCCGGCCAGGTCCTTGCACTCCGACACCGCGTCAACACCGTCGATGCACGTCCAGTAGAGGCTCTCGGTGTCGGCCCCGCAGGCCAGCACCACGAGCGTCTCCCCGACCTCCTGCAGCAGCCCGTCCAACGCCCCCAGAGCCGCTGCCGGCTCCCCGAGTTCGGTGAGCCGCGCGGCCCGGCCGCCGCTCACCAGGGCGGCCCGGACGACGGAGCGGTCCAGGCAGAGCGCCGCATGCGCCCCGGCCTCGGAGAGCCGCTGGCCCAGCCCGGTGAGCTCCTCGTCCTCCGACTCCGCCAGCCGCGCGCCCACCGCCTCGGTGAGCAGCGCCGCCTGCCGCGCCTCGGCCAGCACATCCGGTACGTGCCTGGCCTCGGTCAGGGCGTACCGGGCCGTCTTGATCAGTCGCAGTGCCTCCATGGCCACCGCTCCTCTCGCTCGCTGTCGCCGTCGACCCGGGCCGCCGAGGGGGCGGCCGGGTGGTCACGGCGTAAGCGTGCGAGGGAGGGCGAGGGCCCGCATCCGTCTTGTCAGAAGCTGTGGACAAGTCCGGGGTTGTGGATAACTTCTGTCCCTCACAAGGGTTGGTCGCCCACGTCCGAGTTGACGTCAGCCGATCCGTCCGGCACCGGGAAGCGGTGCTCGTTCCGCTCGATCTTGGCCGCGAGGGCCTCCAGGGGGTCCACCCCGACCGCCGTACAGAACTGCAGCAGGTACGCCAGCACGTCCGCGACCTCGTCCCGCACCCGGTGCGCACGCTCCGGCTCGGACATCACCGCGGCCGCCTGCTCGGGCGTCAGCCACTGGAAGATCTCCAGCAGCTCCCCCGCCTCGACGCTCAGCGCCGCCGCCAGGTTCTTCGGCGTGTGGAAGGGCTCCCACCGCCGGGCCGCCGCGAAGTCCACCAGCCGCTGCCGCAGGGCCTCCAGGGTCGGCTCCCCCGGTCCCGTCACTCGTTCGCTCACCCCTCCAGGTCTACCCCATCGCCGCCCGCCGCCGGCCCGGGCCCCTCCACCGCCGACCGCTCCCCCTCCGCGGCCCCGTCCGTCCCCTCCCCGCGTCCGCCCTGGACCGGTACCCGGCCCGTCTCCGGCCGCAGCACCGTGAACCCCGAGTCCGGGTCCCTCCGGCACTCGACGACCACCACCGCACCCGACCGCACCTCGCCCGCCCGAACGTCCGCCGCCCGAACGTCCCCCGACCGCACCTCGCCCGCACCGCCCAGTGCCTCCCGTGCCGCCGCCGGCTCCTGCAGCGCGGCCACCACCCGGAGCTGGCTGCGCTCCGCCATCTCCCGGGCCAGTCGCAGCAGCGAGGCGGCCTGCTCGGTGGAGAGCCCGGCCCCCAGGTCCTCGGCCAGCACGATGAGCTGCCGGTGCGCCCACGGCACCTCGGCGGCCACGTCGAGGTCGAGCACCCCGGCCCCGGTCAGCAGCACCGCGGCGAAGGCGAGGTGGCGCAGCATGCCGTCGGAGGCCTGGTCGGCGCCGGTGCGCCCGAGGACGCCTTCGTCGAAGACGGCCAGGACGCGCCGTACGCCCGCGTCGCTCTCGCGCTCGGCCACGGTGAGCCCGAGCAGTGGGTGCGGCGCGGCAGACTGCACGACGCGCAGCAGCTGCCCGTACCGGCGCGGGCACTCGTTGCCCAGCCGGGCGATGACGGCGGAGATGTTGGCGGCGTTGCCGCGCAGCCGGGCCTGCGGGTCGGCCCGGGCCCAGCCGCGCATCAGGGCGGGGACGGGGTGCAGCGGGAAGACCTCGCGCAGCGCGGTGAGCAGGTCCTCGGTGGCGGCCAGGACCAGGCACTCGCCGGCCGAGGAGCCCGCGACCCGCAGCGGCAGCTGCGCGGTGATCATGGTGCCGCTGGGGAAGGGCGCCCGGATGTCGCCCTGCCGGGTGTCGTTGTGCCAGCAGACGTTGACCCGCCGGTTGCGGACGTCCTGCTCGCCGGTGTCCACGAGGGTCCGGCCGTCGAGGGTGAGCGACTCCCGAGCGATCCGGACCGGGCCGTCGGTGCGGATCACGACGTCGAGCCGGATCCGGCCGTGCGGGGAGCGGACGGTGCAGCCGAGGATGATCGCGTCCCGCCCGTGCGGGACGCAACCGTCCAGTCCGCCCCGGACGGGCAGGGCAAGTGGGCCGGTGCGGTCGGGCAGCCCGTCCAGCGAGTCGGCGATCTCCTCGCCGAGCGCGAGCCGGGACAGCACCGCCAGCGCGTCGAGGGCGTTGGACTTGCCGACCCCGGCGGGCCCGTGCAGCACGGTGAGGGGCGCGAGGGGCAGGACCGCACGCCGGTAGGACTTGAACGAGGTGAGCCGGAGCTCCTCGACGGTGGGGCGTGGCACGGGCGGCCGGTCGGGCCCTGGGGCGTCCGGTCGGAGGGGGGCCGGCCCGGCAGGCCTGGTGGCGTCGCGGTTCACCCGTCGGACGTTAGCCTCAGGCCGACCGGCAGAAACGTGCCTGCACGGCAGATTCATCCCAACGTGGCGCCCCACCCCGACCCGCTGACCGCCCACCCCGCTCGCGCCCCGAAGCGGCCCGAGCTGCCCCGAAGCGCTCAGCGCCGGTAGGCGGCCACCGTCACCGAGGCGGTCACCTCGACCGGGTCCGGCAGCGCCGCGAGCGCGGCACCGAGCCGCTCCGGATCGGTGTGCCAGGCACTGGGCCCCATGCCGACGACGGTACGCACGTCCTGCGGGCCGAGCCGCAGCGTGAACTCGACCTCCCGCCGCCCCACCGGCGTCAGGTAGGGGCCGAGCTTCTCGTCGATCCGCCGCTGCTTCTCCTCGTCCACCGACAGCAGCCCCAGGGCGTCGACGAGTTCCCGCAGGTGTCGGGCGGTGGGCGAGACCAGCAGCAGGGTGCCGCCGGGGCGCAGCACCCGCCGGATCTCCGGCCCGTTGCGCGGGGCGAAGACGTTGAGCATCAGCTCGGCGGAGCCGTCGAGCAGCGGCAGCGGGCGCCAGGCGTCGCAGACGACGGCGCCGATCCGCGGGTGCGCCTTGGCGGCGCGGCGCAGCGCGTACTTGGAAATGTCGAGGGCGGCGCCGACCCGGTCGGGCAGGGCGTCGAGGACGTGGGCCAGGTAGTGGCCGGTGCCGGCACCGAGGTCGGCGACCAGCCCGTCGGGCTCACCGGCGGGCGCGGCGGCGGCGGCCTCGTCGAGGGCGGCCTCAGTGGCGGCCTCGGCGAGGGCGTCCGCGATGGGCCGGTAGTGCCCGGCGGCGAGGAAGTCGGCGCGGGCGGCGACCATCTCGGCGGTGTCCCCGGTGCCGGTGTGGGCGTCGCCGGCGAGGAGGCTGACGTAGCCCTGCTTGGCGAGGTCGAAGCTGTGCCCGGCGGTGCAGCGCAGGCTGCGGTCGTGCCGGGTGAGGGCCTGCGCGCAGAGGGGGCAGGCCAGGTAGCGCTCGATGTCCTGCAGCAACGTTCCGTCTTCTCTCGCCGTGCGCCCCGGCCGGTCGGGGCGCCAGCCAGCCTAACGACCCCTCCTGCCTGACCGTGCGAACCGGCCCGGCGTCCGGCCTGGTACCCCGGCCCCACCAGCAGCCGGCCCGGCTCCGCCGGCGTTCACCCCCGCCCCACCAGCGGTCGCCCCTGCTCCGCCGCGACCCGCAGCGCGAGCCCGGCGAGCGCCTCGGGCGCGCCGGGCCGACCCCGGACCCCGGGGAAGGCGTTGACATCGACGATGACGGGCTCGGCCGGCCCGTCGAGCAGGTCGACCCCGTACACGTCGAGCCCGAACACCTCGCCCACGCGCAGCGCGAGCGCTGCCCGCTCGGCGGGCGGCTCCCAGTCCGCCGCCGGCCCCGACTCCCCCGACTCGGAGGCGAGCTCGGACCGCCGCCGGGCGGCGAACACCTGCCCGTCGATCACCCACAGCTTCTGGTCCCAGCCGGTCCCGGGGACGAACGGCTGGGTGACGACGGGCTCCTCGGCCCAGCGCTCGGCGAGTTCGCGCAGCCGGTCCGGGCCGTCGACGCGCGCGACCAGGTCGCGCCGCCTGCTGTGCCGGCTCTTGACCACGAACGGGTAGGCGGGGACGGCGAGTTCGCCCAGTCGTCCGGCGTCGACCGTCGCCGTGAACGGCAGTCCGGCGGCACGCGCGAGGTCGGCCATCCGCACCCGGTCCTGGCAGAGTTCCGTCGCCGCCGCCGAGTTGACCACCGGCGCGCCCCGTCGCTCCAACTCACCGGCCAGCGCCAGCGCTTGGGGCGTACGAGCCTTGAGCAGGTAGACATCCGCAAGTCCCGCAAGGTCCGCGAGTCCCTCAAGGTCCGCGAGTCCCGGGGCCTCCCCGACCGGCCCCGCGGGCGGAACGGCCACCACCTCGTGGCCGCGCTCCACCAGCAGCGCGGCGGTCGCCGCCAGCACCGGGTGCCCCGGGTCCCCGGCGATCAGCCCGACCCTCACAGCAGCTCCCCCTCGCCGAAGCCCAGTTGCCCGTAGGGCACCCCGCCCGCCGACACCAGTGCGGCGGCGGGCTCGCCGGGCACCGAGACGGCCGTCCCGCTGCGCGCGAGCCGCAGCACCGCCCGGGCGACCCTCGCCACGGCGTCCGGCACCTGCCGGAAGCTCGGGAAGTCGTTGATGTCGACCACCACCGGCCCGTCCGGCCCGAGCAGCACGTCGACCCCGAACAGGTCCAGCCCGAACACCTCGCCGACCTGCGCCACGATCCGCGCGACGCTCGCCGGCAGCGGCACCTGCCGCTCCCGCACGCCCTGCCCGGGGTGCAGCGGGGAGGAGCGTTCCGTCGCGAAGAGGTCGCCGTCGACGCAGTACACCTTGAGGTCGGTGCCGGAGTTCGGCACGTACGGCTGAGCGATCAGCAGCCCCTCCCCGGCCAGCTCGGGCCCGACCTCGAAGAGGTGGTCGGGGTTGCGCACCAGCCGGACGGCGCGCCCGGAGCTGCCGTCGGCGGGCTTGACCACCAGCGGGTACTCGGCCGCAGGGATCTCCGCGAGCCGCTCCCACCGCGCGGCCGCGTACGTCACCGGGACGGGCAGCCCTCGGGTACGGCCGATCACCGCGGCGAGCGCCTTGTCCCGGACGCCGCGGATCGAGCGCACGTCGTTCACCGTGGTGAGGCCGACGGCGGCGGCCGCCTCCAGCAGGGTCAGCCCGGGCCCGCCGGAGACGGTCTTGAGCACCCAGGCGTCGTGGCTGCCGGCCCGGACCGCCTCGGAGATCGCCAGCAGCGAGTCCCCGGGGCGCAGCACGTCGACCCGGTGCCCCCACGCGGTGAGTTGGCGTGCCACATCGAGCGGCATGCCGTCGTGCCGGTAGTGTTCCTCCACCAGAAAGCAGAGCCTCATGGGCCTGTCTTCCCCCTTGCCTCGCCGAGTTCAGACGTCCGCCGTCCCCCTCGGCAGAGCTGTAAAAGCATCAGCATGCACGCTGTGTGCGCACAAGATCGCTGCGGACCGGTAAGCGTTCGGCAACAATCGCCGCCCGAAGCGCTCCCGTCCGACCCCCGACCGGCCGGATCGGCGCCCGCAAATCGGTGGCAGCCCACCCGCGCGCCTGCTTGGATGCACGCCGTGACTTCTGACGATCATGCTCCCGACCGCCCGCTGCTCGACGAGATCGAGCACTACTACGACGCCGTACCGCGCAGCGCCGCCCGTACTGAGGACTTCGGCCCGCTGACCCTCTTCGTCCGCAGGGGCGAGACCGGCTGGCACTACTACGCCCGCCCGACGCTCGGTCACGACGGCCCGGCCGCCACCGCCGAGGACGTCCGCCGGGTGCTGGAGCGGCAGCGCGAGCTGGGCGTTCCGGAGGCCTTCGAGTGGGTGGCCGAGCAGAACCCCGAGCTGCGCGCGGCGGCCGAAGCGGCGGGCCTGACGGTGCACGAGCACCCGCTGCTGGTGCTGGGCCCGCAGGACGAGCCGGCCCCGGCGCCGGTACCGGCGGAGGGGGTCGAGGTGCGGGTACTGGCCGCGGACGCGCCCGAGCTGGCCGAGGCGGTGGCCGTTCCGCACGTGGCGTTCGGCGCCCCGGGCACCGCCATCGGCGCGGCCGGCGCGGCCGAACTGGCCGAGAGCGCGGCGAGGTTGACGGCCGATGGCGGGGTGGCGCGGACCGTGCAGCGGATCACCGACGGCGTCACCGCCCTAGCCGCCGCGCTGGACGGCAGCGACGTCCTGTCCGCCGGCCAGTACAACCCGGTGGGCCCGGTCGGCGAGCTGGTCGGCGTGGGCACCCTGCCCTCCGCCCGTCGGCGCGGCCTGGGCCTCGCGGTCACGGCGGCCCTGGTCGCTCACGCCCGGGCCAACGGCGTACGGACGGTGTTCCTGTCCGCCTCCGACGAGGACGTCGCCCGGATCTACCGCCGGGCCGGCTTCCGCCTGTTCGCGACGGCCCTGATCGCGGAGCCCGCCTCGCCCCAGGCCTAGCCGGGCCGGTGGCGCAGCGGACACACCCCAGCGAGACACGACGGCGACGGCGGGGACAGCAGCCACGATGCGGCCGATGGGGCCGATGGGGACGACGGCCACGAAGGTCAGTCGTCGTCCTCGTCCTCCTCGTCCGCCCCGGTGACACCCTCCCCCTCGGCCTCGTCCACCACCCACGCCGCCAGCCGCTCGGCGACGCCGGACACCCCGAGCCGTCCCTCGCGGATGGCCCGGGAGAGGCTGCGCACCTCGCGGGCGGTGGTGGCGACGGTGCAGCCGCTGGCGACGAGGTAGGCGTACGCGACGGCGGTCGCGAAGAGCTCGTTGGTCTTCTCCAGGGCCGGCACCCGGATCAGCTGGTGCATCAGCGCCGCGGCGCGGTCCTGCGGCTCGGGGTAGACCGCGATGTCGAATATCTCGGCCTGGTGCCGGGTGACGGCCGCGAGCAGCGAGCCGTAGTCGGTGACCTGCGGGTCACCGGGCGTGTACTGCTCGGCGGTCATGAGCAGCCACGAGAGGTCGACCTCCAGTTTCAACGGCGCACGTCCTGGATATCGCCCGGCTCCCCGAACTCGGCGAGGAAGGCCGACTCGTACTCCTTCATGAACTGCGCGGCCGCGTCGACGAAGGCCCGGCCGGACTCGCCCATGTCCTGCTGGACCAGGCGCTCGATGTACTGGTTCATGCTGATCCCCTGCTGCTCCGCCCGTTCCCGGGCCATCTCCGCGGTCGTGGCGTCCACACGGACGTTCAGCTGCTTCTTGGCCATGCCCTTCAAGCTAGCGCCGAAGTGCTAGCACAACAAGGGCGCACGCCCACCGCCCGCACACCTGCCGCACGCCCCCACGCAACCTCCCCGTCACCGAAGCCGTGGTCGAACCCGCCATCCGCAGCCGAAGCCGTCACCCGCCACCGCTCCGGGCCGCCCATCTCCCATACCCGCCCACCGCCACCCCACCCCCGGCAGGAGGAGCGAGACTTGAAGAGTCCTTCACCATCCGGGACTCTGAACTCCCCTGAGCGATCCACTGAGCGGCACCGACCGGTGTGGAGGCCGGCAATGACAGCCATGTTCGACCAGGAGCTGCGCGAGCAGCTCGCCCAGGCCCGCCGGGACCTCATGGCGGCGCGGGCCGAAGGGGACGCCGACGGCGTCCAGGCGTACGAGGGCCGGGTCGCCTCGCTCCTCCGGCTCGCCTCCCAGCACGGCATCGACCTCCCGCACAGCGCCGACGAGGAGGAACACAACGAGCCCTGACCGGCCCGATCCGGCCCGCCCTGCCTTGCCCTGCCCCGCCGTGCAACGACGAGGAGGCGGCACCCGCCGAGCGGGTACCGCCTCCTGAGTCCGACCAGCCTCCGACCAGCGTCAGACCGACCGAACCTACCGATGAGGCCGAATCGGCCGATTAGGCCGAACGGGTCACTTCCCGGTCGGCTCCAGGATCGCCACGCACTCGAAGTGGTGCGTCATCGGGAACAGGTCGAAGGCCCGCAGCGACACCGGCCGGTAGCCGCCCTCGCTGAAGAACTTCAGGTCCCGGGCGAGCGCCGCCGGGTCGCAGGCCACGTACGCGATCCGGCGCGCCTCCAGGCCGACCAGGTGCGCCACGGTCTCGCGCCCGGCGCCCGAACGCGGCGGGTCCAGGACGATCAGGTCGGTGGCGGTGATGCCGGTGCGCGGCAGCAGCGTCTCGACCCGGTCGCACTCGATCCGCACGTTGTCCAGCGCGGCCAGGTTGTGCCGGGCGTCGACCACGGCCTGCTTGGCGGACTCGATGCCGAGCACCGCGCCCTCCTCGCCGACCCGGTCGGCCAGCGCGCCCGCGAACAGGCCGACGCCGCAGTACAGGTCGAGCGCGTTCTCGCCCCACTGCGGGTCCAGGCCGTCCAGCACGGCGTCGACCAGGGTGTCCGGCGCCTCCGGGTGGATCTGCCAGAAACCGCCGTTGCTGATCCGCCAGGTCCGCCCGGCCGCCCGCTCGCGCACGAAGCTGCGCCCGTGCACCCGGTGCACGTCGCCCTGCTCGTCCACCCGGGCGATCGACACCGGCTTGTCCAGCTCGACCAGCGGCAGCTGGGCGCCGGGCCGCGGGGTCAGCACCACCTGGCGGTCCGAGGAACCGGACGCGGCGAACACCTCGACCGAGGCCACGCCCGGCCAGTCCCGGGCCTCGATGCCCAGCTCGGTGACGCCCTCGGCGGCGATCAGGCAGCGGTCCACCGGCTGCAGGTCGTGCGAGCGGTGCTTGCGCAGGCCGACCTTCCCGGTCTCCGGGTCCACCGCGTACTGGACCCGGGTACGCCAGGCCGGCACCTCCCCGGCCTGGAGCTTGCCGCCGACCGGCTCGACGCTGCCGTCCCAGCCCGCCTCGGCCGGGGTGAGCCCGGCCAGCTTGGCCAGCTGCTCGGTCAGCACCGCCGCCTTGAGCTTGCGCTGCCCGCCCGGGGTGACGTGCTGCCAGTCGCAGCCGCCGCACTTGCCGGGTCCGGCGAACGGGCACGGCGCCTCGATCCGCTCCTTGGCGGGTTCCAGGACCTCCACCGCGTCGGCCCGCAGGAACCGCGAGGTGGTGGTGCCCTCGGTCACCAGCGCGACGACCTTCTCACCGGGCAGCGCGTGCCGCACGAACAGCACCCGCCCCTCGTGCCGGGCCACGCAGTGCCCGCCGCCGTGCGCGACCGGGCCGATCTCGACCTCGTACCGCTGTCCGGCCAGCGGCTCGCCGGACGGCGTCTCGGATCGCGGCACCCGCGCGGCGGTGCGCAGGACCTTCGGCGGCCGCACCGCCTGCTTGCGCGGCGCCTTCCGAGCGGCCCCGCCGGTACCGGCGGCGCTCTTCTCGGCACCCTTGCCGCCCGCGCCCTTCGCAGCGCCCTTCCCGGCGCCCTTGCCGGCCGTGCCCTTGCCCGCGTTCTTGCCGCCCGCGTCCCGGACCGGCGTCCGGTCCTCCGACGGGGTCGGTTCCCCCGGAACGACCGGCGCGGTGCGCGCGGTCAGGCCGTCGCGGTCGGTGGCCTCCGGACGGGACGGCCGGCCCCAGCGCGGCCGGGCGACCTGCCCGGGCTTGGAGCCGCCCCGGTGGGAGCCCTTGCCGGAGGAGCCCGAGGAGCGGGGCGGAGTGTTGCGCGTCACTGGGAGGAGTCCTTGCTGCGGTCGGAGGTGTCGCCGGCGCTCGCACCGGTGGAGACGGAATCCTTCGACTTTACGGCCTTCGGCGCCCGAGGCTCGCCACGCCGGACGGCACCCGGCGCCGACCAGGCCTTCTGCGGCTTGCGCCGCTCGGAGGACTCCAGCTGCCAAGGCACCGAGGTGACCATCACACCGGGCTTGAACAGCAGTCGGCCCTTGAGCCGCAGCGCGCTCTGGTTGTGCAGCAGGTGCTCGTACCAGTGGCCGACCACGTACTCGGGGATGTAGACCGAGACCACGTCGCGCGGGCTGCTGCGCCGCAGGTTCTTCACGTAGTCCAGGATCGGCCCGGTGATCTCGCGGAACGGCGAGTCCAGCACCTTGAGCGGCACCTCGATGCCGCGCTCGTCCCACTCCTGCCGCAGCGCCGCCGTGTCGGCCGGGTCCACGTTGACCGTGAGGGCCTCCAGGGTGTGGGCGCGGGCCAGCTTGGCGTACGCGAGGGCGCGCAGCGCCGGCTTGTGCAGCTTGGAGACCAGCACGATGGCGTGCACCCGGGTGGGCAGCACCACGTCGTCCGCCTCCTCGGCGGCGATGAGCTCCGCGGAGACCCGGTCGTAGTGGCGCCGGATGCCCTTCATCATCACGAACAGCACGACCATCGCCGCGATCGCGATCCAGGCGTGGCTGATCTTGGTGACCAGGACGACGATCAGCACGGCCATGGTCATCACCAGGCCGAAGGTGTTGATCGCCCGGCTGCGCTGCATGTGGCGGCGCTTGGCCGGGTCGGCCTCGGTGCGCAGCAGCCGGGTCCAGTGCCGGATCATGCCGGACTGGCTCATGTTGAAGGAGACGAAGACGCCGACGATGTAGAGCTGGATCAGCCGGTTCGGGTCGGCGTCGAAGGCGATGACGAACAGGATCGCGGCGATCGCCAGCAGGATGATGCCGTTGGAGAAGGCCAGCCGGTCACCGCGGGTGTGCAGCTGACGCGGCAGGTAGCGGTCCTGGGCCAGGATCGAGCCGAGCACCGGGAAGCCGTTGAAGGCGGTGTTGGCGGCGAGCACCAGGATCAGGCCGGTCACGGCGGCGACGAAGTAGAAGCCGGGCGTGAAGTTGTTGAAGACCGCCTCGCTGATCTGGGCCAGCGCGGTCTTCTGGTGGTAGTCGGAGGCGGCGCCGCCGAGCTGCTCGGCGGGGTTCTCGGCCATCTGGACGCCGGTGAGGCGGGCCAGCCAGATGATGCCCATGAACATCACGACGGCGATGCTCGCCATCATCAGCAGCGTGGTGGCGGCGTTCTTGCTCTTGGGCTTGCGGAAGGCCGGCACGCCGTTGGAGATCGCCTCCACGCCGGTGAGCGCGGCGCAGCCGGAGGAGAAGGACTTCAGCAGCAGGAAGACCATCGCGAAGCCCGCCAGCGAACCGTTGCCGGGCGTGGGCATGAGGTGGAAGCCGGAACTCTCGGCGGGCATGTCCTGGCCGAGCGCGAAGTGCCGGAACACCCCGTAGCCGACCATCCCGATGACGCCGATCATGAAGGCGTAGGTGGGAACGGCGAAGGCGGTACCGGATTCGCGCACACCGCGCAGGTTCATGCCCATCAGCAGGACGACCACGATCACCGACAAGGTCAGTTCGTGGCCGCGGAGCGAGGGAACGGCGGAGACGACGTTGGCCACGCCCGAGGTGGTGGAGACGGCCACGGTGAGCACGTAGTCGACCATCAGGGCGGCCGCCACCACCATGCCCGAGTTGGGCCCGTGGTTCACGGTCGCGACCTCGTAGTCGCCGCCGCCGCTCGGATAGGCGTGCACGTTCTGCCGGTACGAGGCCACCACGGCGAGCATGACGATCGCGACGACGAGGCCGATCTGCCACGAGAAGTGAATCGCCGAGGTGCCCGCGATGGACAGGGTGAGCAGGATCTCCTCGGGGGCGTACGCGACCGAGGAGAGCGCGTCCGAGGCGAACACGGGCAGCGCGATCCGCTTCGGGAGAAGGGTCTCGCCCAGTTTGTCGCTGCGCAGCGCGCGCCCGATCAGGATGCGTTTCGGAAGGTCTTTCGGCATAGGCACGTTAAGGAATCGTAGGGGCTTCCCGGACAAGGCTCCGCCGTTTGTCCCCCCCTTCGTCGCGACTGCGTTCTATGGACCGGCTAGCGTGTCGGATACGAGTCGGTGGGCAACACTCGGATTGTCGGGTGTTGCCGAGGCCGGCGCCCCACGAGAACGCTCGTCCCGGACAGCCGGGCGAGAAAGGGAGATGAACGGTGTTTGCGCAGGTCAGTACCCCGACGGAACGGGTGAGGTAGCGCCGGTGCACATCGTCATCATGGGCTGCGGCCGCGTGGGGTCCGCCCTCGCGAGAGCGCTGGAGAAACAGGGCCACTCGGTGGCCGTGGTCGACCAGGACCCGACCGCGTTCCGCCGGCTGGGCGCCGGGTTCAAGGGGCGCCGGGTGACCGGTGTCGGCTTCGACCAGGACACCCTGCGCGAGGCGGGCATCGAGGAGGCCGGCGCGTTCGCCGCGGTCTCCAGCGGCGACAACTCCAACATCATCGCCGCGCGGGTGGCCCGGGAGAACTTCGGCGTCGAGAACGTCGCCGCCCGGATCTACGACCCCCGCCGCGCCGAGGTGTACCAGCGCCTGGGCATCCCGACCGTGGCGACGGTCCGCTGGACCGCCGACCAGATGCTGCGCCGGCTGCTGCCGAGCGGCGCCGAGCCGCTGTGGCAGGACCCGAGCGGCGGCGTGCAGCTGGCCGAGGTCGCGTACGACCCGCGCTGGGTCGGCCACCGGATCGGCCTGCTGGAAGAGGCCTCCGGCACCCGGGTGGCGTTCGTCACCCGGCTCGGCGAGGGCGTCCTGCCCACGCCGCAGATGGTGGTGCAGGAGGGCGACCTGGTGCACGTGATGCTGCGCCGGGCCGACCTGACGGCCGTCGAGGCCGCGTTCGCGCAGGGGCCGAAGGAGGAGGGTCACTGATGCGGGTCGCCATTGCCGGGGCCGGTGCCGTGGGCCGCTCGATCGCGGGCGAGCTGCTGGAGAACGGCCACGAGGTCCTGCTGATCGACAAGAACCCCAACTCCATCTCGGTGGAGCGGGTGCCGATGGCGGAGTGGCTGCTGGCCGACGCCTGCGAGATCACCTCGCTGGACGAGGCCGCCCTGCAGCGCTGCCACGTGGTGATCGCCGCGACCGGCGACGACAAGGTCAACCTGGTCGTCTCGCTGCTCGCCAAGACCGAGTACGCGGTGCCGCGGGTGGTCGCCCGGGTGAACAACCCCAAGAACGAGTGGCTCTTCAACGAGTCCTGGGGCGTGGACGTGGCCGTGTCCACGCCGCGCCTGATGTCCGCCCTGGTCGAGGAGGCGGTCAGCGTCGGCGACCTCGTCCGCCTGATGCGCTTCAGCCAGGGCAACGCCAACCTGGTCGAGCTGACCCTGGCCTCCGACACCGAGCTGGTCGGCACCCGGGTCGGCGACGTGGCCTGGCCGCAGGACACCGCGCTGGTGACCATCATCCGCGAGGGCCGGGTGCTGGTGCCGGGCAAGGACGACACCCTGGAGGGCGGCGACGAGCTGCTCTTCGTCGCCGCCCAGGAGCGCGAGGAGGAGCTGGAGGAGCTGCTGTCGGCCACCTCCGGCGCCCAGTAGGACGGTAGGACCCCGAAACACGGCTGAGGGCCCGCACCCGAACGGGTGCGGGCCCTCGGCCGTGCGGAGACGGCTACTTCGCCGGCTCCTCCTCGTCGTCCAGCGGCGCCTTGATCGGCGGCGGCGCCTTCAGCAGGATCTGCCAGGTGACGTACATCGCCAGCAGCATCGGCGGGATGCCGAGGGCGACCTTCAGCCAGCCCAGCAGGTTGACGTTGTGGGTGAAGTACAGCGGGAAGAGGATCACCGGCTTGAGGCCCATGATCACCACCCAGGCCCAGGTCGCCTTGGTGTAGGCGGCGAGCCGACCCGGGTTCTCCTTGCGCCAGGTGAACATCTCGCCGGTGATCGGGCCGAGCATCACCCCGATCATCGGCCAGCGCACCAGCGCGGAGACCGCCAGGGCGAGGCTGTAGGCGACGTTCCAGAGCAGGCCGGGCAGGTAGAAGTCCTCGGCCTTGCCGCTCTTCATCGAGATCCAGGCGCCGAGTGCGACGCCGAACACCCCGCTGAAGGCGTGCTGGATGGTCTCCCGCTTCGCCAGCCGGGCCACCACGAACAGGGCGCTCAGGCCGAGCGCGGCCCAGGCCGAGGTGCTGACCTGGTGGGTGAGGTTGTACGTGACGATGAAGACCAGGCCGGGCAGCGTCATGTCGATCATGCCGCGCACGCCGCCGAAGGCCTTCATGACCGTGTCGGCGGCCTCCTTGGAGGCGGCCTTGCGGGCGGCCTCCTCGGCCGCCGCGTCGTGGGCCAGGTCGAGCTGGGCGGCATCGCCGCCGGGCTGGTTGCTCACGCTCATTCGCTCCCGTGTCCGACCGGACGCAGCTCGTAGCGGGGGTTGAACAGCACGCGGCGCCCGCGCGCGTGGCTGATCCGACCGCTGGCGACCAGCCTGCGGCCGGGCTCTATGCCCGCGATCGAGCGACGGCCGAGCCAGACCACGTCCAAGGCCTCGGTGCCGTCGAAGAGTTCGGCCTCGAGGGCCGGCACCCCGGCCCGCGGGCGGAGCGTCACCGTGCGCAGCGTGCCCGCGACGGTGACCAGGTCGCGGTCCGCGCAGCCGGCGATCGGCCTGCATCCCGACTCCGCGGCGCTCTCCTGACGCAGGTCCTCGGCGTCCAGTTCCTCGGCCGAGGAGGTCAGCCGACTGAGCATGCGGCGGAACCGCCCCTGCGGCTGGCCACTGCTGTTGTCACCACTCATGTCGGAAGGGTACCGGTTTCCGGGCCCCCGGCGGCAGGTCGTACGGCCGCCGGGGGCAACGGCGGTCAGCTCTCGAACCGGTATCCCATTCCCGGTTCGGTGATGAAGTGGCGCGGGTGCGAGGGGTCCCGCTCCAGCTTCCGGCGCAGCTGGGCGAGGTAGACCCGCAGGTAGTTGGTCTCGGTCCGGTAGGCCGGGCCCCACACCTCCTGCAGCAGCTGGGTCTGGCTGACCAGCCGCCCCGCGTTGCGGACGAGGACCTCCAGCAGGTGCCACTCGGTCGGGGTGAGGCGTACGTCGGCGCCGTCCCGGTTGACCTTCTTGGCGGCGAGGTCGACCGTGAAGCTCTCGGTGACGACCAGCGAGTCGGCCTCCCCGGCCACCGGCTCGGCCCGCCGCACGGCGGCCCGCATCCGGGCGAGCAGCTCGTCCATGCCGAACGGCTTGGTGACGTAGTCGTCGGCGCCGGCGTCCAGGGCCTCGACCTTCTCGTCCGAGGCGTGCCGGGCCGACAGCACGATGATCGGCACCCGGGTCCAGCCGCGCAGCCCGCGGATCACCTCGACCCCGTCCATGTCGGGCAGGCCGAGGTCGAGGACGACGACGTCCGGATGGCGGGCCGCGGCCAGTTCCAGGGCGCTCGCGCCGTCATGGGCCGCGTCCACCTCGTACTTGCGGGCCTTGAGGTTGATCACCAGCGCGCGGACGATCTGCGGTTCGTCGTCCACGACGAGGACCCGGGTCATTTACGGGCTCCGCCTTTCAGGGCTTGTCGTGAGTTGAGGACTGTGGAACGGGATTTCGGCTTTCGGCTTTCCTTCTCATGTGATCAGCTCCGAGACCGCGCCGCTCCCGCCGCCGTTCGGCTCACCCGGCTCCGGCGGCTCGGGCGACTCCGCCGGCTCGGGCGGCCGCTCGACGGCCGGCAGGCTGACGACCATGGTCAGGCCGCCGCCGGGGGTGTCCTCGGCGGTGACGCTGCCGTCCATCGCCTCGACGAAGCCGCGCGCCACCGCGAGCCCGAGACCCACGCCGGCGCCGCGCGGCGCGTCGCCGTAGCGCTGGAACGGCGCGAAGATCTTCTCCTTGGCCTCCTCGGGCACCCCCGGCCCGCGGTCGACGATCCGCAGCTCGACCCGGCCCGGCACCCCCGGCTGCACCAGCGCATCGGCCTTGACCAGCACCTTGACGCCGTCCGGGCTGTACTTGACGGCGTTCTCCACCAGGTTGGCCAGCGAGCGCTCCAGCAGCCCACCGTCGGCCCGGATCATCGGGAGCGTCTCCGGCACGTCCAGACGGACGGAGTCCGGCGGCACCCCGCCGAGCGCGTAGGGCACCACCTCGTCCAGGTCGGTCTCCTGGATCAGCGGGGTGACGGTCCCGGTCTGCAGCCGGCTCATGTCGAGCAGGTTGTTGATCAGGTGGTCCAGCCGGTCGGCGCCGTCCTCGATCCCGGCCAGCAGCTCGGCCTCGTCCTCCGGATCCCAGTCGACGTCCGCCGAGCGCAGCGAGCTCACCGACGCCTTGATACCCGCCAGCGGGGTGCGCAGGTCGTGCGAGACGGCGGCCAGCAGAGCCGTACGGATCCGGTTGCCCTCGGCCTCCCGCCTGGCCGCGACGGCCTCCCGGGACAGCCGGCGGCGCTCCAGCACCACGGCGGCCTGCGCGGCGAAGGCCCCGAGCAGACGCCGGTCCGCCCCGGGCAGCACCCGGCCGCGCAGCACCAGCGCCAGGCTCTCGCCGACCGGGACGTCCACGTCGGCCGTCTCCGGCCGCTCCGGCGGCCGCGGCCCGGCGGTGGCCACCGGCACCCAGGGGCCGAGCGGCTCCGGGCGCTCCAACAGCGCGGCGCTCTCCTGCCCGAAGGTCTCCCGGACCTGCTCCATCAGCGCGGTCAGCACCCCGTCCCCGTTCGGCGCGCCCCGCAGCACCGTGCCGGCCAGCGCGCTGAGCGTCTGCGCCTCGGTCTGGCTGCGGGCCGCCTGGTGGGTCCGGCGAGCCGCCAGGTCCACCACGGACGCCACCGATATGCCGACGATGGTGAATATCGCCACCGCCATGATGTTCTGCGGCTCGTTGATGGTGAAGGTGTGCAGCGGCGGCGTGAAGTAGTAGTTCAGCACCGAGGAGCCGACCAGCGCCGAGCCGATCGCCGGCAGCAGCCCACCGACCAGCGCCGCGCACACCGTCAGCGACAGGAACAGCAGCATGTCGGTGGAGAGCCCCAGCCCGCCGATCGCCGTCAGGACGATCGCCATCAGCGGCGGACCGGCCAGGCCGATCAACCAGCCGGCGATGGTCCGGGTCCGGCCCAGGTCGGTGATCCGGCGGACCGGAACCCTGCCGCGCCCGTGCCCGGCGTGCTCGTGGGTGACCATGTGGACGTCGATGTCCCCGGCCTCCCGGGTCACCGTGGTGCCGACGCCCGGCCCGTACAGGTACTGCCAGGCGGGCCGCCGACTGGTGCCCAGCACGATCTGGGTGGCGTTCACGCCCCGGGCGAAGTCCAGCAGCCCGGCGGCCGGGTCGTCACCCAGTACGGCGTGGAAGGAGCCGCCGAGGCTCTCCACCAGCGCGCGCTGCTCGATCAGCGTCTGCGGCGAGCCGGAGCCCACCAGGCCGTCCGAACGGGAGATGTGCACGGCGAGCAGCTCACCGCCGGAGACCCTGGCCGCGATCCGGGCCGCCCGGCGGATCAGCGTCGCCCCCTCGGCTCCGCCGGTGAGGCCCACCACGATCCGCTCCCGGGCCTGCCAGGTGCCCTCGATGCCCTGCTCGGCCCGGTACTTCTGCAGGTACTCGTCCACCCGGTCGGCGGTCCACAGCAGCGCCAGCTCGCGCAGCGCGGTCAGGTTGCCGGGGCGGAAGTAGTTGGCGAGCGCCGCGTCGATCTTCTCCGGCGCGTACACGTTCCCGTGCGCCAGCCGCCGCCGCAGCGCCTGCGGGGACATGTCCACGAGCTCGATCTGATCGGCCCGCCGGACCACCTCGTCCGGGACCGTCTCGCGCTGACGCACTCCGGTGATGCCCGCGACGGCGTCGCCGAGCGACTCCAGGTGCTGCACGTTCACGGTGGAGATCACATCGATCCCGGCCGCCAGCAGCTCCTCGACGTCCTGCCAGCGCTTCTCGTTGCGGCAGCCGGGCACGTTGGTGTGCGCCAGCTCGTCCACCAGCGCCACCTGCGGGCGACGGGCGAGGACGGCGTCCAGGTCCATCTCGGAGAACCGCGCGCTCCGGTGCACCACCTGCTGCCGCAGCACGACTTCCAACCCGGCGACCATGTCCGCGGTACGCCGGCGGCCGTGGTCCTCCACGAACGCCACCACGACGTCCGTGCCGCGCTCGTGCCGCCGGTGCGCCTCGGCGAGCATGGCGTACGTCTTACCGACCCCGGGGGCCGCCCCGAGGTAGATGCGCAGCCTGCCTCGTCCCATGAGCACCATTCTTGATCCGGCCATGCCCGGGAGCCACCCCCGGACACCTGTTCCCCGCCCCTTCGAGACTACGGCGTGAGCAGCGATTTTCCGCTGATCAATGCACTGATCAGGCGGTTTTAGCGGCATATTGACGGTGGACCAGCCACTTGGCGGGGGTCACTCGGCAGGGGCCGGCCGGCGGGGTCCGGCCGATTTTCCGGGAAACGCGAAGAACCCCCATCCGGGATCCGGATGGGGGTTCTTCTGAATGATTGTTCGGCGGCGTCCTACTCTCCCACAGGGTCCCCCCTGCAGTACCATCGGCGCTGTAAGGCTTAGCTTCCGGGTTCGGAATGTAACCGGGC